>JBQTJM010000318.1:0-2535 GCA_052387115.1 Gammaproteobacteria bacterium | reverse complement strand
TATGGACGTGGAGGACGCGGCGCGCGTCATGAACCGCGCCGGCGGGCCGCCCCAGAACGCACTGCTCGCGGATGGCGGCGGCCGGATCGGCTGGACCTATATGGGGCGCTTCCCCAGGCGCCGCGGTTTCGACGGTGCCACCGCCACCACCTGGGCGGATGGGTCGCGCGGCTGGGAGGGATTTCTCCCCGAGCCCGCGCTGCCGCGCGTCTTCGACCCCCCGCAAGGCCTCCTCGTCACCGCCAACGACCGCATGGTGGGGTCCGACTACCCTTACGCCATCGGCCATGACTATGCCCACGGCTATCGGGGCCATCGGATCCGCACGCGCCTCAAGCGGCTCTCGGCCGCCACCGAGCCCGATATGCTGACACTGCAGCTCGACACCCGCGGCGGCTTCTACGACTTCTATCGGGACCTCGCCCTCTGGGTGCTGGGTGAGACCGATGCCACCCGGGACTGGCCGGAGGCCGGCGCGGTGCGGCGGGCGCTGAAACGCTGGGACGGTCGGGCGGACGCACGGAGCCTGGGATTCGCCCTCCTCCTCGAGTTTCGCCGGCGCCTCACGAGCGAGGTATTCGCGCCGTTTCTGGGGACCTGCCGCGCGCTAGATCCCGACTTCTCCTATAGCTGGTACAAGCTCGATGTCCCGCTCCGCAAGCTCCTCGCGGCGCGCCTGCCGGAGACCTTACCCGACCCGGTCCGCTATCCCGATTGGCAGGCGTTTCTCCTCGAGGGGCTCAAAGAGAGCGCCGCGAGCCTGCGCGAGGCGCATCCCGAGGTGCCGCTCGACCGTCTGAGTTGGGGCGAGGTGGGCCGATCGCGGATCATCCACCCTTTTTCCGCCCGCCTGCCGTGGCTGGCCGGTCTCCTCGACATGCCGCGCGAGCCCCTGTCCGGCTGCCCCCAATGCGTGCGCGTGGTCTACGAGCGCCACGTCCAGCACGGCGCCAGCGAGCGCATGGTGGTCAGCCCCGGCCACGAGGCCGACGCCATCCTGCACCTCCCGGGCGGGCAATCCGGGCACCCCTTGTCACCGCACTATCGCGACCAGTACCGCGATTGGTTGGAAGGGCGGGCGCGGCCCCTGGCGGGTAAGCCCGTGGAGGGGGTCCTCGTCTTGAAACCGGCGGCCGCGAGCTAGGGTACTTCCTTGCTCAGTGATATCCATATCAATAGACTTCATTGAATGAGGCCAATCAGGTTCCTTGACTTGCCGCATGGTCGGTCATCTGAGCAGCTAAAGGAGGCGCTATGGACGTACAACTTGATCGCGATACCGCTGACCGTCTGGCCGAGCTTGCCCGGGCAACGCACCAGCCGCAGGGCGAGTTGGCGGCGCAGTTGCTCAAGACGTACTTGAGCGATCTACTGGACTGGAAGGCCGAGGGGATCGGGTTGGGTCTCAAGGAAGCCGCCGGTCAGCTCATCGACATCGAACAGGTGAGTCAACGCTTGGAAGACAGGCGTACACGTCAGGCTGACCCCCAGCGCCGGGGTTCAATCCTTCCGTAGCGATCTTCGAAGGATCCGCGCCAATGTAATGGTAAAGCTTCTCAGGTGTCTTGGAGGCATCACCGACGGCTTCAGCAGCGTTGGCGCCGTTCTTGATGATACTAAAGCCGGCCGGGAGGAAAGGCACTGCCGTCGCTACGGCATCATAGGTGAGGCCCAAGCCGTTGGCGAGAGAGGGATCGCTACCGAATGCGTTGGCGCTCAGCCCAAGGCTCATCACATCGATTGCCGTCTCGGCCCACCGCCCATCGGGATCCACATACCTGTACGGGTTGTTGTTCGCATACGCGTACCGGTTGAAGCTCTGGGGGTTCTGTGGGTCGAAGCCGGCGGGGTCGATGGTGAGGAAGCAGCCTATCCGGGGGTCGTACCAGCGGGCACCGAAGTTCTGGATCCCGAGGTCGGGCTCCTCGAGCTTGCCGGTGTAACCGGGCTCGTTCGGGGCCGCGGGGCCGATCGGCTGACCGTAAGGCGCATATGACTTGCGCCAAACCACGCGGCCCTGCTGATCGGTCGCGATGATCGGCGAGCCGAGCGCATCGTTGTGGTAGTAGGTGACCACCTCGACACCCTGAGCCATGAGGCTCAAGCACGCGAGGAACAGGGCGGCGATAAACCGTATCATTCCGTGATTCATCTGGGTCTCCTTGCGAGTTGGCACTTGACGGCCTCAAGATCCCACGGTCCATGGGCGGCGCAGAGCACTACCGCGGTTCGTCTCGGGCGAGCCGGCGAAGGGGCTGCTGTATGCGCTCGGGACGGGGGGTTGTCCTTAACGAAGCCCGGCATTCGACGTGGAGATGCTGGGATTCACTCCGTTCATCCCAGCCTACCGCGCTGTTCAACGTCGAGTGTCCGCGACGGCAAAACCTGTATTGGCCTGACCTTGACGCGGACCTCGCCGTCGAGCCAAGTCGCCACCCCGAGGAGTTCCGCCTCGTTGCCAAGGGCACCGGAACTGACCCGAGTACGACAAGGCACAGCGAGCGCCGCGCGCCCGGGTTTGTTTCGGTATTCTTT
>JBQTJM010000317.1:0-19692 GCA_052387115.1 Gammaproteobacteria bacterium | reverse complement strand
ACGGGACAGCTCCTCGGCCAACCCCTCCCGTTCGACCTCCACGACGTACTCGTGCAACTCGCGCTCGAAGCCCTCCATATCACTGCGCGGTTCTTTCGATGACCATCGCCCGGCGATGAACGCCTGTGGTCGCTCCACGGCGCTCAAAGGGGTGACACGTGCGGTGCATTCGCGGGAAACTCTCATTGGGGCAGCCCTCCGGATTTGGGTTGATGACAGACTTCCTATTATCCCAGAGGTCTCCTGCCCCTTCACCCACTCAGCCCCTCCGACAAAATTGTCATATAAGACGACAGACCCTCTCCTAACTCATTGATTCTAGCCTCAGAGGGGGATCTACTCCCGGTGGGTTTCGACCACGGAGCGCAGAAAAATATGAGCGCGCTCGAAAGACTGATCTCACGTCGGGTGATGTGCCGCCCTTCGCCGAGCCGCGAGCCCCATCCGCAGCAAGAGCTCACGGTCCGCGACCAAGAGCTGGAGTGCCGTCGAGGGAGGGAGATCACCTCGGCCCGATCTCCGCGTGACGTCAGGTGATCCAGCAACCTGGGGTAGTAGAGATAACCGCCGGTGAGGGTCTGGATACTGCCGTCATCACGAGGCCGACTCGCATCACGCTCAGTAGGTGAGCATCACCTGCACGGCTTCTTCCGGGCGCCGATCGAGCAAGTCGTAAGCCTCGTCCGCGCGCAACACGGGAAAACGATGGGTGATGAGGCGGGCGGGCTCGATCTCGGCGAGCATCCGCCAGGCTACCTCGCGGCGGCGAGCCTGGCTCCAGCGTCCCGCAAAGCGGGGGGCGATGGTGCTGACTTGGCTGCTGATGAGGCGCATGCGGCTGCGGTGAAAGGATCCGCCCAAGCGCAGGTGGGCGAGCCGGTCGCCATACCACGACCCGATCACGACCCGGCCGTCGAAGCCGGTGACGGCGATGGCCTCGTCGAGAACGGCCGGGCTGCCGGAAAGCTCGTAGGTAAGATCACAAGACGAGCGCAAGCGCTCCATCTCGCCGGCCGCCGCCGGGTCCACGGCTCGATGCGCACCCAGGTCTAGCGACCACCCGCGCCGCAGGGGATGACGGTCCAAGGTCACCAGATCGGAGAGGGGGATGCGCGCCAGCAACGCCGTGGTGAGCAGCCCCACCACGCCCTGCCCGAACACCGCGACGTGCTCTCCGACGATCGGTTGGCCGTCCATCAGGAAGGTGACTGCCGTTTCGACGTTGGGTAAGAAGGCCGCGTCCTCGGGCGAGACCCCGGCGGGAACGAGGACGAGCTCGGCCGGCCTGGTCAGAAAATGGCTCTGGTGCGGATGGAAGCCCATCACCCACGCTCCCAGCCACTCTCGGCCGACGCCCGCGCCGAGGGTCGTGATCCGACCCACGGCGGCGTAGCCGTACTTGAGGGGGAAGGCGAACGCCTCGGCGAGGGCGGGGATGGACGAGTCGAGGGGCATGTCGGCCGGCACCTGGCCGCGATAGACCAGCATCTCGGTGCCCGGGCTGATAGCGGATACCATGGTCTCGACCACCACTTCTCCGGCGCCGGGCGGAGACAGTGGCTCTTCCCGCACCGCCACGCGGTGGGGTGCGACGAAGTACAGGGACCGTCTACAGGCGGTCATCGACCTACAGGCGGTTATCGATAAACCGCGACAGGACCTCACGGGTCTCGCGTAGTGCGTACTTCCTGGCCCAGTCGGAAGCGTCGATCCGAACGTCGTCGCAGAGCGCGCGGGCCACGAGATCGACGACGGAGCCGCGCTTCCCGGTGATGTTGCCGTACACGTTCGGCCGCAGATCCAACTCCGCGAATCCCCGGTAGTCGCCGTTGACGACACAGGTGGTGCCGCACGCCATCGCCTCGATCAGCGCCAGGCCAAAACTCTCCTTCGGCGAGGCCAGGACGCAAAGCCGTGCCCGGTGGCAGAGCCGGGCGATCTCCGGGGCCGAGTGCCAGTTGGAACTGGCGAGCGGCTGCCCCGGATCGATGCTCGAGACGACGCTGACGCCGTCGATGTACCTCTCCACCTCGCGGAAATAGGCCGTGTCGGCGATACCTCCCGCCAGGTACAGCGGGAGTCCGTACTCCTCGAAGATCCGCTCCCGGTAGCTTTCGCAAAGCTCGAGCTGGCGCTTGTCCGGATGGATCCTCCCCACGCTCAGCACCCACTCCTCGCCGGCTCGATCACGCCCTGCTCGATCGGGGCCGGCTCGATTACGGTTGGCTCGATCGGGGTGGAACACCTCATCGTCGTAGGAACCGCCGACGATGAGCAGGTCCGGGTGAGGATCGCCGCTCCGATGGGACAGGATGCCGCGGAAGAGCCCGTCCGGCACATCGGGGTGAGGATAGGTATCGGTGAGACAGAAGGAGGCTCGGGAGCGAGCGAGCTCTATCGTGAATTCGTTCTCTTGGAATCCGATGAAAAAGACGAAAGCGAAGTCGTGGGCGAGGAGACCAGAAACAGTCAGGTCGCCTGCCACGGGCCGACCGCCGAAATACAGCCCCAGAGGTGCCCAGTCACCCGGACGGGTGAGGAGAAGGTAGACCCGATCGGCGGGGAACAGGTGCGCCAAATAGTCGCTCACCAGCCGGGCGCAGCCATTGGTAACGACGGGGTACGGGCTCGCGGAGGAAACCAGCAAAGCCCGCCGGGTCACGATGCGGCCCTTCCGACGAACAGCATGCCGTCACCCACCGACCGGTAGACGTGGCTGTCAAAGCGCACCGATTCGGCGACGGACCGGATCGCCGGCTGCTGGAACGAGCTGATCCCGGGACCGATGATGAGCGGGGAGATGTGGAGTTGCAAGACGTCGATGTTGCTCTCGGCGAAGAAGGCCGAGGTGGTAGCGGCACCACCCTCGATGTACACGGAGAGGATGTCGCGGCGGTAGAGCTCACGGAGGATCGCGGTGGTGGCGATGCGCCCGTTCTCGGTCGGCAGCGCCAGGCGTTCGACCTGCGGGGACGCTGGTTCCTCACCCTCGCCGATCAAGAGGATCCGACCGGGGCCCGCGCGCGCGAGACAGTCGATGTCGACATCGACGGCGCCGCCGACGACGATCCGAATCGGGTCCGACCCTTCGGCGTGGCGCACGGTCAGCGCCGGATGGTCCGTGCGCAAGGTGTGGGCGCCTATCAGGATGCCGTCGCACAGGGCACGCATTCGGTGGGCGTGAACCAGGTTCTCTGCGCAGCCGATCCACCGGGAGTCGCCGAGGTGCGTGGCGATCCTGCCGTCGAGCGACTGGGCAAAGTGACTGACGGTGAACGACCGCCGCACCCGCCGGGCGTGAACGGGCGCCATGCAGTAGGGCAGGTAGAGCTCGAGCAACGCCGCGGCGGCCGCTGGCAGGGTGCTATCGGTCAGCCTCCGCAGCGCGATCAGGTCATCGAGCCGGTAGCGGCTTTCCCCTGCGCCCGCCGGCGGGCCGTTCGAGGCGGACTCGCCGTCGAGGACCAGAGAGACCCGCCAGCCGTCGCCCGCGGGGGGCGTGAGCGAATCCAGGCACACCGCGGGAGCTTCGCCGATGAGCAGCGAGCAGCTACGGATCGGCGCGCCGTGGCCGCGGACCGTTTCTGCCAGCAGGGTCAAGGCGCGCCAGCAGGCTGTTGCCGCGTGGGGCTCGACGATCTGTTCCCGTGTCGTCACTGCCCAAGGTCCTCGAGGAGGTGCCCCAGGCGCAACCGCTTGGCCGTCAGGTACCCGCGGTTGTGGTCCGTCGGCGGCGCCACCAGGGGCACTCTGGCGACCATGCGGATCGACGAGCGCTCCACCGCACGGACCTTCGCCGGGTTATTGGTGAGCAGTCGCAGCGCGTCGACACCCAGATCCTCGAGGATGGCGATGGCGGCCGAGTACTCGCGCTGATCCGCCCCGAACCCGAGGTGCCAGTTTGCCTCGACGGTATCGAGCCCACCATCCTGAAGGTGATAGGCGCGGAGCTTGTTGAGCAGACCGATCCCCCGCCCCTCCTGCCGCAGATAAATGAGCACCCCCGATCCCTCGAGCCCGATGGCCTGCAACGCGACTTCTAGCTGGATCCCGCAGTCGCAGCGCAAAGACGAGAAGACGTCACCCGTCAGGCACTCGGAATGGATGCGCACCAGGGGGGCGTCGAGACCTTCCACCGCTCCTTTCACCAGAGCGAGGTGGAGGTGCTGCGATCCGCTGTCCGTATAAGCGCGCAGCAGGAAGTCGCCGAAGTCGGTCGGCAGCCGCGTATCCACCGCTCTCGTCAACATGCCCGCGTCCTCGCCCCCCTCTCCCCAGTCGATTGCCTCGGTCGACCGCGGATCAGTGACCTCCTGATCTTGCAGGGCATAGTTGGTCTTGGTCTAGGGCATCATATTTGGCGCATGGTCTAGGGGGTTCTGTTCCCGACAATACGATTTCCACATTCTGCATCATGCCTATGTCTTCGTGGGGGAGAATGTGGCAGTGCAATACAAATTCACCGATGTACCGCGCGTAACGCGTGCGATACTCGATTTCAACGCCCAGCTCCGGGTTTTCTCCGTTCGGGTCTCCCTCCACGAAGATCGTGTCTTTCCATACGCCCTTCATACCCTCATATTCGCCGGTGGTGATTTCTTTCTTGGTGATTTTATCTTTCACGCTGACGATCTGGAACGGATTCACATGGATGTGGAAGGGATGCGACAAAGCCGACGAAGAAAGACGCCAAGATTGGGCAGTACCCAGGATCAAGGTTTGATCGATTCGAGGCGGTTCATAGGGCTTACCGTTCACCCAGCCTATGTCAAAGTCGGGGTTGAAATTGAAATCGATATCGACCACGGGGGACTTGGCAACTTCTGCGGGTGTCACGTCGGGGTGAGGTACGAAGCTTGACAGCCGCAGGTCGTTTTTCAGATCTTCCTTGACCTTGACCTTGACCGAGGCAGCCGCGGGCAGCTGGTCGGCAGCCTTCAATAACTGCTCGGTCAGGAAGCCCTTCTGGTCTTTCACCGCCTGGCCGCCTGTCGCGGTGATGATGGCCAGCACGCTGGCATCTTCCGGCTTCGCCGTAACCGAACCCTTGGCCGGGACCGCTTCGTCAATAACGCAATAGGACCCGTCTTCCGGCAACACGAACAGCACATCGCTTCGATACCCGGGTTGCAGGTAATTGGTCGTCTTGCCGAACACCTGCCCGCGGGTCAGACCATCGGCAGCCACCTCGAACTGCGTGACGTCCGTGCCCGTGCAGGCCCCCCGCACCTCGTCTTCCCTATCCTTCGATGAGGCCGCCCGTGGGCGTAGTAGTGTCAGATCCTCGATCTTGCGGATGCGCAGCGAAATGGAATTCGTAACGCCAGAATGCACCAGGCGCCAGCGATAGACCCTCCCCGGGCTGAGCGCCAGATCCGGGCGAGCCACTCCGTTGATCAGCGTATAGCGCCCCGAATCTATCCAGACTTTGGGACCACCAAACTGAGCATTGAAATTCTCAACGACACCCGTCTGGCCGTCGTGGCAAAAAAAGCGCCCCTGGCTGTCCTTCTGGATCTGGGGCGGCTTCTGGTCATCAAAGCAGGCATAGGGGATTTGCTGAAGCAACATCACTTCCGCGTAGTCGCCTTTCTTCGGCGCAAATGGGCGTAGCAGCGTATCCAGATCGCCATTGCTCTCTTTCGTAGGGGGGCGCTCACCTTCAATCACCAGAACACCCGCCATGCCGCTGCCGACCTGTATTGCGCTGGAACCATGCTTGTGCGGGTGATACCAGAAGGTGCCGGTAGGATGGTCTTCGGGCACATTGTATACATACTCGAAATCCACATTCGGTTTGATCGACAGCAGCACATTGTCGCTGTTGCCGGTAGGCGAAACCCAAAGTCCGTGTGAGTGCAGATTCGTGGTATTGAAACAGTGGGGCTGATTCGTCTCTTTGCCTTTAGCACAATCGGGTTCCTCAGGCAATCCATTGCTCAGACTAATACGCACGGTCTGCCCCGGTTTCATCACGATCGTCGGGGCCAGGAAGCGATCGCCATAGGAGCGAAGATCGACCTTATCAAACTTGCCGGTGGCCGGATTGTTGATGGTGCCTACGGTATATTTGATCGGCAAGATATAGTGGATCTCGCTCCCCGCCTGGATGGCTTCCAACTCGGCTCCGGCAGTCAGCAGGTTGGTGCCCGAGCGCCGTGCCTTCGCGGCCCGATCGACCGAGCGCGGCTGCGCCTTCAGCAGCGGCGGCTCCCTAAAGCCCACCTTATCCACCTGGGCGAAAACATACCCTGTGCCTGACAGCAGCACGCACGCCGCCAGCAAACTAACACGACCAGCGTCAAGAGTTTTCTGATGACTCAACATGATTCCCCCCTCTTGTACCGAGACATCGGTACACTCTGTTGGCGATAGAACCGCACCAGCGCGTCCCCGTCCATCGCATTGTTGTGGGGATACCATGCGCTTTCCTGCGCACGGCACGCAACAGACGAAGTATAGGACCTTCAATGCCCTTTCGCACCCTGCCCAAAGCGAATACCCGGGCGGTGCGTTTCAGATCGAGGCACTCTCGGCCCCTTGCCGCTTTTTACCGGCCATGCCCATCCGCCAGCGCGTCGCCGAGCTCCTCAAATCCCACAGCGGCACTAGAAATCGGCGCCGCCATCCGTGGAAGGCGCCCCGACGGTCCCTGGCGCATCGGGGGGTGATGCGGCCGGACGCCGTTCCGGGCCTACTATGATCTCGAAGAGCTTCGGCCACCACTTGCCGGTCACGAACAGGCGCTCGCGGCCGCGGTCATAGGCGATGCCGTTCAGGACATCGACCGGGTGGCGTAGGTCGGCTTCGCTCAAGAGCCCCGTGAGGTCGATCCATCCCAGGACCGCGCCGGTCTCGGGGGAGATGCGGGCCACCCGATCGGTCTGCCACACATTGGCGTAGACCTCGCCGCGGACGTATTCGAGCTCATTCAGGCGCGGCACGGCCCGGTCCTCGTCATGCACCGGGAGCCGCCCGATCTCGCGAAACGTCTCGGGGTCGAGGAAGCGTAGCACCGCGGTGCCGTCACTAAGGATGAGGCGCCGGCCGTCATGGGTCAGCCCCCAGCCTTCGCCGGCGTAGCGGAATGTCCCGCTCACTACGAGGCTGGCGCGCTCGTAGATGAAGCCGCGCATGCCGGTCCAGGTGAGTTGCAGAAGATGCCCGCCCCAGTCGGTGAGCCCCTCCCCGAACTCGTCTGGTCCGAGCGCCCGCCGGCGGATGACCTTGCCGGTTTCGAGATCGACCTGTCGCAGTGATGAAGCGCCCTCGAGCCCGGTGCTCTCGTAGAGATGACCGTCCACATACACCAGCCCCTGGGTGAAGGCCGAGGGATCGTGCGGGTATTCGCGCACCACCCGGTATCCGTAGACCGGCGCGCCGGCCGGGGACAGCGGTGCAGCCGCGGCGAGGACGCCGTAGAGGACACCACGGAGCAGCCGGTCCCTCAAGGTGCCTATTCCAGCCGTCCGACGGTGACGCGCCTGTGCCCTCAGCGCGCTTTGTTCCGAGACTATACTTGAAGGTGCCGGTCCGGAGCGTGGAGGCCCGCACATGGACACCGATCGTTCGCAAGAACCCCGCACAGATCCTCGTCTCTCGGAGCGTATCATCGATGCGGCGATCGATCTCGCCGAGCACGGCTCGTGGGAGACCGTGAGGTTACATGCGGTGGCCGCACGCCTCGGGGTCTCGCTCGACGAACTCCGGGGCGTCTTCCGGGAAAAGGAGGACGTCGTGGAGGCGTTCTTCGATCGTGCCGATGAGGCGATGCTGCACGCGGCCGAGGCCCCCGGCTTTCTCGATCTGCCGACGCGCGTTCGGCTGCACCGGGTGATCATGACCTGGCTCGAGGCGCTCGCGCCTCACCGGCGGGTGACTCGCCAGATGATCGGGGGCAAGCTCGAACCCGGGCATCTGCACATCCAGATCCCGGGGCTCTTGCGCATCAGCCGCACGGTGCAGTGGATGCGCGAGGCCGCGTACCGGGACGCCTCCTACCTCCGGCGGGCGCTCGAAGAGGTGGCGACGACCAGCATCTACCTCGCGACCTTCTGCTATTGGATGGGCGATGGATCCCCCGACTCGTCCGACACCCGCCGGTTCCTGGACCGATTGCTCGGGATCGCGGAAGGGGCCTCTCACGCCGTGTTCGGCCCGGGCACCCACCCGCACCGCCCTGCCGGGGAACCGGGCCCCTAGGCCGCCCATGCCCCCTAGTGCCCATGATGATCATAGAGTAAACACCGGGGCTCGATCGCCACCCCGGATCCGTGGATACCCTGACCCACGCCTTGAGTGGCGCCCTCCTCGCCGGCGCCACCCTGGGTCGCGCGCCGCAGACGCCCGCAGGGGAACGCGTGCGGGTAGCGTTCCTGGCCGCGGCCTTTCCGGACATCGACTATGTGGTGTCTTGGATCGACCCGCTGGTCTACCTGAATGTGCACCAGGGGCCGACCCATTCGCTCGTCCTCCTGCCCGCCTGGGCCGCGTTCCTGACGAGCCTGGCGGCGCGCTGGTACGGGCGCCGCTGGCGCGACTTCTACGGCCCCGCGTTCCTCGGGGTCCTGGCGCACATCGCCGGGGACGTGATCACGGCCTATGGGACCGAGGTCTTCGCCCCGCTGTCCTTCGAGCGCTATGCCTATCCCATCGCCTTCGTCCTCGACCCGTATTTCACGGCCGTCGCCGCCGCGGGTCTGTGGCTCTCGGTACACCGCGACAGCCGATTGGCGGCCCAGATCGGACTCGGGACTCTCCTGGCGTACCTGGGTCTCCTCGCCGCGCTGCGCGCCGAGGCGCTCGACATGGCCCGCGACGTCGCACGCGAGCGCGGACTCGCTCTGCGAGACGTCGCGGCCCTTCCCCAGCCGTTTACGCCGCTCAACTGGAAGTTGTTGATTTCGGAGGGATCGACCGTCCACGAGGCGCACCTGCGCCTCACGCGGCGCTTCCCGCCCGCCCTCGGCGCCCTGTGGTTCCCCGAGACCGCAGCAGCCTTCCGCCCCCGCGACGATGTGGCTCTCGTCGCCCACCCGCGCTTCGGAACCGATCCCCATTGGACGCCCCTCGCCCGTGAGGTATGGCGGCAACCGGACTTCACGGGCTTCCGCCGATTCGCCGGCTACCCGGTCCTGCACCGCATCGATACCGGCGGGGCGGAGACGTGTCTGTGGTTTACGGACCTGCGCTACACGCTGCCGCACTTGCTCCCGGCGTTTCGCTTCGGGATGTGCCGGGGCTCGCCCGAGACCGCCTGGCGTTTGTACCGCCTGCGCTGGTTCAGCGCCAATGAGCGGCAACGGCTAGGTTGAGCGCGGGGCCCTCGCCCACCACCGCCCGCGGCGCGGCAGGCCCTCAGAGGGAGCTCACGACATCGGCTTTACAGGAGGCCATGATGTCCATCAGCTCTTTCTTGTCGGCCTCGGCCACGCTCTTCTCGTCGAGCGTCTTGGCAGTCGTTTCCATCATGGCGTCGAAGTCCTCCGAGGTCACCTGGAGACTCTTGTGTGCGCTCTTGATCTCGCCGCCCGTGTAGCTGCACGGTCCGCCGGTCTTCTCGCACAGGAACGCTACCATGCTGGCCTTGAACCGGACCTGATCCAGGTTGTTGAAATACAGGTTGATGCGGCTGTCGCCACCGATGTTGACCAGGAGCGCATCGACCACTGCTTCGATCCCCTCCTGGCCGCCGAGCCGATCGAACAGATTCCGGGGAGAAGCCGGAGCCGGGGCGCCCGCCGCTGGTGTCGGTGCCTTGTCCTCGCACCCGACTATCGCCAGAAGCGTGATCAGCAGGGTAGCCGCTAGCGACTTCGTAGGTCTTGTCATTGTTGATTTCCTCGAGTGGGTAGCTGATGTGAGCGGTCGCCCGCCCGTCCCATGATAGCGCGAACCATGATACCGCGGATGGGAGGGCGACGAGTGCCAGGCATTCTTGGTGTCGGCCCGGTAGCGCACGCGCCCTGTGGTAAAGTCCACCGGGTACAGTCCACGCCGCGCTCCCCCGCAGGGCGGCAATGATAACCCAGTGACCGCCCTTTTCCCCCCTGGTGGACGCGTGAGGATCCACACCCTCCCGTGAACATCCTGATCCTCGGCATTTGCGGCACCTTCATGGGCGGGCTCGCCCTCATCGCCCGGGAGCTGGGACATGAGGTGCGGGGCTGCGATGCGGGTGTCTATCCGCCCATGAGCATCCTGCTCGAGCGCGAGGGGATCGAGGTCCTCGGCGGCTACCGCGAAACCCACCTCCGGCCGGCGCCCGATTTGGTCCTGGTCGGCAACGCCCTGTCGCGCGGCAACCCATGCGTGGAATATGTCTTGGACCTCGGGATCCCTTATACCTCGGGACCCCAATGGCTCGCCGAGACGGTGCTTCGAGAGCGCTACGTGCTGGCGGTCTCGGGGACGCACGGCAAGACCACGACCGCGAGCCTCCTGGCGTTCCTCCTCGAAGCCGCGGGACAGGCGCCCGGGTTCCTCATCGGGGGCGTTCCCCGGGACTTCGGCGTCTCGGCGCGGCTCGGGAGCGGTACCGCGTTCGTCGTCGAGGCCGACGAGTACGACACCGCGTTCTTCGACAAGCGCTCGAAGTTCGTCCACTACCGCCCGCTTGGCCTCATCATCACCAACATCGAATTCGACCACGGCGATATCTTCCCGGACCTCGAAGCGATCAAACGCCAGTTCCATCACCTGGTCCGCACCGTCCCGGGTCGCGGGCTCATCGTCCGGCCCATGCCCGATCCGGTCGTGGACGAGGTCCTGGCCATGGGGCTTTGGAGCCAGGTGACTACCTTCGGTGAAGACGGGCAGTCGGACTGGCGCTGCCGGGCGGTGTGCCCGGACCACAGCGCCTTCGAGGTGTCATTCCAAGGCCAGGATCTCGGCACCGTAACGTGGTCCCAGGTCGGCGCCCACAATGCGCACAATGCCCTCTGCGCACTCGCGGCCGCACGGCACTTCGGCATCCCGGCATGCGCATCGATCACGGCGCTCAACCGTTTCCAGGGCGTCAAACGCCGGCTCGAGCGGCTCGCCGTGGCGCGCGGGATCACCGTGTACGACGACTTCGCCCACCACCCGACCGAGATCGCCGCGACCCTGTCCGCACTGCGCCGGCAGGCCGGCCAAAATGTAGAAATAAAGCGGGCGCGCATCCTCGCCGTCTTCGAGCCACGCTCGAACACGATGCGGATGGGTCTGCACGCGGGCGCACTGGCCGGCGCCTTCCGCGATGCCGACCTGAGCTTCCTGTACTCCCCGCCCGATCTGCGCTGGGACCTTTTGGCGGAAACCGCTGTTCTGGGCACCCGCCGCCGCGTGTCCGGGGATATCGCCGAGATCGTGATGCAGGTCGCCGAGCTGGCCCGCCCCGGCGACCAGGTGGTGGTGATGAGCAACGGGGGTTTCGGGGGGATCCACGAGCGGCTCGTCGCCGCCCTGGGTTCTGGGAGCTCGAGATCGGAATGAGCTTCTTCCACCTCTGGCACCTTGCCCTATAATGCGGCCGTGGCACGGGTAGCGGGGCTTCCCGAACGCATCGATCCGCTGCGCCTCGTGGAGCGGGCGGGGCGTTTGTGTGGTCACTTGTCCCTGGCGCGCATGGAACGGCTCGCAGCCAGCCTCTGCGATGGGGAGGGGACGGTCTTCATCGACGTGTGCTTTCAGAGGGACGAACAGGGTCGGGAGTTGGCTGTCGGCCATGTCACGGCGCGGCTCCCGGTGCGCTGCCAGCGCTGCCTGGAGGCCATGGAGATCGCGATCGCCACGGCCCTGCGCGTGGCCTTTACCCATGCGGATACCCATGCGGAGAGCGAGGCGCCGCCGCCCGACGGCTACGATGCCGTGCCGCTGGTGGGCGATACCATATCGCTCGTGGAACTGGTCGAGGATGAGCTCATGCTCGCGCTCCCCATGGCACCGATGCATGAGGACTGTCCCGTCGGCGTGTGGCGCCGTTACCTGGGAGTCCGTGCGCCGTCCGAGACGCCGCTGAAACCGTTCGCGGCATTGTCGCGTATTCGGAGGCCCGCCGGCTGATCGGGCCGGGCTCGTCGTAGTGCGATTCGGACATTGGCGCCAGAGACAGAATTACGCGGGGGACATTGGAACTTCTGAGGAACGAATCATGGCTGTACAGCAGAATCGAAAGTCGTCTTCGCGACGGGACATGCGCAGGTCTCACGACCGGCTCACCGCGGCCGCGATCTCGATAGAACCGACCACCGGGGAGGTCCACCGCCGTCACCACATCAGCCCGACGGGTTACTACCGCGGCCGTCAGGCGCTGGTCGTGAAGGTCAAGAGCGAAGAGGACGAGGGTTAACGCCGCACTCGAGCCGCGGGTCTCCATGCGCATCGCCCTCGACGCGATGGGTGGTGACCATGGACCCGCCACGGTGGTCCCGGCCGCCGTCGCGGCGCTCCGCCGGCACCCCGATCTGCACCTGACCCTGGTGGGCAAGGAAGAGGCGCTGGAGAAGGCGCTCGCATCCTACAATGGGGTGCGGAGCGATCGCCTCGCGATCCGCCACGCGAGCCAGGACGTCGGCATGGACGAGGCGCCCTCCCAAGCCCTGCGCACGAAGAAGGACTCCTCCATGCGCGTCGCCATCGATCTGGTGAAGTCCGGAGCGGCCGATGCCTGCGTGAGCGCCGGTAACACCGGGGCCCTCATGGCCACGGCGCGCTTCGTCTTGAAGATGCTTCCTGGCATCGAGCGCCCGGCGATCTGCTCGGCGATGCCCGCGACACGCGGCCACTCCCATGTCCTCGACCTCGGCGCCAACGTCGATTCGAGCCCCGAGCAGCTCTTGCAGTTCGCACTCATGGGGGTGGCTTTGACCAGCGCGGTCGACAACAAAGCGGCGCCCAGCGTCGCGCTCTTGAACGTCGGGGTCGAGGAGATCAAGGGACACGACCAGGTCAAGGGCGCCGCGGCGCTGCTGGCCCGGAGCAACCTGAACTATGTCGGGTTCGTGGAGGGCGACGACATCTATGAAGGCGCGGTAGACGTCATCGTGTGCGACGGCTTCGTCGGCAACATCGCGCTCAAGGCCAGCGAGGGCGTGGCGCGCATGCTCATGCACTTCGCCAGGGATGAGTTCCTGAAGACACCCCTGTCCCGCCTCGCCGCCTGGGTCTCGAAGCCGGTGCTGCAGGCCGTCATGGAGCGCCTCGATCCCAGGCAGTACAACGGCGCCAGTCTCCTCGGCCTGCGCGGGATCGTCATCAAGAGCCACGGCGGGGCCGATGCCATCTCGTTCGCCAATGCCATCGATGAGGCCATGCTGGAGGTCAAGAAGGGCGTTCCCGAGCGCATCAGCGGGGAGCTGCAAGTGATCTTCGACGAGAGGCGGGCGGTTTGAGGTACTCCCGCATCGCGGGCACGGGGGGCTATCTCCCGGAGCGCATCCTGACCAACGCCGATCTGGCCCGCATGGTGGACACGAGCGAGGAATGGATCGTCGATCGCACCGGTGTGCGCCAGCGCCATATCGCGGCCGAGGGCGAGACCACCTGCGATCTGGCCGAGCACGCCTCGCGCCGGGCGCTCGAAGCCGCCGGGGTGGGGCCCGGCGACATCGACCTCGTCGTGGTCGGGACCGCGACGCCGGACATGATCTTCCCGAGCACCGCTTGTCTTCTGCAGGAACGCCTGGACATCCACGATGGGCCGGCCTTCGACCTCCAGGCGGTGTGCACGGGTTTCATCTATGCCCTCGATATCGCCGACAAATTCATCCGCACCGGGTCCGCGGACCGGGCCCTGGTGGTGGGCGCCGAGACCTTTTCCCGTATCGTGGATTGGACCGATCGGAGCACCTGCGTCTTGTTCGGCGACGGTGCCGGCGCGGTCGTGCTCGAGGCAGCCGAGGGCCCTGGCATCGTGAGCACCCACCTGCACGCCGACGGCCGCTATCAAAATCTCCTCAATGTGCCGTCCGGCGTTTCGCGGCGGTGTAACGAAGTCGGATCTGGTTATATCAAGATGGCGGGCAGCGAGGTGTTCAAGGCCGCGGTCAAGACCCTGGATCGCATCGTCGACGAAACGCTCGCGGCCAACCGGCTCGCCAAGACGGACATCGACTGGCTCGTGCCCCATCAGGCCAATACCCGCATCATCGCCGCGACCGCGAAGAAGCTCGATCTGCCCATGAGCCGCGTGGTTTTGACAGTCGAGGACCATGCCAACACCTCCGCTGCCTCGGTACCGCTGGCTCTCGATTGCGCCGTCCGCGACGGACGTATCCGACGCGGCGAGCTGCTGCTCCTCGAGGCCTTCGGCGGGGGCTTCACCTGGGGCTCGGCCCTGGTGCGTTATTGATGCGGCGGGTGGGATGGCAGACGGATACCGGGCGGCGCCCACCAGGGGCGCCCCTACGAACTGGTGTGCTATTGATGCGGCGGGTGGGATGGTAGGGGGCTTCGTGTTTCCGGGACAGGGGTCCCAGTCGGTCGGCATGTTGACGCACCTGGCCGAGACCTACCCCGCCATCCGCGACACCTTTGCGGAGGCCTCCGAGGCCCTGGGCTATGACCTTTGGGCGCTGGTACAGGCCGGCCCGGCCGAGGTCTTGGATCGGACCGAGAAGACCCAGCCGGCCCTGCTCGCGGCCGGGGTGGCTGTGTGGCGGGTCTGGATTGCCAAGGGGGGTGCGAGGCCGGCCTGGGTCGCGGGCCACAGCCTCGGGGAATACACCGCGCTGGTGTGCGCCGGCGCTTTCCCGTTTCGCGAAGCCGTGACCCTGTGTGCCGATCGTGGGCGCTATATGCAGGCGGCCGTGCCGCCCGGCGCCGGGACGATGGCCGCCATCCTGGGCCTCGACGATGAAGCGGTCGCCCGTGCCTGCGAAGATGCGGGGGTTGGCGAGGTCGTGTCTTGCGCCAACTTCAACGCCCCGGCACAGGTGGTGATCGCGGGGCACACGAGCGCCGTCGAGGCTGCCATTCTGCGCGCCAAGGACTTCGGGGCGCGGCGGGCCCTGGTGCTGCCGGTGAGCGTGCCTTCGCATTGCGCGCTCATGCGGCCCGCGGCACTGCGGCTGCGAGAGCGCCTGCAAACGGTTCGGATCGAGGCGCCCGCCATCCCGGTGGTCCACAACGCCGATGTGTGCAGCCATGCGGACCCCAAGGAGATCGCACGGGTGCTGTCCGAGCAATTGTTCAAACCGGTGCGCTGGGTGGAGGTAATCCGGCGCCTGTGCCGGGAAGGGGTCGATGTGGTGGTCGAATGCGGACCGGGCCGAGTCCTCACGGGACTCTGCAAGCGCATCGAACCGCGACTCAAGACCTTCGTCACCGACACCCCCGAGGACCTGGAGAACGCGATCGGGGAGATGAGATGAACCAGGACGCCGCAAAGACCGCGCTCGTCACCGGCGCGAGCCGCGGGATCGGGCAGGCCATCGCGGTTGCGCTGGGGCGCTGCGGCTATGCCGTCGTCGGCACCGCGACCTCGGGGGCGGGGGTCGATGCGATCCGGACGTCGTTTCAGGAGCATGGCCTGCACGCCCGGGCCTATGTGGTGGACATCGCAGAGCGTGCCGAGGTCGAGGCGCTGATGGCCGACTTGACCCAGGCGGGGAGCCTGCCGGCGGTGCTCGTGAACAACGCCGGGGCCACCTACGACAACCTGCTCCTGCGCATGAGCGAAGACGAATGGCAGCGCTGCATCGATGTCAACCTCGGTGGTGTCTACCGCCTGACCAAGGCCTGTTTGCGCGCCATGATGAAGGCGCGCTTCGGCCGCATCATCAACGTTACTTCGGTGGTGGGGGCGACCGGCAACCCCGGCCAGTGCAACTACGCCGCCGCCAAGGCCGGTACGATCGGCTTCACCAAGGCGCTGGCCCGTGAGGTCGCCTCGCGCGGGATCACCGTCAACGCCGTGGCACCCGGCTTTATCGATACCGACATGACCCGTGGGCTCACCGACGAGTGGCGTCGGGAGTTGTTGCGCAACATCCCCCTGGGACGGCTGGGCACGGCGGCAGAGGTCGCCGCCGCGGTCGCCTTCCTGGCCTCGCGCGATGCCGCCTACATCACCGGCCACACCCTGCACCTGAACGGCGGGATGTACATGATTTAAGATAGAGATCAATAGCTTGCAGGTGCATCGCCACGGCGGCGCGCGCACCCGGCCGGCTTGCAAGTTGGCGCTTTTCCACTACACTAACCGGCGCCGCGCACACAGCGGCACTGGGATCCGGGAGGGCCTTTGGGCTATGAGCAGCATAGAAGAACGTGTCAAGAAGATCGTGGTCGAGCAGCTGGGGGTGAAAGAAGAAGAGGTGACCAATGAGGCCTCGTTCGTGGACGACCTCGGCGCCGATTCACTGGACACCGTGGAGCTCGTCATGGCGCTGGAAGAAGAATTCAAGACCGAGATCCCCGACGAGGACGCCGAGAAGATCACGACCGTGCAACAGGCCATCGATTATGTGTCGGTGCATGTAGTCGCCTAGGTTTCCAGGGGTTCCCGGCACAAGGCCGCGTTCCTCGGCCCTCTGATTTATTTGGGGTGGGACGCGGCCTTTGTTTTTGAGTCGAAATTGAACGATGAACACGGTCGAGAAGCGTCGCGTGGTGGTGACCGGGGTCGGGATGGTCTGCCCGGTGGGCAATACCGTACCCGAGGCGTGGGCCGGCATCTTGGCCGGGAAGAGTGGGATCGGCCCCATCACCCAGTTCGACGTATCCGGATTCTCGGTGCGCATCGGCGGCGAGATCCGGGGGTTCGACATCACCGACTATCTGTCGCCGAAGGACGCGCGCAAGATGGACCCCTTCATGCACTTCGGGATGGCCGCCGGCATCCAGGCCTTCCAGGATGCCGGTATCGAGGTCACCGACGCCGAGGCCGATCGCATGGGGGTCATCATCGGTTCCGGGATTGGGGGGCTCTCGGGCATCGAGCAGATGCGCGTGACCTATGAGGCGGGCGGCCCCAGGAAGATCTCGCCCTTCTATATCCCGAGCAACATCATCAACATGACCTCGGGCAACCTGTCGATCAAATACGGGCTGCGCGGCCCCAACTTCGGTATCGTGAGCGCCTGCTCGACGGGGACCCACTGCATCGGCGAGGCGGCGCGCATGATCGAGCGCAGAGACGCGGATGTCATGGTGGCCGGCGGTTCCGAGATGGCGACCACACCCACGGGTCTCGGCGGTTTCGCCGCGGCACGCGCCCTCTCGACGCGCAACGACGACCCCGCGACCGCGAGCCGGCCGTGGGATCGGGACCGCGACGGGTTCGTGCTTGCGGATGGCGCGGGTGTCGTGGTCCTGGAGGCCCTCGAGCACGCCAAGCGACGCGGGGCGGCGATCTATGCCGAGCTCGCGGGCTATGGGCTCAGTGCCGACGCCTACCACATGACGGCCCCCTCGCCCGGTGGGGAGGGCGCCGGGCGCTGCATGGTGCACGCGCTGCGTGACGCCGGTATCGAGCCCGGGGCGGTCGATTACATCAACGCCCATGGGACCTCCACCCCGACCGGTGACCAGGCCGAGACCGAGGGCGTGAAGCGGGTCTTCGGTGCTCATGCCTACCGTCTCGCCATGAGCTCCACCAAGTCCATGGTGGGGCATATGCTCGGCGCCGCGGGTGGGGTCGAGGCCATCTTCTCGATCCTCGCGATCCGCGACCAGGTGGCGCCGCCCACCATCAACCTCATGACCCCCGACCCCGAATGCGATCTCGACTATGTCCCGAACGAGGCCCGGCGGATGAAGATCGACACTGTGCTCTCGAACTCCTTCGGCTTCGGGGGTGCGAACGGGACGCTGGTCTTTCGGAGGATCTGAGCGCAGCCATTTCTTTATTAGATTGATTGCGGCACACGCATCTTCACCGGAGCCGGACCTCGTCCTCATCGACGGCCGGCCGGGGGAGTCCGTGTCCGTCGCCGACCGTGGACTGCACTACGGCGACGGCGTGTTCGAGACCCTCCCGATCGTCGCCGGCGTCGTCTGCCACTGGGACCGCCATCTCGAGCGCCTGAGGCTCGGTTGTGCGCGCCTCGGGTTGGCTTGCCCGGAGGACACGCTGCTCAGGGCGGACCTCGAGGTACTCCGTGCGGGCGTCGATCACGGGGTAGTGAAGCTCATCGTCACGCGCGGTGTGGGCGGTCGGGGCTTCCGTCCCCCCGACCCTACCGAGCCCACCCGGATCTTCGCGCGGTATCCCTGGCGCTCCTATCCAGCGGCCCTGTACCGGAGCGGCATCGTCGCGCGGGTGTGCACCACGCGTCTCTCGCGCAACCCCGTGCTGGCCGGCATTAAGCACTTGAACCGCTTGGAGCAGGTCCTCGCACGTCGCGAATGGGTCGATCCCGAGGTCCATGAGGGCCTGATGCTGGATACCGGCGGTCGCGTGATCGAGGGCACCATGACCAACCTGTTCCTGGTCCGAGCCGGGCGGCTCGTGACCCCCGATCTGTCCGAGTGCGGCGTCCTCGGGATCATGCGCGGGCTCGTCATCGAGGCGGCAGGGCGCGCGCGCCTGGAGACAGAGATCCGGGCGGTGGACCTCGCCGAGATGTATACCGCGGAGGGCAGCTTCGTGTGCAACAGCCTCGTGGGTGTCTGGCCCATCCGCGAGTTGCAGGGCGACGGGACACGCCGTTACACATCTTGCGACCTGGTGGCCCGGGTGACAGCAGCGATGGGGCGCGACGCCATCACGGGGGTCTAGCGTGGCGGGACAGGGGCGTGAGCCGTGGGTGATCCTCGTCGGGATCCTCGTCATCGGGCTTGGCATCGGCGGCGCCGGGTTCTGGAAGCGACTGCAAGAACACCTGGACCGACCGCTGCAATTGGCCGGGACCAGTGTCCACTACACCGTGGCACGCGGCGCGAGCATCGGGTCGATCGCCCGCGATCTCGCCCGGGCCGACATCCTCACGGGGCCCGCCTACCTCGTGATCGCGGCCCGCCTCTCGGGAGAGGCCGGCCGCATTCAGGCCGGAGAGTATGCGCTGACGCCCGGCCTCACGCCGCGCCGCCTCCTCGATCGCATGGTGCAAGGGCGCGTGGTGCAGCATCGCTTGACGCTCATCGAAGGTTGGAGCTTCGATGCCGTGCGCGCGGCGCTCGCCGCTCATCCAAAGGTGAAACAGACGCTCGACGGCCTCTGCCGTGGCGAGGTGATGGCGCGTCTCTACGCGGATGCAAGAGACCCGGAAGGGCGGTTCTACCCCGATACCTACCGTTTCCCTGCCGGGACGAGCGATGTGGCGATCCTGCGGATGGCCGAGAAGCGCATGGACCGGAAGCTCGCCCGCGCCTGGGCGCAGCGGGCACCGGGCCTACCGTATCGAAGACCCTACGAGGCCCTCGTCATGGCGTCGATCATCGAAAAGGAAACCGCGGTCGCCGCCGAACGGCCCGCGATCGCCGGGGTGTTCGTGCGCCGCCTGGAACGAGGCATGCCGCTCCAGACCGATCCGTCGGTGATCTACGCGCTCGGTACGGGTTTCGACGGCGATCTCCGTCGCAGCGATCTCGACATCGAAAGCCCCTACAACACCTACCGCCACACCGGCTTGCCGCCGACCCCGATCGCGATGCCCGGCGAGGCGTCGCTCCACGCGGCACTCCATCCGGCCGGGGGCGAGGCGCTCTACTTCGTCGCCAAGGGCAATGGCTATCACCATTTCTCGGCCACGCTCGAAGAGCATAATA
>JBQTJM010000316.1:0-9695 GCA_052387115.1 Gammaproteobacteria bacterium | reverse complement strand
TCGAGTGGAAATTCACACGCCGCGACTTGGCAGCGATGCTCGCCAAGATCCAACCGTCTGACATCTATCAGAAGGCGGCATGAGTCCAATGGATACGTGACTATACTTACGAAATGGAGTACTAAGGGAGGGCTCCAGTCTTCGCGCAGGCGTCGACCACGGTGCTATCGCTATGCGCTCGAATCCATCCCACCCGAAATCCGCGATGCCCTCCTCGCGGATCTCGACTGACTTTATCCGCACACGGATGCTCGGGGTCCAGCGACCCGTATCCGCGTGAACCCGCGCTACGACGCCTCCGACATCGAGGTCCTCTCAGGCCTCGATCCGGTCCGCAAGCGGCCGGGCATGTTCACCGACACGACCCGCCCCAACCACCTGATCCAGGAGGTCGTGGACAACAGCGTGGACGAAGCCATCGTGGGCCATGCCAAGCGCATCGAGGTCATTCTCCATAGTGACGCCTCCGTCACCGTCACCGACGACGGCAGGGGGATGCCGGTCGATGTCCATCCCGGGGAGAAGGTCACTGGTGTCGAGGTGATCCTGACGCGCCTACACGCCGGCGGGAAGTTCACCACCGGAAAGACCTATCGCTTCTCGGGCGGGCTGCACGGCGTCGGGGTGTCGGTGGTGAACGCGCTCTCGAAGCGCCTCGAGGTGTGGGTGCGCCGCGGGGGCCGGGAGTACCACATGGGCTTCGAGGGCGGGGAGAAGAAGACGGAGTTACAGGCCGTGGGCCCGGTCGCCAAACACAGCACCGGGACCACGCTGCGCTTCTGGCCCGACCCGCGCTACTTCGATGCGCCACAGATCGCGATTCCGAAACTGAAACACGTGCTCCGGGCCAAGGCGGTCCTGTGCCCCGGTCTCTCCGTGCGCCTCTATGACGAAGACAGCCGCGAAGAGATGGAATGGCGTTATGAAGACGGCCTAGCGGGGTATCTCTGCGAGGCCCTCGCCGGCCTGGAGCGCGCCCCCCGCGAGCCTTTCACGGGGAGCTTGGAGGGCCCGCATGAGGCGGTGGACTGGGCCTTCGCCTGGCTCGTCGAGGACGGCGAGACCATCACCGAGAGCTATGTCAACTTGGTGCCCACCCCGCAGGGCGGCACGCACGTCAACGGCCTGCGCCAGGGGCTTACGGACGCCGTCCGGGAATTCTGTGAGTTTCGCGATCTGCTCCCGCGCGGGGTCAAGCTCGCGCCCGAGGATGTCTACGAGCGCTGCGCCTACATCGTCTCGGTCAAGCTCGAGGACCCCCAGTTCGCCGGCCAGACCAAGGAGCGGTTGAGCTCGCGGGCCTGCGCGGCCTTCGTCTCCGGGGTGGTGTGCGATGCCCTCTCGCTCTGGCTCCACCAGCATGTCGAGACCGGGGAGCGCATCGCCGAGCTCGCGATCATGCGCGCCCAGAACCGGCTGCGCGCCGACAAGAAGGTGGTGCGCAAGAAGATCACCGGTGGCCCGGCGTTGCCCGGCAAGCTCGCCGACTGCACGGCGGAGGGACCGGCCCTCTCCGAGCTATTCCTAGTCGAGGGCGATTCGGCCGGCGGTTCCGCCAAGCAGGCGCGCGATCGGGAGTTCCAGGCCGTCATGCCCCTGCGCGGCAAGATCCTGAATACCTGGGAGGTCGAGCCCGGGGAGGTCCTGGGCTCCAAAGAGGTCCACGACATCGCCGTCGCGATCGGGGTGGACCCCGGCTCAGAGCGGCTCGAAGGCCTGCGCTACGGCAAGATCTGCATCCTCGCCGACGCCGATTCCGACGGCCGCCACATCGCGACCTTGCTCTGTGCCCTGTTCGTGCGCCATTTCCGGCCGGTGGTCGAGGCCGGGCATGTGCACGTCGCGATGCCGCCGCTCTATCGCATCGATGTCGGCCACGAGGTCTTCTACGCCCTGGACGAAGAGGAGAAGCAGGGGCTATTGGATCGCATCGCCGCCGAGAAGCGCAAGGCCCGGCCTAACGTGCAGCGCTTCAAGGGCCTGGGCGAGATGAACCCGCTGCAGCTCCGCGAGACCACCATGGCCCCCGAGACCCGCCGCCTCCTGCAGCTCACCCTCGCCTCGGGCGACGAGACCGACGGCGTCCTGGAGATGCTGCTCGCGAAGAAGAAGGCCCCCGAGCGCCGTCTCTGGCTGGAGACCAAGGGGGACCTCGCGGTGGCGGAGTAGCCGTCTCGGGACGAGCGGTTAGCCCGATGAACGGCAGGAACAACCGACGACCGCCATGCTTGACGGCTCACGAGCCCAGGAGTATCTTGCCTCTAGAAGAAAAACGGCGTTTGAATTCCCAACCATCGGAATGAAACAGTAAGACAAGAGGAGGACCGACGTGTCTGACCGCGGCAGCGAAAGCGAGAGCCCAGTAATCCCCTCCCCGACTCCCAAGCCGACTCGGCCCAGGACGAACAAGGACTGGTGGCCGAATCAGCCGGACCTCTCGATTCTCCACGCGCACTCTCCCCTGTCAGATCCGATGGGCAGGGACTTCAGCTACTCGGAGGAGTTCAAGACCCTCGACGTCAACGCGCTGAAGCGGGACATCTTCGAGGTGATGACGACGTCGCAGGACTGGTGGCCGGCCGACTACGGCCACTACGGGCCGCTCTTCATCCGGATGAGTTGGCATGCCGCAGGCACGTACCGCATCGCCGATGGCCGGGGCGGTGGCGGCAGCGGCGCTCAGCGTTTTGCCCCCCTCAACAGTTGGCCCGACAACGTGAGCCTCGACAGGGCGCGCCGGTTGCTCTGGCCGGTCAAGCAGAAGTACGGCCGCAAGATCTCCTGGGCCGATCTCCTGATCTTCGCCGGCAACTGCGCCTATGAGTCAATGGGGTTCAAGACGTTCGGCTTCGGCTTCGGGCGAGAGGACCTCTGGGAGCCCGACGAGATCTTCTGGGGCCCAGAAAGCAGCTGGTTCAGCGGCGGCGGGACGGGCGATGAGCGCCACGCCGATGGCGGGGATATGCGGGGGCCTTTCGGCGCCGATCACATGGGCCTGATCTACGTGAATCCGGAGGGGCCGGGCGGCAACCCGGACCCGGCCCTAGCAGCGAAGTACATTCGTCAAACGTTCGCCCGCATGGCGATGAATGACGAGGAGACCCTTGCGCTCATCGTCGGCGGCCACACCGTCGGCAAGGCCCATGGTGCCGCCCCTGCCCCCCAGTACGTCGGTCCCGAACCAGAGGGCGCCAGCCTGGAGGAGCAAGGCTTCGGCTGGAGGAACACCTTCGGCAGCGGGAAGGGACCAGACACGATCACCAGCGGGCTGGAGGGCGCCTGGACCAACGAGCCGACGAAGTGGGACCACGGGTACCTCGACACCCTCCATAAGTACGACTGGGAGCTGACGACGAGCCCCGCCGGTGCGAAGCAGTACCGTCCGACGAATCCCGAGGCCCAGGGCACCGTGCCCGATGCACACGATCCGTCGAAGCGGCACGCCCCTATGATGCTGACGACGGACCTCGCGCTGAAGGTGGATCCGATCTACGCGCCGATCGCGAAGCGCTTCCACGAGAACCCGGACCAGCTCGCAGAAGCGTTCGCCAAGGCGTGGTACAAGCTGTTGCACCGCGACATGGGCCCCGTCTCGCGCTACCTCGGCCCCTGGGTTCCGGAACCGCAGCTTTGGCAGGACCCTGTCCCGGCGGTCGATCATGAGCTGATCGGGGAGCAGGACATCGCTGCCCTCAAGCGCAAGCTCCTCGCCTCGGGACTGTCAATCTCCCAGCTGGTCTCCACCGCCTGGGCGTCGGCCGCCACCTTCCGCGGCACCGACAAGCGTGGCGGGGCCAACGGGGCACGGATCCGCCTCGCACCGCAAAAGGACTGGGAGGTCAACAACCCGGCCGAGCTCGCCAAGGTGCTGCAGACCCTGGAGCAGATCCAGCGGGACTTCAACAGCTCGCAGTCTGGCGGGAAGAGGGTCTCGCTCGCCGACCTGATCGTTCTGGGCGGGTGCGCAGCCGTCGAGCAGGCGGCGAAGAACGCCGGGCACAACATCACGGTCCCGTTCGCGCCGGGGCGCACGGACGCCTCGCAGGAGCAAACCGACGTGGAGTCGTTCGCCGTGCTCGAACCGCGCTACGACGGGTTCCGCAACTACCTCCACCCCGGAGAGGAGCTGCCGCCGGAGGAGCTGCTGGTGGAGCGGGCATTCATGCTGAATTCGACCGCTCCCCAGATGACCGTTCTCGTCGGCGGCATGCGCGCCCTGAACGCCAACTTCGGGCAATCCAAGCACGGCGTCTTGACCGACCGGACCGAGACGCTGACCAACGACTTCTTCGTGAACCTGCTCGACATGCGCACGGAGTGGAAGGCATCCGCCTCGGATGCGAACGTGTACGAGGGTCGCGATCGCGCCACCGGCCAGCGCAAGTGGACCGGCACCGCCGTCGACCTCGTCTTCGGCTCGAACTCCCAGCTCCGAGCCCTCGCCGAGGTTTACGCACAAGACGACTCGAAGGAGAAGTTCGTGCGTGACTTCGTGGCCGCGTGGGACAAGGTCATGAACAACGATCGCTTCGACCTCGCCTGATCGACGTCCCCGGTCTGGTGACCGGTTCGACGTGAACTGGGGCGCCCGGCGCATGGCCGAGACCGCTGCCCACCCAGTCGATCACGTCATTCCCCGAGTTCCGGGGCGCCAATGGGTGTTGTCGTTTCCGATCCCGCAGCGGCGCTCAGTGCCGGGTGCGCGAGGGGCGGTCCGTGTGCGGGGGCATGTCCACGAGCAGCCCGCGCCGGACGCGCCTGCCGAGCAGGACGCAGGCATTCATGAAGGCCTGCTCGGCCTCGGTGGCGCACCAGTCCCAGTCCGCGGGGCTGCCCGGCGCGCGCGCCCGCCAGTGGGCCATGATGTAGATGGTCCCGAGCCGGAGCTCGATGGTCCAGTCGTGCCAGGTGTCGTCGGCCGCATCGGAATCGGCGTATTCCTGCTGGGCCAGGCGGCAGTGATCGGCGCTCGCTTCATCGGCGACCACGGTCTCCTCGATCACCAGCGCATCGTCGACGCACGACTCCCACCCGGTGTGGACGCTCCCCGCCGAGGAGAACACCGTGTTCATGATGGTCTCGGGGGTCAAGTTCACCGCGATGGGGGTATCCCAGGGGGGTGACTCGTCGCTGACGTCGTCGCTCATGACAGGGGTCGTGCGTGCTCTGGCACATTACCTTTAAGCCCGCCGAAACGCCACCTCCGCCCGCAGGCGGAGGTGGCGTCGGCTCGCGGATCCCGCAGCTAGCAGTCGCCAGAGGTTAGCAATCGCCAGAGGTCAGCAATCGTAGTACAGGGCGAACTCGTGGGGGTGGGGACGCAGGCGCACCGGGTCGCACTCCTTGCTGCGCTTGTAGTCGAGCCAGGTGTCGATGACGTCCTGCGTGAACACATTGCCCCGGGTCAAGAACTCTTGGTCCTTTTCCAGGGCATCCAGCGAGGCCTCCAAAGAGGACGGACAGCTCGGCACCTGAGCCAGCTCCTCGGGGGGCAGGTCGTAGAGGTTCTTGTCGAGCGGCTCGCCCGGATCGAGCTTGTTCTGGATGCCGTCCAGCCCCGCCATCAGCATGGCCGCGAAGGCCAGATAGGGGTTGCAGGAAGGGTCCGGGAACCGCACCTCGATGCGCTTGGCCTTGGGGCTCGGCGAATACACCGGGATGCGGATAGAGGCCGAGCGGTTGCGCGAGGAGTAGGCCAGGTTGACCGGGGCCTCGTAACCGGGCACCAGGCGTTTGTAGGAGTTGGTGGTGGGCGCGACGAAGGCGCACAAGGCCGGCGCGTGCTTCAGGATCCCGCCGATGTAGTGCAGGCACAGGTCGCTGATCCCGGCGTACTTGTTGCCGGCGAAGAGCGGCTGCCCGGCCTTCCAGATGCTCTGGTGGGTGTGCATCCCCGAGCCGTTGTCGCCGAAGATGGGCTTGGGCATGAAGGTCACGGTCTTGCCGTAGCGCAGCGCCACGTTCTTGACGATGTACTTGTAGAGCATCATCTTGTCGGCCATGCGGGTGAGCGAGTCGAAGCGCAGATCGATCTCCGCCTGCCCGGCCGTCGCGACCTCGTGGTGGTGCTTCTCCACATGGAGGCCGGCCTTCTCCATCTCCAGGATCATCTCGGTGCGGATGTCCTGCTGCGAATCGACCGGGGCGACGGGGAAATAGCCCTCCTTGTGGCGGGGCTTGTGCCCGAGGTTGGGACCCCGGTCGCTGCCCGACTCCCAGATCCCCTCCTCCGACTCGACATAGTAAAAGCCGCAATGGGCGTTCTGATCGAAGCGCACGCCATCGAAGATGAAGAACTCGGCCTCCGGTCCGAAGTAGGCGATGTCGCCGATGCCGGTGCTCATGAGATACTTCTCCGCCTTGTCGGCGATGTAGCGCGGGTCGCGTGAATAGCGCTCTCGGGTCAATGGGTCGACGATGTTGCAGATCATCGAGAGGGTCGGGCGCTCGGTGAAGGGATCGACGATGGCGGTCGTCGGGTCCGGCACCACCATCATGTCGCTGGCGTCGATGGCCTTCCAGCCGCGGATGCTGGAGCCGTCGAAGCCCAGGCCCTCATCGAAGATGTCCTGCGTCGCCTCGCTGATCGGGATCGAGAAGTGCTGCCAGGTGCCCGGAAAGTCCTGGAACTTGAGGTCCACGATCTCGATGTTCTTGCCTTTGATAAGGTCCATCACTTCTTTCGGTGTCATGCAAAGCCCTCCAACGATCGGTCTGGATCGCGGGTGATGTACCGATCCGCCCCTCGCCCCGGGGACGACCCGCGGTGCACGCCCCTGAATGAGCTCTGGGGATGATATCGGGGAACGATGGACGGTACGCGCGATATGGTTCTTGTGTGCCGCGGAGCTCCCCCCCCACGCCGGCGGGCGTGAGTATAGGTCAATCTGTGACGGTGGCGTTACCCCCCACCCTAACCCTCCCCCGCTTCGCAGGCGAGGGGATCGGGGATCCCCCTCCCCTGTCCGCGCGTTTAGCGGACGGGGGAGGGACGGGGTGAGGGTCAGGCCCTGGCCAACGGAACCAGCGTTCGATCCCCCTTCGGAACGGTGAGGCTTCGCAGGCTCCCTAGCCCCCGGGCTGAATTGCCTTCAGCTCCTTGAGACGCTCCCGGAACTCCTTGGTCACCGCCCGCGCCTCGCTCTGATCGCGCACCGCCTTGGGAGTCAAGAGCACCATGAGCTCCGTGCGCCGGTTGTCGTCCCTGGTCTCGCCAAACAGGGTGCCCAGCAGAGGCAGGTCCTTGAGCACCGGGACCCCGGTGTTGCTGTCGTTCTTGTTACTGGTGATCAAGCCCCCGATGACGATGGTCTCGCCGCTCTGGACGGTCACACTGCTCTGGATGTTGCGTTGAAAGAAGGAGCGGTTGTTCGAGGGAGCCACCGGCGGTCCGACGTCGGTGACGTCTTGGACGAGGTCGAGCGTAATACGCCCCCCTTGATTCACGCGTGGCGTCACTTCCAGGATCACGCCGGCGTCCTTGAACTCGACATTGCTGATGATATTCGCGGTGTCGCTGATCGTGGACTGCTGCTGCGTCGTCTGGACCGGGATCTGATTCACGACCTTGATCGTAGCCGTCTGGTTGTCGAGAACCATGACCAAGGGCGAGGACAGCACCTCGATCTTGCTTTCAGCCGCCAGCGCGTTCAGTATTACCTTGACACTGCCACTCCCGAGGAAGGCATAGGAAAAGTTTGGGGCCACCAGCGGGCCGAGCAGTCCGAGCGCCGACGAAGGGCCATCCGGATCGGGCCTCGCACCGGGATCGCCGGGCGTCAGGTCGAAGAGCGCCTGTGCGGTCTCGTTGCCCGGGGCGCCGTGCTTTATGAACCATTCGACCCCATACCGCAGGGTGTCGTTCAGGGTCACCTCGATCACGCTCGCCTCGATCAAGACCTGGAGGGGCACCACGTCCAGGTTCTTGAGGGCACTCTCGATCATCTTGAAGTCCTGGGTCCGCGCCAGGATCACGAGCGAGTTGGTGGACTCGTCGGCGATGATCTTGAGGTTCTCGGTCGAGACCACGGACACCGCCGGCTCCTTCGACCCCGTGCGGCGTTTGCCGAACCCCGCCCCCTCGCCTCCAATCCCGCTTTCACCCTCGGATGTAGGCGGGTTGCCGCTGTCCAGGGTGGTCGGCTCCTCGCCGGGGGCGAGCTCGGCCGCGGGCGGTCCGCCTTCCTTCGTCGTGTCGGCGCCGAAGATCCCGCCGAGGACGGTCGCGAGGTCCGCGGCCTTGCCGTTTTGCACCCGGTACACGAAGAGGCGCGGTCCCACCGCGTCGGCGACCTGATCCAGGCGCTCGACCCATTCGCGGGCATGTTCCAGATAGCCGGGCCTCGAGGTCACGACCAGGAGAGCATTGAGGCGCTCCACCGGGACCATGCGCACCACCCCGGAGACCGGGCTGTCCTTGTCCCCGAAGATCTTCTCCATCTCGGCGTGCAGGGTCTTCGCCTCCGCGTCCTTGAGCTTGAAGAGACCGACCGACATGCCGTTTAGCCAGTCCACGTCGAAGATCTCCACGAGCTCCAGGGTGGATTCGAGCTCCTGCTCGGTGCCCGTCAGAATCAACAGGTTGCGCTGCTCGTCCACGATCTGGGGCGCATCGGGGGGCAGGAACGGCTCGATGAGCTTGTGTAGCTCGCGGGCGGAAATATAGCGCAGCGGCACGACCCGGATCCCATAGCCGCGCGCCGCCGCGACGCGCTGCACCGAGGCCGGCGGCGAACCGCGGGTCGCCTGGGGTCCCGGCATGACCTTGTAGAGGCCGTCGGAACGCAGCAGCACGGCTCCGTTCAGGCGCAGCAGGTTTTCGAGGGTGGGCAGGAGCTCGGCGCGTTTGAGCGGCCGGCTGGTCTGGATGGTAACCTGGCCGGTCACCTTGGGGTCGATGAAATAGCTCTCCTTGAGGAGATCGCCGAGGACCGCCTTGACGACCTCCTGGAGATCGGTGGCCTCGAAGTTGAGCGTGTATTCCCCGCCCGTGTCCGCCCGCCGAGGTGCCGCCGCCTTCGGGTTCACGAACTTCCCGGTGCCGGGATACATCTCGATGTCCGGACGCGGCGGTTTCTTGTCCTCGTCTTCGAGCATGATCTCGGTCATCGCCGGCGCGGGGGTCTTGCCGGCCTCGGCAAGCGGGGCGGCGGTGACCGGCCGAGGCGGCGGTGGCTGCGCACGCCGCGACGCAGTCGTACACGCGGAGAGCGCGACGGCGCCCACGCACACCGCGACCCACCAGCGCGCGGCATTAGTCATTATCCTTTCTCCGGCGTGGCGACCGGCGGCGTGCCGGCTGGCGTTCGCGCCATCGTTCGCACTCCCCTCCCATCCGTCGAGCCTACCATAACGTGCCGGAAGTAAGAACCCATGGCTCATCATATTAGCCGCGCTTATTGAGGCGGGTTCTCGCTGTCGCGCGGCCGACGCACCGCCTTTTAGCCCTCCCCCGCTGCGCAGGGGAGGGGACCGGATGTCTCCCTCCCCTGTCCGCGCTTTCTGCGGACGGGGGAGGGTGGGGTGGGGGTCCGGAGCGCGATTTGACAAGCGCTCGGATCGGAATACCCTAGCAGCCTGTCGGACTCGCATGGAACGGTAAGGGGACAAGGCGGGGCTCGCGCACGATGATGGTGACTGGGTCGGCCGTTGAGGTTCTAAGAGCGACGCAATGACGATGAACGGATCGGTCCCGA
>JBQTJM010000315.1:0-14541 GCA_052387115.1 Gammaproteobacteria bacterium | reverse complement strand
CCGAGATCGCGAGGCTCGTCCAGGTGATCCGGGCGCAATCCTCCGCCGCGGCGACGCACAGACCGGCCCCGGTACCGAGCTGAGCCCCCGTCAAGCTCAGATGCCGCCGATTGCCATTCATTCTGGGCGAACGCCGCGGTCTTGCCGGTGCCGGTCTGCGCGGCCGCGAGCACATCGCGACCGGCCATGACCAGTGGTATGGTCCGCTCCTGAACGGGTGTGGGTGCCTGATGACCGAGATCGGCAACGGCGCGCAGTAGGGTCTCGGACAGGCCGAGATGTGCAAAGGACATGTGGTTCTCCTATTAAAACCGGGCCTATTTTCCTGGTTCGCGCCGGTCTCAGCTCCACCCGCCCGCGCGGGCCAGGTAGCGAAATTCCCAGGAAGCGAAGAACGCCGTGATGGCGTGTGCCGCGAGACGTTTGTGGGAGGGGAAACAGGCGTCGCCTGTCGAGGGCCGGTGGGAGACCCGCGGCCTGAAACCTCAAGGCATGGACCGGACCATGCCGCAACAAGTGTCTTACTATTCTGGCGGCGCGCAGTATACGCGACACAGGCGCTTTCACCTAACCCCCAACTGCTGGATCTTCCTCTACCTCGTCACCAGTGGGAAGGCGCGACCCCTACGAGCGGCGGCCCCCGGAGCAACCACCCTCTACCAGCTGGTATAGGAACACCTCAAGACCTTCTTGGCACAAGCCGAGCTTGACGCCGCGGCAGGCCTGGCCGAGGCGGGAACAACTTGCAGCGCGAGTCGATTAGAACATGAACAGCAAACTGATTGTTCCGCCTGCTACGGCCACGGCGTTAGTGAGCCCAACGCGCCGACCGATCGTGGCGCCGCCAATGAATATAGCCATCAATCCCTTCACCACCGTGTTCGTCAATGCCGCCACCGTAATCGCACCCGCCGCCGCAACGAGCGCCAGTTCCTCCGGCGCCATGCGCGAGAGCGAGACCGCAATGGCGTCCACGTCACTGAGGCCGGCGGCGGCGGCGAGTAGGTAGACACCCGGTTGTCCGAACCAGTGCCGCAGGGCCTGAGCGAGGATCATGATCAACGTCAACAAGGCCGCGAACTGCAAGGCCATCCTGAAATCGAAGGGGTTCTGCAACGCGGGCGCTTCGACATCCTTCGATGTCTTCAGAGCGCGCCATTGCCACAGCGCCGATGCGCAGGCGATGACCGCCATGATGCCCATGGGCCAGGCAAGAGCACGCAGCAACCGCGGCTGGATCAGCCCGACGACGATCAGGATGCGAGGGAACATCGCCGTGCAGGCGATGATGACCCCCACCGCATAGAGGCTCGCGAGTGCGGGTTCCGCGCGCGCCTGCCGTGAGAAACTGAGCGTGGTCGCCGTCGAGGATACCAGTCCGCCGAACAGCGATGTGAGGATGACCCCGCGGCGCGCGCCCGCGAGCTTCTGTGCGAAGTAGCCGACGAACGATAACGCGCAGATCAGCACCACGATCCACCACATCTCGTACGGATTGATCGCCTGCCATGGACCGAAGCCGCGATCGGGCAGTGCCGGCAACAGCACCACGGAGATGAGCAGAAGCTTGAGGATCGCGTGGAGCTCGCGGCGTTCGAGCCGTTCGAGCCAGCGGTGCAATACCGGTTTTGCGCTCAGTATGATGGTGACGATCACCGCCGTGGCCGCGGAGAGCAGCACGTAGCCGTGCATCGTCATCGCGCCGAGGGTAAAGGTGATGAAGGCCGCGACCTCGGTAGTGATGCCATAGTGACCGGTCCCGCGTGTCTCAAGCCAGGAGGCGGAAACGTATAGCGCTGCGAAGCCTAAGAAGCCGACGGCGATTATCAGTGCGCCGAACTGTGAGCCGAGGAACTGCCACAGTGCACCAAGCAGTGCAATCAGAGCGAAGGTGCGTACACCTGCGATGCGCGGTGTCTCGCGCGTCTCCCGGTCATCCCAGCCGCGCTCCATGCCGATCAACAGACCGATGCCGAGCGTCACGGCGAGCCGCTGTATCAATTCCAGATCCAAAATAGTCTCTCTCACCGAATCCTATGCCCGCAGGCGGCGATACAGCGAATTACGCCTGTAGGGTTAACCGGCCGGTTGGCTGGCGAGCCGCGGGCATGCCCTACCGCAGCTCGTCGTTCCGAGCGCACGCGAGGGATCTTAAACGGGTTGGAGCAGAGAAATATCTGATTGAATGGCGGTCATGTTCGATGCGGGTAACGGCCGTCTGTGGTTCCCATGCACAGCGCCTCGTAGCCGCCACCTTAGCATTCACTCATGGGGGAGGTCAAACCGACAAAAGCGTGGATCCACCTCAGGTATGCGAGTCTTGCTATTTGGCCCTGCTCGCGCGTGTCGCTGCCGCTTTCTTGGCGGAGGCGGACCGCGCTGCCGCTGGGCGAGCGGCCGACGCGGCACCGCCCAAGCGGCCACCTTTCCTGGTCGGACCTTTGTCGGTGGGCTTGCCTTTACCCGATCCGCTCTTTTTACCGCCGCCGAATATTTTATTGACCGTGGCCCACGCGCGGCGTGCGGCTTCCTCCTCCGACACGCCGCGTTGCTCGTAGCCCTCTTCGATATGCTGAGCCTGCCGTTTCTGCTTGTCCGTATACTTCGATTTATCACCTCTCGGCATAACATATCCTCTTGTTCGAAGTCTAGAGAAAGGCACTCTCGGGTACTATGAATATCCAGACGTACGTACCGCGCAAACCGGTTACACCTCCCAATACGGGCGACTATGGTAGTAGGAATGAACCTGGCTTGCCCAGCGTTCGTCGGCCATCGTAGGCCAATGGTCTTTGTCGAACCCAGGTGCATCCTTTAAGCGCTGTTCGGGGACATCGAGGATAAAGTTATGGTTGTCTGCATCGAGCGTCAAAGCGCTCCAGGGAATCGCAAATAGTTTATCTCCCACCCCAAGGAACCCGCCGAAGGACAGCACGGCATAAGCCACGCGCCCCTGCGGTACGTCGACCATGATATGCTTGATTTCGCCGAGCGTCTCGCCCTCGCTGTTGACGACGTTATTGCCCTCCAAGGTGTCCGCGGCCATGATCCGCGGACCAGGCCCTGAGCTATCGCCCTCTGTATCTACGATGTCTGCGCCTCGCTGGCCGGTTGCTTGAACCGGGGTTAACCGGGCGGCCACCCTGTCGCCCATCTTGTCGCCGAGGCGCATATCCGAGCTAGTCGATTTGGTGTGCATGACCTTCCTCCAATGTTGAGTAATCCAAAACAAGCTGCGCTTGTGATTGGACCATAACAACGTTTATGCCACGTGCAAAGCTATCCTATAAACCATTGATTCCAGCGTTGAGTCTGGCACCGTCGAAGCATCCAATGGAGCGCGTGGGCGGCAAAGATTACCGCTTGCTCGGAAACGCTTACAAAGGCGGGACGCGGGAAGATAACCGGAAGCGGTCTATCGGCAGACGGCGCAACAGGTACGCATCCATCACCACGAGTGGGGTCACGACAGCGGGGTCACCTCCTGCCCGGGCGCGCGTTTCGGCAACCGCTCGAGGGCCTCGCAGGCCCTGGCGCGGCCGATCTCGATGAGCTCGCGGCGCGGTGGAACTCGTGGAAGGCGCAGACATTGCCGGGGTCCTTGAGGTAGACATCCGGCAGGTAGGCCGCGAGCCGAAAGCGCGCGATGACGGTCTGGATCGCATCGATGCTGCGGGCGGCGACGTCGATGAGCCCGATGTCGTCGGGGTCGCGTTGCTCGCGACGTAGACCAGCGAAGGGGCATGGCGCCTCTAGTACGCAGGGCGCGGTGCCGGCGTCGTGCATTAGCGGCCCGCGTTCGCCAAGGTCAACTAGGATCAGACGGGGGCGCACGGCGCGATGACCGCGCGCGCCAGGAAGTGAACTAGGCGCCGCCCGGGAAGCGGCGCCGCAGCCAGTCGTCGATCGCGGCGCGCATCGCCTCCGGCTGCTCGGTCGGGATCCAATGGCGCGCCGGTACGGTGACGATCTCGCAATCGGGCAGTCTCTCTAGGAAGGCCTTGGTGGCCGCCGGATCGGTGAAAGTGCTGCGCTCGGAGAGGAGCGCGAGGACGCCCGTCGCGAGCCCATCCGGTGCCGGCAGCTCCTCGGTCACGGCGAGCAAGGCCTGCAAGTAGGCGCCGGTCGCGGTGGTGCGCAGATCGAGGAGCGGCGAGGCGTATTTCGCGAGCCGCCCTTCGCCTTCCGGACCCCTGGCGAACGCCGCCCGCGTCTCACGATCGAGCTCTTCGAGATCGAGCGGCTCGAGGCGTCGGCGTCGCAATCCCAATGCGTTAAAGATTCGGGTTAGCGCGAGCAACCCGCAAAGTGCCGGCCGCAATCGACGGATCCAGCGCGTCGTTCCGGCGAGCGCCTCGGGCAGCATCGGCTCAATCAACACGAGCCCGGCCGTCCTGGCCGGAAAGCGTGCGGCAAACCGCATCGCGAGATTGGCCCCCAGGCAATGGCCGGCGATGACAGCCCTGGAAAGACTCTCGGCATCCAGCAGCGCGGCGAGGTCGGCGCACCATTCGCCCATGCCGATCCGGCCGCGATGCAGCGACGCGCCCTGGCCGCGCAGATCGGGCCGCAGCAGCGCCCAATGCTCGCGCAGCGCCGTGGTGCCGCAGAGCTCGGACCAGCGCGTGTGGTTGCTCGCGGCGCCGTGCAGCAGCACGAGCGCCCCCTGCAGCGACGTCGGTGTCGAAACCCAGTAGGCGATACGCGCCCCGTCACAGGCTCGAAGGAAACGCATCTCATCATCGGGCCTGCCGTCCGGTTGCTCTGTCCTCTGCGTGGTGCGCGCATCGACCATCACGATAGCGGCGTCACTACAGCGGGGTCACGTCCTGCCGGGGCGCGCGTTTCGGCAACCGCTCGAGGGCCTCTTCGGCCCTGGCGCGGCCGATCTCGATGAGCTCGCGGGCGCGGTGGAACTCGTGGAAAGCGCAGACATTGCCGGGGATCTCGAGGTAGACATCCGGCAGGTAGGCCGCGAGGCGAAAGCGCGCGATGACGGTCTGCATCGCATCCATGCTGCGGGCGGCGATGTCGATGAGCCCGATGTCGCCGGGGTCGCGCTGCTCGCGCCTTTGATAGAGCGTCTCGATGAACTCCGCGATGCGCCGGTGATAGAACCGCAACGGCGGCTCGGCCTCGGGCTCCGGCGCGGGACCCTCGAGCCTCGGGTCGGGCGGGCCGTTGAGGTTGACCGCCACCGTGACATCGTTATTGTCGTGCAAGGTCGGCGCGATGGGGATGGGGTTGACCAAGGCCCCATCCACGAGCTGCATGCCTTGGTACTCGTAGGGAGTAAAGATCGTCGGTACCGAGATCGAGGCCCGGATGGCATCGAAGAGCGGCCCGCGATTGAACCAGACCTCCTTCTGGGTCTTGAGGTCCGTCGCGACCGCGGTGAAGGAGACCGGCAGGCGCGTGATCTCGTGATCGCCTATCAGGTCCTTCAGGAGGTTGATGATCTTCTCGCCCTTGAACAGCCCCTTGCGGTCGTAGGCGAAATCCAAGAGCCGGATGACATCGATGCGGGACAGGGCCGTGACCCAGCGGGTATAGACATCGAGGCGGCCCGCGGCATAGATGCCGCCGACCAGGGCGCCCATGGAAGTGCCGGCGATCGAGCGCACCTCGTAGCCGGCCTGCTCGATGGCCTCGATGATCCCGATGTGGGCGAGGCCGCGCGCCCCGCCGCTGCCGAGGACGAGCGATACCGTCGGTCTTGCGCCCATCACAGCACGCGGCAGAACAGCGTCTTGAGGTAGTTCGTCTCCGGGATCGCCGGGTGTACGGGATGGTCGGGGGACTGGTGCCCCTGCGCGACGACCTGGAGATCGCGGTCGAGCCGCCGTGCCGCGCGCCGCAGCGCATCGAGGAACTGCTCGGGCGCGAGGTGGGAGGAGCAGGACGCCGACACCAGGGTCCCGCCGGCAGTCAGGAGCGTCATCGCCAGTAGATTCAGCCGGCGATAGGCGAGGGATCCCTCCTCCAGGTCCTTGCGGCGCTTGATGAAGGCCGGGGGGTCCAGGACCACGAGGTCGAAGCGTGCGCTGGATCGATCGAGCGACTTCAAGGTATCGAAGACATCCGCCTGCACGACCTCCACACGCTCGGCGACCTGGTTGATGGCGGCATGGCGGGCGATGCTCGCGGCTGCGATCGGCGACGATTCGATGCAGACGACGCGCTCGGCCCCCGCGACGGCCGCCTCGATGCCCCATGCGCCCAGATAACTGAAGGCGTCGAGCACCCGAGCGCCCCCCGCATAACGCAGCATGCGCTCGCGGTTCTCGCGGTGATCATAGTACCAGCCGGTCTTCTGACCACAGGCGATCGGCACCTCGAAGCGCGCACCATGCTCGGTCAAGGCCACCTCCTCCGGGACGACCCCGTAGGCCGTGCGCACGTGGGCATCCAGGCCCTCGATCCGGCGCGCCGGCGAATCATTGCGCAGGAGGATGACCTCGGGGGCCACGACCTCCATGAGTGCATCGATGACCTCGGCCTCTAGGCACTCCATCCCGGCCGTGTTCAATTGCACCACCAGCACCCCGCCGTAGCGATCGACGATGAGCCCCGGCAGGAAATCACCCTCGCCGTAGACCCAGCGGTAATAGGGGTCCCGAAACAGCCGCGCCCGGAGACCGAGCGCCTGTTGCAGACGCCGGACGATGAGAGGCCTTCCGAAAGACTCTTGCGGGTCCCGGCTCACGAGGCGCGCGCAGATGAGCGTGTGCGGGTTGACGTAGGCCGTGCCGAGCGGCGTACCGGCCTTGGCCCGCACCAGGACCGGCTGTCCGGGCGCGAAGCTGTGCAGGGGGGTCTCGTCGGTATCGACCTCGTTTCCGTAGACCCACAGATGGCCGGCGCGCAGGCGGCGCTCCTCGCCTTTCTTCAACACCAGTATCGGTAGGCCCATGGCCGTCCGCCGCTCGCAGGGGGTCGTATCGTCGGTACAGGTAGTATACTTTCCGGCGCTGAGGGTCCGAGTCGCCTGAGTGAACGCAAGAATACGCTTGGGGCTTTTCGAGCGTCTCCAGGCGCACAATCCCCATCCCACGACCGAGCTCCGCTATTCGAGTCCGTTCCAGCTCCTGGTCGCGGTGATCCTCTCGGCTCAGGCCACCGATGTCGCCGTCAACAAGGTCACCGAGCGCCTTTTCGCCGTGGCCGATACACCGGCCGCGATGCTCCGGCTCGGGATCGACGGGCTTCGCGAATATATCAAGAGCATCGGGCTGTACAACGCCAAGGCGGGCAACATCATCAAGACGTCCGCCCTCCTGGAGGAACGCCATGGCGGTCGGGTGCCGGCGCAACGCGGCGCGCTCGAGGCCCTGCCCGGGGTCGGGCGCAAGACCGCCAACGTGGTCCTCAATACCGCCTTCGGTGAACCCGCCATCGCGGTGGATACCCATATCTTCCGGGTCGCCAACCGCACCGGCCTGGCACCCGGTCGGACGCCGCTCGCCGTCGAGAAGCGCCTGCTGCGGGCCGTGCCGAAGGCGTTCCGGAAGGACGCGCATCACTGGTTGATCCTGCACGGGCGCTATACCTGCACGGCCCGCAAGCCGCGTTGCGGGGAGTGCCTCATCGCCGATCTGTGCGAGTGGCCCATGAACCCGGCGCGCCCGCACCGCTCGCGGATGGCTTAGGCCATGCTGGTACAAGATCGCGCCCTCCAGCCGGCGGTCCTGTGCGTGAGCTGCGAGAAATACCGTCAGGGAGACCCTGTGGACGGCGGAGCGCGACCGGCGATTGCCCGACGAGCAGGCCTACCTCGAGTGTCTGGGCCGGAGGTGAAGGCGCCGGGCGAGCCCGACGCCGATCGCGGGGTCGCTCAGGAGAGCGAGACGAACTCCATCTTGATCCCGGCCAGCTCGATGACGTCGTGGTTCCTGAGCTGGTAGCTGCGCGGTCCGACCGGGTCGCCGTTGACGATGGGGAACTTGGGCCGGCCGCCGGCTTCTCCCTCGATGTGCGTCAAGAAATAGCCCTCTGCTCGCCTGGAGATCACCGCCACCTGCACGCCGGGTCGCCCGAGCGTGATGGAGGCCTTGGCCAGCTCCAGTTGCTTTCCGGCGATGGGGCCGGTGAGGATGTGCAGCTTCCCGAGCGGCATGCGGGGCGTCTGCGGCGTGGCCGCGGGGGACGCCGGTGCCGGCGGGGGCGCCGCGCGTCCCAGGGCCTTGGCGATCGCGGCCGCGGCACTCGCCGAGCCCGGCTTCATTACGATGGTCTTCTCCAGCTCCTCGTCATCGGCCGTCGCGTGCTCGTTGACGTACTTGACCTCGTGCTTGCCGATCCCGATCACGTCGCCGTGTCGCAGGGCGTGCTTCTTGATCAGCTTGCCGTTGACGTAGGTGCCGTTGGTGCTCCCCAGGTCCTCGACGAACGAGTCGTCGAGGATGGTGATGATGAGTGCGTGCTTGCCGCTGACCGCGAGGTTGTCGACCTGGACGTCGTTGTCCGGTTTGCGCCCGATGGTCATGCGCTCTTTGTTCAAGGGAAATTCCGCCTGGAAGGCCCCGCCGAGGCTGAGAACGAGTTTTGCCATAGTAGCGCCCCCTGTCTACTCCTATTTATTAAGGCTGTTCCAACCGAGCCAGCGGCGCAGCCGGCCGCCCCACCGCGGCCGGCGCCGCGCGCGCGGCCGTGCCAGCATTACCGAGATGTTGTCGTGACCCCCGCGCTCCTTCGCCATGGCCACCAAGCGCCCGGCCGCTTCTACAAGATTAGCACTATATTCACGCAGGGTTAAGTACATTTCTTGATTACTTACCAGATCATGCAGCCCGTCGGTGCAGAGTAGAAACACATCCTCTGGCAGCAGCGCTTCCTCGTACACATCCACGTCCACGGTCGCATGGATGCCGATGGCGCGGGTCACCAGGTTTTTGGGCGCGCTCTTGTGCGCCTCCTCCGGCGTGCACAACCCTTGTTCGATCAGTTCCTGGACCAGCGAGTGGTCGGTGGTGATCTGCTCGATGGATGCACCCCGGAGACGGTACAGCCTCGAGTCGCCGACATGCCCCACGGCTATCTGATCCCCGATGAACAACGCGGCGATCACGGTCGTGGCCATGCCCTCGCAGTCGGCCTCCCGCCGGCCGGTCTGGAATACCGCCGTGTTGGCACTGCCGATGGCGTCGAGCAGGACCCTCGATGCCGGTGACAACCCGATCGACTCGGGCGGACAATGCCCGGTCTCCTGATGGTGGAACAGGCGCACGTGGCGCACGATGGTCTGCACCGCCAGGGCGCTCGCGACCTCGCCGGACCGGTAGCCCCCCATGCCGTCGGCCATCACCACCAGCCCGAGGCTCGGGTCACTGGCCGCGTGGTCTTCGTTATGCGCTCGCTTGAGCCCGGGATCGGACAGGCAGGCGACTTCGAGGGTCGGGCAGGCGCTCATGACGTCAACGTGCGGCGTGCCAGGCCCCGTTCATCACCGGGCGAGCTTCGCGGTAGTTCGACCAGGGGGCGTAGGCTTCGGGCGGCGCCGCGCCGGCGACCGTCATGATGGGTCATGTCTAGGCTGTTGTTCGCGGATGACCGGCTCCCCGTGCCGGCGGACCGGTATCGGCGCCCCGGCACACGGAGTTGACAGCGCACCGCGCGCCGTCGCTCGGCGCGTACATCGCAGGCAACGGAGCCAAGGTCCAAGTCGAGCCCCGTGTGGGTCCCCAAGAAAATACAAAAAAAGGGCGCGCCGCGCGGTAGGCAGGATGCCGTCCGAACGCCGGTTCAGCGCTCGAGGTGCGTGAGCTTGTCCTTGACGTCCTTCCACTCGTCCGCATCGGCGGGTGGCGGCTTGCGTTCGTTCAGGACCGGCCAGAGCTTCGCCAGCTCGGCGTTCAGATCCAGGTAATGGCGCTGGGCTTCGCTCAGATCATCCTCGGACAGGATCGCGTCGACCGGACATTCCGGCTCGCACAAGGTGCAGTCGATGCACTCATCGGGGTCGATCACCAGCATATTGGGCCCCTCATGGAAGCAGTCGACGGGACATACCTCCACGCAGTCGGTGTATTTGCATTTGATGCACGATTCTGTCACTACGAAGGTCATTGGCCGGGATCCGCTCCGTTACCGCTACGAGGGCCGCCATTATAGACCGCTGGGGCTAACGCGGGCGAGCGCTGCAGGGGAAGATATCACGCCTTAGTCGACCAGAGCGCGCAGGCGATAGAGCGCCTCGAGCGCCTGTTTGGGCGTCAACCCGTCCGGGTCGAGGGCCTGCAAGGCCGCGAGCGCCCGCGGCACAGGACGTTCGGGAAACAGGTCGAGCTGTGCGTGATCGCGGCGGGGGGTCGGTGGGGCGCCGCGTTCGAGCTCGGCGAGACGTTCCCCGGCCCGCCGGATCACGACTGCCGGGACCCCGGCGCGCCGGGCGACCTGCAAACCGTAGCTACGGTTGGCGGGGCCGTCCTTGACGGCGTGCATGAACACCAGGTCGTCCCCCACCTCGAGGGCATCGAGATGTACGTTCTGCACCCCCTCGACCGTCTTGGGGAGGCCGGTCATCTCAAAGAAGTGGGTGGCGAAGAGCGTGAAAGCGTGTGTCTCCCGTGCCAGGTGCTCGGCACTCGCCCAGGCCAGCGACAGGCCGTCGAAGGTACTGGTCCCGCGCCCCACTTCGTCGATGATGACCAGACTCTCGGCCGTGGCGTTGCGCAAGATATGGGCGGTCTCGGTCATCTCGACCATGAAGGTCGAGCGCCCCGCCGCGAGGTCGTCGGCGGCGCCGATGCGGGTGAAGACCCGATCGATGGGCCCCAGAACCGCGCGCCGCGCCGGCACGAAGCTACCGCTGTAGGCCAGCAGCACGATGAGCGCCGTCTGCCGCATATAGGTCGATTTGCCGCCCATATTGGGCCCGGTGATGATAAGCATGCGTCGCGCCTCGTCGAGGCGAAGGTCGTTCGGCACGAAGGCCATCTCCTGGACCCGCTCCACCACGGGATGCCGGCCGCCCTCGATGGTGATCCCAGGTGTCGCGACCAACTCCGGCCGGCACAGGGCCAGGGTCTCGGCGCGCTCCGCGAAAGCCGCCAGCACATCCAGCTCGGCCAGGGCAGCGGCGCTCGCCTGCAAGGCCGGCAACTCGCAGAGGACCTCATCGATGAGCCCCTGGTAGATAACGCGTTCGCGCGCCAGGGCCCGTTCGCCGGAGCGGAGGATGCGCTCCTCCAGGGCGGAGAGCTCGTCGGTGACATAGCGCTCGGTGCCCTTGAGGGTCTGGCGGCGCCGATAGTCGGCGGGCACCCGCGCGTCGTGGCTGCGTCCCAGCTCGAGGTAATAGCCATGGACGCGGTGGTACCCGACCTTGAGGCTCGCCACCCCGGTCCGCTGCCGCTCACGGGCCTCGATCTCGGCGAGCACCTGCCCGGCATCCTCGGACAGGCGCCGGAGGGCGTCCAGATCGGCATCGAAACCCGCGGCAATGACCCCGCCCTCGCGCAAGAGCGGCGGCGGGTGCTCCGAAAGGCCGGCGGCGAGGCGGGCGTGGAGGAACGGGAAGCACCCGATCGCGTCGCGCAAATCGTGCATGCGCGGGCTGTCGACCCCCTCGAAACGCGTATGCAGCTCGGGTATCGCGCCGAGCGACGCCCGAAGCTGCGCGAGGTCGCGCGGCCGGGCGGTGCGTAGCGCGATGCGCGCCAACACCCGCTCCAGATCGCCGATGGGCCGCAGGCACTCGCGCATCCCTTCATAGTGGCGTCCGCTCTGCAGCGCCCCGACCCCGTGATGGCGCAGGCCCAGGTGATGCTGATCCCGGATCGGCCGGTGCACCCAGCGCCGCAACAATCGGCCGCCCATGGCGGTGACCGCCGTATCCATGAGCCCGATGAGGGAATGGTCGCGCGCCCCGCTCAGGGCCGTGTCGATCTCCAGATTGCGACGGCTCGCCGGATCCAGCAGCACGCTGTCCTTCTGGCGCTCGACCTTGAGGCCTTGCACGTGCCGGAGCGCCGTGCGCTGGGTCTCGGCGGCATACTGGAACAGGCACCCGGCGGCGCCGAGCGCGGCGGGCAGGTCCTCGCAGCCGAAGGCCGAGAGATCGGCGACCCCGAAATGACCCGCCAGGGTGCGGCCGGCGCGCTCCGCATCGAAATGCCAGGGTGGCCTGCGGCCGAGCCCTCGGACGGCGCAGAGCTCGTGGACGAGCGTAGAGTCCTCGCTCACCAGTACCTCCGCCGGCCGCAGCCGGCCGATCTCTGCCGCCAGGGCTTCACCGCCGGCGACCTCCGACACCCCGAAGCGCCCGCTTCCGAGGTCGAGGATGGCGATCCCGATCGTTTCACCGCGCTGGTGCACGGCCATGAGCAGGCTCTCCCGGCGCTCTTCGAGCAGCGCCTCCTCGGTGACCGTGCCCGGGGTCACGATGCGGGCGATCTCGCGCTCCACGGGGCCCTTGGCGATCCCGGCGTCGCCCACCTGCTCGCAGATCACGACCGGCTCGCCGAGCTTCACGAGCCGCGCTAGATAGCCCTCGACGGCGTGCGCCGGCACCCCGGCCATGGGGATGGGCTGGCCTGCCGAGGTGCCACGCGTGGTGAGCGCGATGTCGAGGAGGCGCGCGGCCTTCCGGGCATCGTCGAAGAACAGCTCGTAGAAGTCGCCCATGCGGTAGAACAGCAGCAGCTCCGGGTACAGGGCCTTGAACCCGAGATACTGCCTCATGACCGGCGTGTGCTCGGCCTGGCTCATGACCGGGAGTGTATCCGATGGGCGGCGGCGGCGCCGACCGGCGGGGGAGCCGAGCGCGACCGGGCGGCGTTTGACTCCTCGGATGCACGCCGCGCGCGTGCCGAACCCCGGCCGATCACTCGGCAGTAGTCATGTAGGGGTGGCAGCGATACCGGCGGGAGGTATCGTCGAGCTGTCCGGTATGCGTTCGACCAGCGGCTGAGCTGGTAGGCGCCTTCCCACTCCGTACCGTCCTGCCGATCAAGGCCACTTGACCGGCACCGGTGGACTCGCGTCGCGCAAAGGACTGCCACCTCTGCGTGCCCCCACAGCCACCCGGAAACCGGCCAGGGCGAACCGAAACGACCTCTTCCCGCTCCCGCGCAACCACCGAATCACCGGCCGGCCCGTCCCACCCGACAACACCTGTTGCTAACTCGCGTTGAATTTCCTATCCTTCAATACCATGACATCGTATGCGTTTTGGAACAACAAGGGTGGTGTCGGCAAGAGCTTCCTGTGCTTTGTCGCGGCATCCGAATATGCCCACCAGAATCCGGGAACGGACGTGTACGTTCTCGACCTGTGTCCGCAGGGAAATGTCTCAGAGATTCTGTTGGGCCGCCCGTCTGATGGTAGGGAAACCCCGCTAAAGATTCTGCTAGGGTCGACCCCGAGAGCCACGATAGCTGGATACCTGGAAGCAAGATTAAGCTCGCCCTTTCAGATGCTCGAGGATGTGACGAGCTTCCTGGCGAAGCCAGCGGACTACAATCCGGACATACCCGAGAACCTCTCGCTGATCTGCGGTGATAACCTGCTAGAGATACTTGCTGAGGCGATTCGACAGACCTCACAGCTCGCTATTCCGACGAACGCTTGGCAGCAAGTGCTTTGTTGGGTCAAAGACCTATCGCATGCTCTGCGCCGACTGAGCGGCGACCGAGACACACTTTTTGTGCTTGATTGCAACCCGATCTAGCACTGGTCGCGGCCGATTATGTCGTAGTGCCGTTTACCGCTGACGACAGCTCACGGCGCGGTATCGAGAACGTCGTGGCCCTTCTCTACGGCCTGAGTACGGACCCAAAGACAGAAAGCTACGCGAGGTTGAGTTTTTCTAAACGAGCTCGCGAAGAGGGCATAGATGTCCCGAAGCTGCACACGTTTGTTAGCAACCGCGTGACTTTCTATGAAGGCAAGCCGAGCAAAGCATTCGAGGCAGCGAGTAAGTCGATTCGCGCCACGATGGATGGGCTCCATCGGGAACACCGTGAGATCTATGCCAATCCGAAGCAGACGCCCAGTGAAGGCTTCATTAACCCTCCAGTTGCATAAACCTCCACGCGAATCGTCAGGAAATGGCGTAGAATACAGGGTTTCAGCGAGTTTGTAGCGTCGCGCTGGACTTCACCACCGGTGAAATCCAGCGACGGAATAAAAAGGCTGATCTTATGATCAGAAAGTCTAAGAAGCGGTCTGCACTTCGCGGTATAATGTGTTTCCGCAAACAAATGCATACCCGAAGGAGACCGCTTCCCATGAAGTATAGCAAAGCCGAAGTCCACTGCAAGACCCATGGCCTGCCCGCACTGCGCTTTGAAGACAGCCAACTGACCTCGTTCTCGCGCCTCATCCTCCTCCAGGCGCTGTTCGCTCGTCTGGGGCTCAAGGAAAGGCTGCGCCGCTGCTTCAGCCATCTCACCGTCAGCCCGATCTTTGGACACGCGACCCTGGTGCTGTGTTTGGTACTGCATCTCATACTGGGATACCGGCGCTTGCGCGATATGCGCTACTATTCGGATGACCCCTTGGTCATGCGGACGCTCGGCCTGCGCCGTCTGCCCGATGTCG
>JBQTJM010000314.1:0-33846 GCA_052387115.1 Gammaproteobacteria bacterium | reverse complement strand
CAGGCGCTCGATGACCTGACCCTGGGCCGGCCGCAAACGCGTGTTCGGGGTTCCCGAGACCACATAGCCGGTGGCGCGCACGCCCTGCCGGAACAGGAAACCCTCGTAGTCCAGGCCGCCGGGGTTCGTCATGCCGTGCGGGCGCTTGAGGCGTGCGAGGAGGCGCCAGGTCTCCCCGGGCACCGGCCGACGCTCGTTTCGATACTGGGCATATCGATCCCTGGCGTTTCGATACCGAGTCAGGCGCACACGCCCGGGTGGCGGCCAGTCGCGCCCCAGACCCGTGAGCCTGGCAACCTCTACATCGAATCGCTGCGCATCGCCGAGATCGAGCGGGAGGCCCACGATGCGACCCTCCAGGGTGACGGTCTCTCCTTCGAGCGCCGCCGGCAACGGGTCGGACAGCACGAGGTCGGCCCGCCATACGGCCCACAGGAACCCGAGCGCCAGGAACGCCGCGATCCGCAGCCGCGGGACGGCAATGGCCGCGAGCCCTGCCACGGCCAAGGGCGCATACCAGAGCTCCGGCAACTCCGTGAGTTGCTGGGCGAAGAGGATCCCGGCGAGGAAACTCAGGACGCCGGAACGCACGAGCCGTCTTCCGTGACCCTGTGGCCGGGCGGTATCATTCCCGGCACCTGCGCATCCGATCCGGCGGCCACGGCCGATAAGCGCATCCGTACCTGAGCCTCGCTTTCCCAGCAGCCATGGACCTCCGAGACGTCTTTCATCGCTTCCTGCCGAGCCGCCAGGCCCTGTACGGGAACCGCTTCGTCAACTTCCTGGGCCACCGGCTTCACCACCCGGGCCTGTGGCACATCAATCGCCGCTCGACGGCCTGGGCGGTTTCCATCGGCCTCTTCATCGCCTTCATCCCACTCCCCGTACACGTGCCGCTCGCGGCGATCTGCGCGGTGGCGCTGCGCATCAATCTGCCGATCCTGATCCTGGCCTGCCTGGCCACGAATCCCTTGACCGTGGTCCCATTCAGCGTACTCGCCTACCATACGGGCGCATGGCTGATGCAGGCGCCCCCGAGCGCCGACTTTACCCCCAGTTTTGAGTGGCTGGCGGACACCGTGAGCAGCGGCTGGGTGGTGCTGTCCGTCGGATCGCTGGCACTGGGCATAGTCTTCGCCATCCTAGGCTTTTTTACGGTTCAGGGCGTGTGGCGCTGGCATCTCCTGCGCCGCTGGAGGACGCGCCGGCAGAGACGCCTCGGACTCGCGGTCTAGAACGGCTCGAGTCTCCCGTCCGTTAGGTGCAGAACGCGGTCCATGCGCCGGGCGAGTTGCAGGTCGTGGGTCACGATCACCAGGGTGGTACGGTAGTGCCGGTTCAGTGCCAGCATCACCTCGAAGACCTGCGCCGCGGTGTGCTCGTCGAGATTGCCGGTGGGCTCGTCCGCGAGCACGCACGCCGGCCGGTTGGCTAGGGCGCGGGCCACCGCCGCACGCTGGCGTTCGCCGCCGGACAGCTCGCCCGGCTTGTGTGCCAGCCGATCGCCCAGACCCACGGCCACCAGCACCTCTTCGCCGCGTTCGCGCGCCTCACGGGTGCCGGTACCGCCGATGAGCAGGGGCAGGCAGACGTTTTCGAGTGCGGTGAATTCCGGGAGCAGGTGATGGAATTGATAGACGAAACCGAGCATGCGATTGCGCAACTGCCCGCGTGCGGCCTCGCCGAGTTTGTTGACCACCCGGCCCGCGATCCATACCTCGCCCGCGCTCGGCACGTCCAGGCCCCCTAAGAGGTGCAGGAGCGTGCTCTTCCCGGAGCCCGAGGCGCCCACGATGGCGAGGCGTTCCGCGCCGGCGACGGCGAGGTTCACGCCGCGCAGGACCGCGACTTTCAAACCCCCTTCGCTGAAGGTCTTGTGTAGATCACGGCATGACAGGACGACCCCATCGTCCCTGTCATTCATAGCGCAGCACTGCGGCGGGTTGGGTACGGGCGGCGCGCCAGGCGGGATACAGGGTGCCGACGAGGCACGTGCCGAACGCCGCCAGCGTGATCGCGAAGACATCCGGCCAACGCATGTCGGAGGGGAGCTCGCTGATGTAATAGAGGTCCGGGGGCAGGAAGCGCGTGTGCAGCAAGCCTTCGAGCGCCCGCACCACGGCATCGACGTGGGTCGCGAGCCACACCCCGCCCCCCATGCCGAGCAAAGTCCCCACGAACCCGATCACGGTCCCCTGGACGATGAAGATCCGCATGACCCCCGCCGGACCGAATCCCAGGGTGCGCAGGATGGCGATGTCTGCGGCCTTGTCGTTCACCACCATGACCAAGGTCGAGACGATATTGAAGGCCGCGACCGCGACCACCAGCATCAGGATCACGAACATCACGACCTTCTCGGTCTTGAGGGCCCGGAAGAAACTCGCGTGCTCCTGTGTCCAATCGACGACCCGGTAATGGGGTGCGATCCGCAGGGCGATCTCGCGGCTGACGAGTGGGGCGGCGAACTGATCGGCCAGCCGGAGACGAAGGCCGGTGAACCCATCGATCCGAAAGAGCCGTGCGGCGTCGGCCACGTGGATCAGGCACAGCGCGCTGTCGTACTCGTGCATTCCCACCTCGAAGACCCCGGTCAGCGTGAACTGTTTCAGCCGCGGCAGGACCCCGGCGGGGGTGGCGATGGATTGCGGCGTGATGAGCGTGATCTTGTCTCCGATGTCGGCCCCGAGCGAACTCGCGAGCTCGGCGCCCAGGACCATGCCGAACCGACCGGGGCCGAGACCGGCCAGACGCCCGGCCACCATGCGCTCCGCGATCGCCGACACCTCCCGCTCGCCCTCGGGTAAGATGCCCTGCACCACCACCCCTTGGACGTTGCCCAGGTGCGTCAGCATCGCCTCGGCGCGGATGAACGGCGCCGCGCCCTCGACGAGCGGATGGGTCTTGACCGTTTCGGCCAGCGTCTCCCAGTCGCGCAAGGGTCCGTTGCGGTCGATCACGTTGGCGTGGGCCGTCATCCCTAGGATCCGGGATCGAAGCTCGTGCTCGAAACCGTTCATGACGGACAAGACCGTGATGAGCGCCATGACGCCCAGGGACACGCCCAGCATGGACGTGAGTGAGATGAACGAAATGAAGTGGTTGCGGCGCTTGGCCCGGGTATAGCGGAGCCCGATGCAGAGCCCGAGCGGTCTGAACATGGCCGGGCATTATAGCGGAAAGGTCCCTGCCACCCCGGTTTGCGCCCTCTGGCAAACTACGCATGCGGTGCAGCGGCTCCGTGACCCACGGCTGCTGTCCAGCGTCGACGGTGCGGGACTCATGAGCGCCGGCGAGTACGCGATGACGAGCCTCGCGTCCGCAATCTCCGAGTTCTACAGGCGCGATGACGCACTCACGAGCGAGAGTCTCACGCTGCTCACCAAGCCAAGGAATGGCGCGGGCACGCGCCCTACGCTTGCTGGGTGAACATCCGGTTTACGAGACGCCAGCGGGCGTAGCGGGCGTAGGGCGCGTGTCCGCGCCAACTCATTCGCCGAAGTCAGCGAACGACGCATTCCGATCGCTTCCCGCAGGGCCGAGCGCATATCGGCATCGGTGAGAAATGTTTGGCGCCGATAGGTGTTGATGGTGAAGAAATAGGTGCCACCCGGCACATGGGCGCGACGGTAATCAGGCATGGCGGAATCATCCCGCCAAGGAATGGCGCGGGCACGCGCCCTACGCTTGCTAAGAAGATAAGTTGATACCTTTATTGATTTACGGAGCCTAACGTATACTGTGGGACGAAAAACACCCTGTAAACCCCCGTCCCCCTTGTGACCCCCCTAACTTCTGATTGCTGACGGCCGGGCGCCCCCGCCCCAATTTAGAGCCCCTGTCCATGACCACGCGCGTCTTGGCCATCGACACCGCCACCGAGGCCTGCTCGGCGGCGATCCTCGTCGCGGGTGCAGTGTACGAGCGCTTTTTGATCGCGCCGCGGCGACACAGCGCCCTCATCCTGCCCATGGTCGAAGCGGTCCTGGCCGAGGCCGGCGTGAGCCTGCATCAACTCGACGGCCTGGCCTTCGGACGGGGCCCCGGATCGTTCACCGGGGTGCGCATCGCGACCGGGGTGATCCAAGGCCTGGCGCTCGCTTCGGATCTGCCCGTGGCGCCGGTCTCGACGCTCTGGGCCCTGGCCCAGGGCGCTTACCGGTCGGGTGGACCGGAGTGCATCGTCGCGGCCCTCGATGCGCGCATGAGCGAGGTGTACCTGGGGATCTACACAATGGGCGGCATCCACGCACCGGGCGGGATCTACGCGCCAAGCGCAACGGGTATCTGCAGGGCAACGATCCTGGAGCAGCTCCGGCCCGAGGCCGTGATCGATCCGGCGGCGATCTCAGCATCCCTGACCGGCGCGTGGGCGGGTGTGGGTAGCGGCTTCAAGACCCACGCTGCGGCCCTGTGCAAGTCCTTGGCGGGAAGCCCCTCGCAAATAGAGCCGGAGACGTATCCGCACGCTCGCGACGTCGCCCTGCTCGGGCTCGAGACACTGCGGAAGGGGCAAGCGGTGCCAGCCGAGGAGGCGCTGCCCGTATACCTCAGGGATCGCGTGGTCTGAGGCGGCCGGGCACCTCGTGGGACGGCGAGCGGTGGGGTGCTCCTGTCGGTGGACCGTGAAGGCGGGGAGCGGACCAGGCCCCGCATCAGTCCCGCGCGGACGGGATCAAGACCTGGGGGTCCTCCTCACCCGTACCCGTGCTGCCCGGTGAGCTTCCAGGACGTCCCATGCTTTCATCCGCGGCGGGCGGCGTAGGCGAGTTGTCCAAGGGGGAAGGGTCCGGTAGGGAGGGCATGGGCATGGGCTCGGCATTTTCATAGTCGATCCCGCCACCCCCACTAGGATCTTCTCCGGGGGCTGACGTTATCGGGGGATCGGTTCCGTCATCCCCGGCGTCGGTTTGCGCAGCCGGCATGCTTACCCACAAGACACCGGCGAGGAAAGCTCCGATACCGGTGACAGCAGTCGATTGCGACAATAGATTGCTTGTTGTCATGCGAAGTTCCTCGCCAAACTGTTTGTCGATGTCAATGAGGCAGCGGGCTCTAGGGGACGACCGGGTCCGTGATGACGTACAGGCATCGTCATCCGGGGCTATCCCTACCTGGAAAGGGCCACAGGCCCCTCTGCCGTGGCAAAGGGGCCTGTGGCTTGAGACAGCTAACGAGACAGATCCAAGCCAGTCTCGGTCTCCTACGTACTCAGGTGCAGTGAGGCGCAAGTGGAACGCACGCCGCATTGACCAGAGGTACGATGTTGGTGCTCAAGAAGGGGCTCGCACCCTGCTGCTTGACGGCGGTGCTGACAAAACCCCAACTGGTCACACCCACCACGATATTGGGGTTGGGAGCGGTTCCGTTGGTAGTCCCGGTCAGGACAGGGCGGATCCCGAAGTTGACCGCCCACGGCCCGCCGCTCGATCCACCGCACATCAGCGAACCGATGAGGGTGTTATTGACATTAGCGGCCGATCGGAAGCCTTGGGAGTCATTCCTCTCCATGAGCTGACCGTTATCGAGGCAGACCGGATACCCGATTTGCGTGACGTGGGTCAGCCCACCGCCCGTGAAACCGAAACCATTGAAGCCGAAACCGTAGAATCCGGTTGCCGTGCCGGGCAAGGCTCCGCCTTGGGTGTTCAGCCGCAGCGTCGCGATGTCATTCCGGCATACGATACCGCGGACCGCGCAAGGATCGGTGCCGTTGAAGTAGGACGTCAGGACAAAGGCGTTGGCGGCAGTCCAAGCTCCAAAGGGGGCAACGCCGTTCCTGAAGCCGGGAACGAAGCGCCAATTGGAATGGAACCGCCGCGCGCCGAACTGCGCCACGCAGTGCGCCGCGGTGACGATGACGCCGCGCTTGATCAGAGAGGCGGAACACACAAAGGTGCTGGCGCCTATATTGAAGAACAACTTTCCAGAAGGCCGATACGGGAACTGGGTATTGGTGGCCCCTGGAATCAGGTCGGCTCGAGCCGTGCTGAAGGGGTGGTTGCTGGTGCCGAACTCTGCAGGCTCGACCTCCAGAGAATCGCTCGCCGGCGCGCTCGGGGTACCCAGGAAGATCGGGCTCTGTTTTCCGTTACCTCGTCCACCCGGCGAAGAACCGGGCTCACCCAGATCCTGCGGTGATATCATGGTGTTGATCAGGTCCGCCTGCATCTCTTCTTCGGAGGGGGTCGGCGCCCTAGGCAGATCCAGTGCCTGGGCATTGACGTAATCGATCGTGTCGGCACTCGCCTGCGCCGCCGTGCTTGGAAGCGTGAGGGTTGTGACACCTTTCCTGTGCGACACCTGCGCTTGCGCAAGAACCTCCATCGTCGCTGCCTGACCCAGCAGGCCGACGATGGCAATAGTAACGTATGGCTTCGAGCTCATTAACATTCTCCAGTATTTTCGTATCATCAGTGAAGCCCCGCACCTGACCATTCCTTGGAATGATATCCGGTATCCGGGTACCCTGCCCTTGCTCAGAAGGGCAGAGATGTAAGGATAGCGTTCATCGATATCAACATATATCCCCAATTTGGGGGGGGTAATCTACGGTATCCGGGGCGCCCTGCCCTTGCTCAGAAGAGCAGCGATGCAAAGGATACGAAAGCGAATAGCGCCGCGCTGTGAACAATTTCACAGCCGCCTTGTGATTTATTTCACGGGGGCGAAAGGCTCAACAAGCCTGCTGCAGCAGACCCGACCACCTTGTGCAGCACTTGAACGCTGCGTTCTCGTCCGGTCCGGTGGCGCCAGCGGATGTTCAGTGGTCGGCATCGGCATGGGTGCGCGTCGCAGGCCGGCAGAGCGGGACCCGCCTCTTGCGACGACAGGTAGGCATTCAGGCGCTGGGTACGCGCCAGCGGTCCCGGCTGATCCGTTCCAGACGGAGCCGGTGGCATTACGACACCGGATTTCCTATCCTTAGCCACTCGACTCGAAGCGTCCGATCCCATGCTCAAGGTCAACCCTACCGCCAGGCGACCCCGCCGTCGCGGGGTCTATCTGTTGCCGAACCTGTTCACCACGGCGGCCTTGTTTGCGGGTTTTTACGCCATCGTCGCCGCCATGGACGGCGGTTTCCTGGGGGCCGCCGTATCGATCTACATCGCGATGATCCTGGACGGCGTCGATGGCCGGGTCGCGCGCCTCACCAACACCGAGACCGACTTCGGCGCGGAGTACGACAGCCTCTCGGACATGATCTCCTTCGGGCTGGCGCCGGCGCTCGTCATGTTCCAGTGGTCGCTGGTCTCGTGGGGGAAGCTGGGGTGGCTCGCGGCGTTCGTCTACACCGCCGCCGCTGCGCTGCGCCTGGCGCGCTTCAACACCCAGGTCGGGATCGCGGACAAGCGCTATTTCCAGGGCCTGCCGAGCCCGTCCGCGGCGGCCCTCCTGGCCGGCGCCGTGTGGCTCGGGGAGGACAGCGGTCTCGGCGACGGACACTCCCTGGCGCCCCTCACCATCCTCCTGACCGTGCTGGCCTCGCTTCTCATGGTCAGCAATATCCGCTATCACAGCCTGAAGACGCTCGACTTCAGGGGCCGCCTGCCGTTCGTGGCGGGGCTCCTGGTGGTCTTGGTGTTCGTGTTCGTGTCGCTCTCTCCCCCGCTCCTGCTGTTCCTCGGATTCCTGGTGTACGCCGCTTCGGGTCCGGTCATGACGCTTGTTCAACTCCGCCGTCACCGCGCCGCGCGCCGGGCCGGGCTCGAGGGGGACCCGCCCGCGGGCGGGTGAGGCATGGGATCATGGAGAAAGAATGTTGGAAAACTCAATATCAATCAATATAAGGCTGGGACCGTCAGGCTGGGACCGTCGGGTGCCGTGCTAGAAGAAAGATATAAAAAAACACCCGACTGGTGCCGAGGAGAGGACTTGAACCTCCACGGGGTTGCCCCCACAAGGACCTGAACCTTGCGCGTCTGCCAATTTCGCCACCTCGGCCGAGGCAGGCGCAATCTACCGAAGCCCCCGGTGTGAGTCAATTGCAAGCCGTATGAGCCGCCCTTCCCGCCGAACCAGGCCTGCCCGTCGAATCAGGAAAGACCCCTATGCGGCACGTGAGGCGGAGCGCTACGCCCGCCCCGTGCCGAGCCGCGAGTTCATCCTCGAATTCCTCGGGGATTGCGACGGGCCGCGCACGCTCGAGGAGATCGCCCGGGCCCTCGGGGTGCGCGGCGACGACCAACTCACGGCGCTCGGCCGCCGCCTCAACGCCATGGAACGCGACGCCCAGCTGATCCGCAACCGCCGCGATGCCTATGGCGCCCCCGCCAAGATGGATCTCCTGACCGGCCGGGTGATCGGCCACCCTGACGGCTTCGGTTTCCTGGTCCGCGACGAAGGCGGCGACGATGTGTTCCTGTCGCCGCGCCAGATGAAGAGCCTGTTGCACGGCGATCGGGCCGTGGTGCGCGTCACCGGGCTCGATCGGCGCGGGCGCACGGAAGGCGCCCTGGTCGAGGTGGTCGAGCGCGCCAACCAGGAGGTCGTGGGGCGATTCTTCGAAGAGGCCGGGATTGGGCGGGTGGTTCCCGACAACAAGCGCCTCCACCAGGATGTGCTGATCCCGAGCGCCGATTCCGGGGGGGCGAGAGACGGCCAGATCGTCGTGGCGAAGATCGTCCAGCAGCCGGACTGGCGCCGCCCGCCACTCGGCCGCGTGGTCGAGGTCCTGGGCGATCACATGGCGCCGGGCATGGAGATCGACGTCGCCATCCGCTCCTATGGGCTGCCCTCTGCCTGGCCGGACGAGGTCGAGCACGAGGCCGCAGCGCTACCGACATCGGTGAGCCGCCGCGACCTTGTCGGCCGCCTGGATCTCCGCGGGCTGCCGCTCGTCACCATCGACGGCGAAGACGCGCGCGACTTCGACGACGCGGTCTTGTGCGAGCGCAACGGCAGCGGCTGGCGGCTCTATGTCGCGATCGCCGATGTCGGCCACTACGTCAAACCCGGCACGGCCCTCGACCGCGAGGCCCGGAACCGCGGCAACTCGGTGTACTTCCCCGACCGGGTGATCCCCATGCTGCCGGAGGCACTGTCGAACGGCCTGTGCTCCCTGAACCCCGAGGTCGAGCGCCTGTGCGTGTGCTGCATACTCGACATCGGGCCGCGCGGTCGAATCGGCTCGCATCGTTTCCAGAAAGCGGTGATGCGCTCCGCGGCACGCCTGACCTATACCGAGGTCCACGGCATCGTCACCCTGCGCGATGCCGCGTTGCGCGAGCGCTTCCGGGACCTCGCCCCGTACCTCGATGCGCTCCACACCCTGTACCGGCACTTGAAGAAACGCCGCGAGGCGCGCGGGGCGATCGACTTCGATACCCACGAGACCCGCATCGTCTTCGGCCCCGATCGGAAGGTCGATCGCATCGTGCCGCTCCACCGCAACGACGCCCATCGGCTCATCGAGGAGTGCATGATCGCGGCGAACGTGGCGGCCGCGGAGCTCCTGGCGGCTCATGAGGTCCCGAGCCTGTACCGCGTGCACGACCGCCCGGACCGGGAGAAGCTCGCCGATGTGCGCACCTTTCTCGGCGAGTTGGGTTTGACCTTAGGCGGCGGCGAGGAACCGCACCCGCGCGACTACGCCACACTCCTCGCCACCGTCCAGGACCGCCAGGACGCCGGGCTCATTGAGACCGTGCTCTTGCGCAGCCTGCGCCTCGCCGTCTACAGCGCCGAGAACATCGGCCACTTCGGACTGGCCCACCCCGCCTACACGCACTTCACCTCGCCCATCCGGCGTTATCCGGATCTGCTCGTCCACCGCGCTCTTTGCCACCTGCTCTCCAAGCGCCGCCGGCCGTTCCTCTATCAGCGCGAGGAGATGCCGGTCCTGGCCGACCACTGCTCCAACACCGAGCGGCGCGCGGACGAGGCCACGCGCGACGCCATCACCTGGCTCAAGTGCGAATACATGCAGGACAAGGTGGGTGAGGTCTTCGATGGTGTGATCAGCAGCGTCACCTCGTTCGGCTTGTTCGTAGAGATCAAAGACATCCACATCGAGGGGCTGGTCCACGTCACCTCGCTCAAGAACGACTACTATCACCACGACCCCGTGCGCCACCGCTTGAGGGCCGAGCGCAGCGGGCGCGTGTACCGCCTGGCCGGCCCGATCCGGGTGCGGGTCGTGCGCGTCGACCTGGACCGGCGGCGCATCGACTTCGATGTCGTGGAGGTCGTCTCGAAAAAGGGACCACGCGCATGAAGAGCGAGCTGGTACTGGGGCTGCACCCGGTCCGGCAGCGTTTGTCGGATGCCCCGGTCGACGCCCTGGAGCTGTGGGTACTGGCCGGGCGCGAGGACCTGCGCCTCTCGGAGGTCCTGAAGCTCGCCGCCCGCGCCGGGCTCGCCACCCACTCCGTCCCGCGCCACACACTGGATCGCCTCGCGTCGGGCCTCTGCCATCAGGGAGTCGTGCTGCGTTGCCGCACGAGCGAGCGCCTGGACGAGGGCGTCCTCCCCGAGTTACTGGCTGCCGCCGATGGCCCGCCCCTCCTGCTGATCCTCGACGCCGTCGAGGATCCGCGCAACCTGGGGGCCTGCCTGCGCACCGCGGAGGCCGCCGGGGTCGCGGCGGTCATCGTGCCGCGGCACCGCGGGGTCGGGATCACCCCCGTGGTCGTCAAGGTCGCGAGCGGCGCGGCGACGCGGGTGCCGCTCATCCAGGCCGGCAACCTCGCACGCGCCTTGCGCGGGCTGCGTGACGCCGGGGTGGCCGTGATCGGCGCGGCGGGCACTGCCGAGCAGTGTCTGTTCGACACGGACTTGACCGGCCCCGTGGCCATCGTGGTGGGCGGCGAGGGCCGCGGGCTCCGACGGCTGACGCGGGAGCTGTGTGATCACGAGGTCCGGATCCCGATGCAGGGCTCGATCGAGAGCCTCAACGTCTCGGTGGCCGCCGCGGTATGCCTTTTCGAAGCGGTTCGCCAGCGCCACGCTCGCAGCGCCGTACAGGGCACCGCCGGCGCCCGCACGCCGTCCCGGCGGGTCACCCCCGGAATGCTTTGAATCTTGCGCAGGGAAGGAGTAGTGTTGGCGTCGAAGGGATAAACTCTGGAAAAACGATACTTCTACCCTTCGAGGAGCACGCTATGGGCCTATCTCGCATCATGGCGACGTCGGTGGTGGTCGGGACGTTGCTATTTGGCTTCTATTATTTGGTTTCTGGTACCGTTGCGGCGCAGGCGCAGCAAGATGAGAAGTGCTGGCGCAAGGTCGAGGACTACGATGTTCATTTCAACATCTATCAACCGGCCTTCGGCGACCGGTCGTTCTGCCAGGAGGCCCCCGGGACCGGCGACACGAACTTGACCCTGGACTTCATCGATCCCGCGCTGCGCCGCATGCCGACCGAGGTGCGGATCATCGAAGCCGCGTCCTGGAACGCGGCCCAGGACTCCGAAGAAGACGGCGTCGGCAAGCCCGTCAAGCAATTGCCGTCCAAGACCTATTCGACCGGTACCGTGCTCATGGCGCACAAGTTCAACGCGCCCGGTTACTTCGTGGAGATCGTCGGTATCCAGGACTCGACGGGCAAGAAACACGTCTTGCGCTTTCCGTTTCAGCTCGGTCACGGCGCCGGTCTCAACTGGTCGCTCGCCTGGATCGGCGCAGTGGTCGGCCTCGTCGCGCTGATCCTGGTCATCGCCCTCTGGCTACAGCGCCGCAACCGCCAGCGGGTGATCGAACTGTAGGGGACTCGACGGTAAGGGGCGGACCCGATGCCTCCCGACCCATCCCTCCGACCAGCCCCCCCGATCAATCCCCCGATCAATCCCCCGATCAATCAGATTGTTTTCGCCGAGTGCCGCGCGGCGGGAGCGCCATCATCGTGCGGGGTGTGACGCTGTTCCGAGTGCTGCTCGCGGCCCTGCTCAGCATTGGCTTCGCCCTCGCCCTGCTCGGCCTCTTCTATGCCACGGATCTGGCCTTCTCCGTCTGGGAGCGCTTGGCCGAGGCCCCGATGGTGCTGGTCGGGGCGTACGTTGCGCTGGTCGCCTTGCTCGCGGCCGGGGTCGGGTACGTGCTCTGGCGACTCCTGCGACCCCGTCCCGCGAATGAGCCACGTAAGAGATCTGACCGCGCGCCCTCCCCGCCCAACCCGGCCGAGTTGCATGCGCGCATGGCGAAGGCCGAAGCCCAGGGCGCCGACATCGGCTCGGTCCGAGCCGAGCTCGGCCGCCTCTCCGAGCCCGGGGCCGGGCTCTGCATCGCGCTCTTCGGCGAGGTCGGGAGCGGCAAGTCCTCGCTCGTCCAGACCCTCCTCCCCGGCTGCCGGGTGGACATCGATCCGCGCGCCGGGACCACCCGGAGCGTGACGCGTTACCGCTGGCACGCCCCGAACGGTGAGGAGGCCGAGCTCATCGACCTGCCGGGGTGCAACGACCCGGCACGAGACCTGGAACCCGTCGCCCGAGAGGAGGCCCTGCGCGCCCACGCCGTGGTGTATCTCACCGATTCGGACCTGACCCGTGCGCAACACCGGGAGCTCGCGGCCTTGATCACCCTCGGCAAGCCCGTCATCGTCGCCATCAACAAGATGGATTGGTACGCGGAGCTCGATCTGGACACCTTGCGTGCGCGGATCGCGGAACGGGTGCCGCGGTGCGAGGTGGTCGCCCTGTCGGCGGGCGGCCAGAGAGAGGTCGTGCGCACCCGAGCGAACGGCCAGGAAGTCGTCTCGGTGGAGCCCGTCCCGCCGAATGTCGCGGAGTTGCTCGCGGCCTTGGCGCGTACCCTGGGCCAGGACCGCGCGGCGCTGCTCCAGGGCCGTGAGAAGGCGGTGCTCGGGCTCGCGGCTCACAAGCTCGACGTCTCACTCGCCACACACCGTGGCACCCGCGCCGAGGAGATCGTGAGAGACTATGCGCGCCAGGCGGTGGTCGGGGCGCTGGTGGCCGTGGCCCCCGGCACCGATCTGGTGATCCAGGGCTATCTCGCCGTGGGTATGGTGCGCTCCCTGTGCGAGCTCTACGAGGTCTCCCCCCCGCGGGTGGACATGACGCGCCTCCTGCGGCTCGCCACGAAACGGGCGCGCAAGGCCCTGCCGATGGTGCTGGCGGTCGCGGGCAACGCCTTCAAGGCCTTTCCCGGCCTCGGCACCGTGGCGGGCGGGGCCTTGCACGCCGTGGGTTACGGCCTCATCTTCGAGAGTCTCGGGCGCGCGGTGGCCGAGGGCCTAGCCCGCGAAGGGGATCTCGGGGAGCAGGCTACCTTGCAGCGTTTCGAGGAGGACTTGAGTGAGGATCTGGGAACGCGTGCGGAACGCCTGGTCCGGCTGGCCCTGGTCCCGGGAAAAGGACGCCGCGGAGAGCCTTGAGGGCCAACGCGAGGACTCCCCGCTCGGCCGGGCGCGCGACAGCCTGCGTGCGCTGGTCGAGGACCCCAAGTTGCCGGCGGCGGTGCGCGACGGCCTTTCGGAGGAGCTGGGTCACGTCCAGGCCATGCTCGAGCGGCTCGAAGAGGGCCACATCCACATCGCGCTCTTCGGGCGCGTCGGGGTTGGAAAATCAGCCCTCATCAATGCCCTGCTTCGCGAGCGACGGTTCTCGACCAGCCCGCTGCACGGCGAGACACGCGCCCCGCAATCCGCCCGCTGGGAGGAACGACAGCCGCACGAACGGGATGCCGGGGGCGTGTTCCTGATCGACACCCCCGGCATCGACGACATCGAGGGCGAGGCCCGCGAGCGCATGGCGCGCGAGGTCGGCCGCCGCGCCGATCTGGTGCTGTTCGTGGTCGATGGTGACACCTCCGGCACTGAGATCCAGGCGCTCAGACTGCTCGCCGAGGAGCACAAACCGTTACTGCTGGTATTCAACAAGATCGACCGCTACACGGAGGCCGAACGCGCCGTGCTGGTCGAGGCGCTCACACTCCGCTGCCGGGGACTCGTACCGTCCGATCGCATCGTCTGCAGTGCCGCCGAGCCGGGTCCACGCATCTACATCGAGATCGACGCATCCGGTCGCGAGACCGAGGCGCTACGGCGCGCCGAACCGCAAGTGCAGGCCCTGCGCGAGGCGCTTTGGTCCATCCTGGAAAGCGAGGGGAAGGCCCTCGCGGCGCTCAACGCGACGCTCTTCGCGGGTGAGGTCTCGGACGCGATCAGCAGCCGGGTGCTGGCGATCAGGCGCGATCTGGCCGCCGCCGTGATCCGCAGCTACTGTCTGGTCAAAGGGGTGGTCGTGGGCCTGAACCCCATCCCGATCTCGGATCTCCTGGCCGCCGGGGCCGCGGACGTGGCCCTGGTCCTGCACCTCGCGCGGATCTACGGCCTGCCCATGGGCAAGGCCGAGGCCGGACGGCTCATCGCCACCATCGCGGCGCAGATGGCGCTGGTGATGGGCACGGTGTGGGCCGTTCACTTCATCGCCTCGGCGATCAAAGGCGGCACGGCCGGGCTGTCGACCTTGGTTACGGGCGCCACCCAGGGGGCCGTCGCCTACTATTCGGCGCTCGTGGTCGGACGGGCGGCGCAACGCTATCTCGCAGAGGGGCGGTCGTGGGGACCGCTGGGGCCCAAGCGCGTCGTCCAGGAGATCCTCGACGGTCTCGACCGGGACTCGCTGCTCACCGAGGCGCGCGAGAAGATCTCGGCCCGGCTGCGCGGTTCTTCGTTCGCCTGAGAGCCCGGCGCTTGAGCCTGGTATCTGGGACCCTGGCGAACCGCCGCGGGTGTCGAGCGGCGCGGGTTTCGCCCATGGGTTCCATCTAGGAATCAATTGGGGTATTGTAGTAGTGGGAACGTACTGGTTATACGCTGCGTGACCGGCCCACGTTACCACGGTGAGCTTTACAAGGCTAAGAGTCGGGGGTTGTGCGCAAGCCGGCCGGGAGGGGCGATTGCCTCTCCTGTCGAACCCTATAACTAAATCGAAGGAGGTAACCATGCCTGACGCTACCATGTGGGTGTTGTTCGCTTTGTCCATCGTGTGCTTCGGCGCTCTGATCGCGCTCAATCGCTAAGGCGGGCATCTGACCTAATCTCAGATAAACAATAACCTGGGGGGCCTCGGCCCCCAATTTGACGCGCGGGTCTACCTGCGGCATCGGCTGTGGGTTGCTCGCGTTGTTTTATGGAAAATAGGGGTCAGAGTTGTATTTGTTCACGACCGTTGATGCGCTACGGCGAGTCCTTCGGTGGAATAAATACTACTCTGACCCCTATTTCGTCTGACCCCTCCCCATGCGTGACATCCTGCTTTCCGCGCTCGTGGCGGCCTTCGCGGTGTGGGCGATCGTGGTCGCAGCCATGTCCGTGTTCCAGCCCTCCTTCATTTTCTTTCCGTCCCGAGAGATCATGGCCACGCCGGCCCAGGCGGGACTGGTCTACGAACCGATCGAGATCCGTGCCCGGGACGGCGTGCGACTCTCGGGTTGGTATATCCCGGCGGCCGAGGCCCGGTTGACCGTGCTGTTCCTGCACGGCAACGCCGGCAACATATCCCACCGGCTGATGGCCTTGCACGCCCTGCACGGCCTCGGGCTCGCGGTGCTCATCCTTGATTACCGCGGCTACGGCGAAAGCTCCGGCAGCCCCTCCGAAGAGGGCACCTATCGCGATGCCCTGGCCGGCTGGGAATATCTGACCACGACGCTCGACATTGCGGCCGACCGCGTCGTGCTGTTCGGAGAGTCCCTGGGCGGGGCGGTGGCCACCTGGATCGCGACCCGCGAACATCCCGCGGGACTCATCCTGGAATCGACCTTCACGACCATGCACGAGCTGGCCGGCCGTTTCTATCCGTACTTTCCCGCGCGCCTGCTGCTAAGGGTCGAGTACCCGACGCTCGAGCGGCTCCCCCGGGTGCGCTGTCCCGTGCTCGTGATCCACAGCCCGGACGACGAGATCGTGCCCTATGAGCATGGGGAACGCCTGTTCGCGGCGGCCCCCGGCCGCAAGCAGTTCGTCAAGCGCCAGGGGGGGCACAACGACGCCTTTCTGGCAGGGACGGAGCTACTGGTGGCGGGCATCGAACGGTTCATCACGCGTATCCAGGACGGTGGCCGGGATTGGGGCCAGGAGAACCGGGGCGAGGACCGAGGCCGCGCCTCGGATCGCGTCCGGGCATCGCAATGAGCCAGGCCGGGATCGCTAAAGTTCACGAGCCTCGGCGTACATCTTGCTGCTCCTCGCCGGAGCGTGTATCCCGGCGCCGATCGCGTCAATCCTTATGCTACGATCGGCCCGGGCTCAAGCAAGGCGACCTCGATGTCCAAGCGGTGTATCTATAAGGTGGTCTTCCATAACCAGGGCCGGGTGTACGAGGTCTATGCCCGCAGCGTGAGTCAGGGCGGGTTGTTCGGGTTCGTGGAGATAGGGGATCTGGTATTCGGCACGCGCACGTCCCTGGTCCTGGACCCCGCGGAAGAGCAGCTGAAGTCCGAGTTCACCGGCGTCGGCCGGAGCTATATCCCGATGCACGCCATCATCCGCATCGACGAAGTCGAGAAGGAAGGCCAGGTCAAGGTGACCCCGATCAAGGGCGATGGCGGTGCCAACGTGACGCCCTTCCCCGTCTATACCCAGAAGGACCCGGGCAAGTCCTGATCCCCGGGGCCGGCTGCCCATTGGGGGGGACCCCAAGGGCCCCACCCTCATTCCAGCGCCACCGTATCGTCCAGCACGTGGCGGATCCCCAGCTCGGCCACCTCCAAGGTCACCCGCACCGACAAGGTCCCGTCACCTTTGATCCGGCCCGCGGCGATCGCGCCCCGGACCGCCTGTTCGATCTCGCGCTGCGAGGTAACCCCCACGCGCTTCAGGAACTTGCGGATCTCGAGGTTCATGGTCTCTTCGTTCATCGCCCTTCTCTCCCGAGCGTCGCGCCCACCGCAACGCTTGTCATTGCGAAACCCGCTGCAATAATAGCGGATGTGGCCTCCTTCTGATTTTTTTGGCAATGAACGGCACACTTATGTCGATCCCCGGGCAGGGACCTGAGGCGCTACGGGCCACCATCACCGGCGTCATCCTTGCTGGCGGCCGGGCCACCCGCATGGGCGGGCAGGACAAGGGCCTCGTGCCCCTCGCGGGCAAGGCCATGGTCCAGCACGTGATCGGGGCCCTGGAACCCCAGGTCGCGGACATCATCATCAACGCCAACCGCCACCCGGCAGAATACGCACGCTATGGCTACCGGGTCATGCCCGATCTATTGGAAGGCTATTGCGGACCGCTGGCCGGGATCGCCACGGCGCTCCGCGCGGCGCGCACGCCGTATATCGTGACCACCCCGTGCGACTCGCCCTTCGTCCCCGCGGACCTCGCCCTGCGTCTCTATCGCATGCTCTCCAAAGAAGCCGCGGACATCAGCATCGCGCACGACGGCGAGCGCCTCCAGCCGGTGTTCGCCCTCATACGGCGCAGCCTGCTGGACTCGCTCCTCTGCTATCTGCACGAGGGCGAGCGCAAGGTGGAACCCTGGTACCGGCAGCACCCTCACGTGCTCTGCGACTTCTCCGACACCCCAGAGGCCTTCATCAACGTCAACACGCCCGCGGACATGACGGTCGCGGAGGATCGCCTGCGCGCGGTCGCGACATGCTGAATGCGGAAGCCCCTCCTCCCCGACCGAGCTGCGCGGACGAGCACGACCCGGACGCCTTGTCGGTCGAGGAGGCGCTCGCGCGGATCCACGCGGACATCGCGGTCATCCCCGGCTGCGAGCGCGTCGCCTTACGCGGCGCGCTCGGCCGGATCCTCGCCCGCGATGTCCGTTCGCCCCTGGCCGTCCCCGGCCATGCCAATGCCGCGATGGACGGCTATGCCCTGCGGGGTGCCGATCTGCCGGGTGCGGGGACGCGCGAGCTCGAGGTGCTGGGCGCGGCGTTCGCGGGCAGACCCTTCGAGGGCGTGGTGGGCGCGGGGCAATGCGTGCGCATCATGACCGGGGCGGTCGTGCCCGAGGGCGTGGACACGGTGCTCATGCAGGAGCGCGTGGAAGTGCTCGGAGAGGACACGATCCGCATCCGCCCCGGCCGCGCCGGCGACAACATCCGACTCGCCGGCGAGGATCTGGCTCTTGGGCAAGTAGCGCTCCAGGCGGGCCGGCGCCTCACCCCGGCCGATCTCGGCCTCGTGGCATCGCTCGGGATAGGCGAGATCAGCGTTCACCGGCGGCTGCGGGTGGCCTTCTTCTCGACCGGGGACGAGCTGCGCTCGATCGGCGAGTCGCTGGTTCCGGGCGCCGTCTACGACAGCAACCGCTACACGCTCTACGGCGTGCTCCAGAGGCTCGGGGCCGAGGCCATCGACATGGGCGTCGTGCCGGATGTGCCGGACGCGGTCGCCAGCGCCTTCGAGGAGGCCGGTGGCTGCGCCGATGTGCTCATCACCTCGGGCGGCGCCTCGGTCGGCGAGGCCGATCTCATCCTCGACACGCTCGGCGCGGTCGGGCGCGTGGCGTTCTGGAAGGTCGCCATGAAACCCGGCCGGCCGATCGCCTTCGGCCGGGTGGGCGGGGCGGTGTTCTTCGGCCTCCCCGGCAACCCGGTGTCGGTCATGGCGACCTACTATCAGTTCGTACAACCGGCCCTGCGGCGTATGGCGGGAGAATCGAACTGGCGGCCCCTGCTGGTGCAGGCGCGCTGCACCAAACCCCTGAAGAAGAAACCCGGGCGGGTGGAGTACCAGCGCGGGGTCCTGGACCGCGACGCCCAAGGCGCCCTCCTGGTGCACGCGACCGGACCCCAGGGCTCCGCCATCCTGCGCTCCATGAGCGAGGCCGACTGCTTCATCGTCCTGCCCCACGACTGGGGCCGGGTCGAGCCCGGCACCCTGGTCGATGTCCAGCCGTTCTTCGGGTTGGTGTAAACGCCACCCCGGCTTTGTGTGTTGCGCCCCACCGAGCGTCGGTGCGCGCGACAAGGGGGTGCTCACTCTTACTTGAGTAACCCTTCGGAGGTACAAGCCAGCCTAGATCTCACGAGCTACTCTGATCCATCGGCACGCGCTAGGGCTACGTGGCGATCGTCGCCGTCAGTCGAGATGCGGAGTTGCCAGGGGTTACAGCAGACCTCGCAGTCCTGAACCAGGCTCCCCTCAACGTCAGGTTCCAGGTAGATCTCTACAGCCTCGCCGCAGTACGGGCAGGTGACCAGAAAGCGATCTTGCATAGGCTCGAGAGTCGTCTGCATACAACCTATCTACTGGCCGGCCAACGAGAAGCGTCGCCGACAGTACGCCGATTAGGAAGAGCAGCGCTTCCATGCAGGGGAGGACAGCGGGGCTTGACGCCTAATGCACCTCCAAGGTCTCCACATTGTCCGAGACCGAGAGACCGGGATGCTTGCCGCCGCCGATGAGGTAGAGAACATTCCCCGAAACCGCGGCGGCGAGGCCGTGGCGGGCGGTAGGCAAGGGTGGCAGGCTCAGCCACCGCCGCGTCTCCGGGTCGAAGGCTTCGACCTCGGCGTGGGTCGCGCCTGGACGTTCCCCGCCCGCCACCACGAAGAGCCCGTCGAAGGCGGCGCCGGCGACCCCGCCGCGGGCAGTGGGCATTTCCGGTCCTGCGCTTCAGGCGTCGGTCGCCGGATCGTAGACCTCGAGCGTCGCCAGGTTCTTCGACAGGATTTGCTCCCGGCCCCCGGCCACGTATAGCTGGCCGTGCAGTGCGGCGGCGGCGAGGTGGTCCCGGCGCGTCGGCACCGGCCGCCGCTCTGCCCAGCGGTCGGCCGCGGTGTCGTATACGTAAAGCTCGTTCGCCAAACCCGCGGTCCCCACGCCACCAACGACGAAGAGCTTGCCGTCCAGCGCGGCCGCGGCCATGGCCCCCCGCGCCTCCGGCAGTGGCGCCACCGACCTCCACGACAGAGCCCCGACGTCCAGCGCAAACACCTCGGCGTGGGGTTCGAAGCCCGAACCGGTGTAACCCCCCAGCGCATAGAGGGTGTTCCCCGCCGTGACGAGGGCCATGTGGTGGCGCGGCGCCGGCAGATCGGGGCCCGCTGCCCAAAGCCGAATGGCAGGGTCGTAGACCTCGACGCTCGCGAGGGTCCGCCCGAGGCCGTCGAATCCTCCGATCACGTAGACCTTGCCCGCGAGCACCGCCGAGGCGACCTCGGTACGGGGCGTAGGCATGGCCGCGCTCACGCCAAAGGTGTAGGAGCGCATCCGCCCATCCCGTTCGATAGCTGCGGGCGCGGAGATCTGCGGAGAGATCCCGACCCCGCGCACATAGTAGAAATAGAGCGCGCCCGCTATCAAGAGCAACAGCCCTGCGATGGCCGTGATCGTGCGCATGCCCTGAGTGTAGCCGAATCCACCGACCCCTGGGTGGCCAGTCGAGTGGCTCAGCGAACGTTTTCCGGGTCCCCACCCCAGCGCTCGACCTCCGTCCAGACTTCGCGTGACGGCACGACGCCCTGTGGGAAACGCCTCCGGAAGTCCTGGCGCAGGCGCTCCGCGTGGTCGCGGAAATAGGCGTCCAATGTCTCTTGGCTCGCCGCCTCGTAGCGCGTGCGGAAACGGCCTGAGTCCGAGCGTTCGAAGGTGATGCGCGAAAAGCACCCGGTGCGCAGGATCTCGGGGATATGCTCCGTGCGCATGTAGCCTTCCATCTCCCCGACCCGATCGGGAGCGACCTCCAGGGTCACTTCATAATTCGGCATGATGTTGTCCGCAAGGAAAAACGCCCTTGGCGCCGAGATCGCCCCCGCCTCGCCGGAACACGAGATCCCGAGTGCAGGAGAATTTTACACAAACTCTGAGATGGGACCAAGGGCAAGCTCGAGATAGCGACCCCGGGACGGAGAGTTCACCTGGCGGCTCGGCGGGCGTTTCGCTCTTTACCGATTTCCCGACGCTTGGCGGAACAGGGAACACGGGTTGCACTGGCGTAGGCCCAATGCGAGCGCGATCATCAGCGTTCACGGGCTTGATGGGATCGCCTTCCTGCACGGGCGCGGGAGCCGTGGGTTTCTCGGGCTGAGGTTGTATGACTGGGGGAGCGGTAACACCGCAGGCCCCGGCGCTTCAGTCGGAGCCGAAGCCGACTCTGCTGATGGCGCCTTGCCGGCGCCCGGGGGGGCTGGAGGACCGCCACCTTCGGGCATCGTCGGGGCCCGGCAGGTCCGGGCAGGTCTTGCGGTAGGGTAGATCGCTCAGGTACTTCCGCCATTCGTCGCCGGTGAGGTTGCGGTTGGCGATACCGCACGCGCGCTTTAGCCAGGATTGCAAGTCTACATCCCAGAGCCGCACGGTCTTGTCCTCACTCGCCGAGGCCAGGCGCTTGCCGTCGGGGCTGAAGGCGACGCTCTGCACGACGTCTTCATGCCGAGCGGCTGGCCGCTCTCGGCATCCCAGAGTCGCCGCAAGGTGTTGTCCGAACTCGCCGACGCCAGGCGCCCCTTAGCCAATTCTACTGGACTACGAGCCCGACGCTTCCACCCATAACTACTCTCAATTTCTACCGCTTTTCCCATGCAGTCAGAATAACCTCGGCAAGCTTATCAAGATTTTCCGAAACAAAAAGATCGGAGTATAGTGATATTGCATAAACTCTTCCGGAGGATCGCAGTCTTCTAGCCGGACCGGGATAGGGTCAATTGAACCTGGTGGCATCTCCTCGACCGTCTCCAGCGCCATTTTTACTTCCCTTGGTCGATATCCCCTTTTTGAAACAAACCTTTTGGAGAGACATAGTAAGAAAACATCAGATTTGCGCACTGCCGTTCTTATCGCACGGTCCCACTCCTGTCCGGGTAATAAGTCCTCTCTTGATCAAACCATGGCTCAAACCATGGCTCAAACCATGGCTCAAAACCCATTTTCTCTAGATAGTTGTATATCTTATATGCATATAAGCATAGTTTTCATCTCCTTTTGCATAGCTGATGAAAATGTCGTACGCCTCGACCACAACAACCGCATCCTATCCGCGCCGGCCGCACCTGCCCCGGCGTGCGGGCCTTGATCGAGGTCGCCGGGCGGTGTCCCGAGCGGCTTCTCGCAAGCGACCTCGGGTTCGCCGTGGCGATTGTAGACGTTACCGGCGCGTCCTATGAGCTCACCGCGAAGCGCCAACGAGCTAGGCATGCATCATGCCGATGCGCTTCCGCTCCCTCTAGCGCCACGCAACGGTATGTCCATAACTGACCGCAATAAGCCTAGCTATGCCCGTGTCCGTCGAACTTACTAGATGCGTGAATAGCGATTCAACGCGTGCTAATCCCTGAACAGTTAGTCGAACCCGGCCGGACTTTGATCGGTTCCACGAATAGGACGGCATCGCGTGACCGTGTGCAAAGCTATGCCTAACCCTGAGAATCTCATTTACCAACTCTCGTACCTGTTGGGAACCAAGTCTCTGGCGAGGCCACGTCCAATCCCCGATCGGATCATAACCAATACAACGAAAAAGGACATTTCGACTATTGTCCCAATTCGGTGTATGAAATTGTCGACGCGACTGCTCTGCTTGCTCGCGAGCCACCGTGTGTAGCGCGTGAAATCCGTAAGAACCGGGCAAAGCGATCTCCGAAAAGAAAGCTTTGATGATGTCCTGTACAGACCTTGCCTAACTAACTCATTGATTCTAGGCCCAGAGGGGGATCTACTCCCAAGCGCCTACCAGCTCACCCGCTGGTCAAACTCATACTCGGACGCGGCCAGGATCGTGTCTTCGAGCCCGATTCGGGGGTTCCGCCAGCGGTCGGCCCGCCGAGCGTGACCTGGCCGCTCGGCGGGACGCCGCCTCGGGCTAGGCGGCTGCGGCTTTCTGGAGCAGGGCATAGAAGAACCCGTCCATCCCGTCCTCGCCCGGGAGGATCTGCCGGCCGGCGCGCATGGGCCGCTTCGGCCGGCAGCCATACGGCGGAACGCCAAAAAAGCGGCTTCCGCCCTTCCTTTCGCCTTAGGCGCGTTGCTGCGCCTAGGTACAGGCATGGCTGCGCTGATACTACCCGACCGAAGGGCCCTCTCTTGGGATAAAGATGAAATTCTTCACGTAGCGCTCAGACCTGCCTGATTCTCCGCGCGACCCGATTTGATATTGGTCCCATGAAAAATGTGATATGTGCTTAACCACACCATCGCCAAGGAAAAAGCCTTCGTAGTTTAGATCACGAAGAAATCTAAATACGTCGTCTGCCGCCGCACCTACATGCGCATATTCGTTTTCCACGAACAGATTCGGACGGTCGCGCTGCAAAGTAGCGATTGCACCCTTGAGAACGATGTTCTCGTGCCCCTCGACATCGATCTTGATGAACCCGATGTCTTTGAGATCGAGATCGTCGATGCGACTTCCCGGCACCTTGACGATCGCGAAATGGCCTTCTCGTTTTCGGTCGAGGGACGCACCGTTATTCGTCCACCCCTTCCGTCCTCTCGGCACAACCAGTTCGACGTCGGAGGTTCGGTCGGTAAGTGCCATGTGGTATACGGTAACATTGCTATCCACGACGCGTTTAAGCACATTAAACGGCAGCGGATTTGGCTCGAATGCATGGACATGGGGAGAATAGCGGGCAAGGAAATGCGTGAAAAGACCAAGATTCGCGCCAATGTCTAGGCTGATGCGTTTGGGATCTACGATGAATCTTAGCAACCCCATTTCAGGGTCGATCCACTTCATGTACTTGTACGAGCGGAAACGGTAGTAACCCCGAAACGGAATCCATTTGAACTTAAGGTCAAAGACGAATTGGTTGATGTGGTCTCGCAGCGACTTCAGCGAAGGCGCCGGTTGAATGACCTCCCTCTCGCCATCTCCGAGCACTACAGTCACCGCTTCGCGCTCACTTGCTACCTGGCGGAGCAACTCGTCCACTGTCCGTTCTCTCACCTCCTCTAGCCTCAAAATTCTTTCTGTCATCTCTTTACTCCTCCGGCGATGATCATAACGACAAGCAAAGAACGCCTCGGACTAAACGCCTTCGGCCTTCTCGAGCAGGGCATAGAAGAACCCGTCCATCCCGTTCTCGCCCGGGAGGATCTGCCGGCCGGCGCCGGTATCACGGCCCCAGGCTGCCTCCATAGGCGCCAGGCGGGCGTCCCGGTGTGCGCCTAGAAAGGCGTCGATGCGTTGCGCGTTTTCCTCGGGAAGGACGGAGCAGGTGGCGTACAAGAGCTTACCCCCGGGGGCGAGGAGCGGCCACAGGGCTTCAAGCATGCGGGACTGCTCATGCGCCATGCGCGGGATGTCCGACGGCCGGCGCAGGACCTTGATATCGGGATGGCGCCGTATCACCCCGGTCCCCGAGCAGGGGGCATCGACGAGCACGCGGTCGAAACGATGGCCGTCCCAGAAGGTACTGGGATCGGCCGCATCGCCGGTCTTGACGTCCGCTTGCAGCCCGAGCCGTTCCAGCGTGCTCGATACGTTCACCAATCGGCCGGGGTCTTTGTCCACCGCCACGAGGCGGGCCGCGGGAGAGATCTCGAGGAGATGCGCCGCCTTGCCACCGGGCGCCGCGCAGGCGTCGAGGACGTAATGGCCGGCCCGCACGTCGAGCAACGTGGCGGCGAGTTGGGCCGCCGTGTCCTGGATGGAGGCTAGCCCCATCCGGAAACCGGGTAACGCCGTGGCGTCCAATGGGGTCGCGAGCACCACCCCCTGCTCGGCATGGGGCGCCGGGCCGGCCGGGATACCGGCGTCACGCAACCGGGCAAGATAGGCGTCGCGGCTGGCGCGCCGCGCGTTGACTCGGATCGCCATCGGCGGGGCCTGGTTGTTGGCCGTCGCGATGGCCTCCCAGTCGCTGCGCCAGGCCGTTTGAAGCGCGCAGAGGAGCCATTCGGGGTGTGCGAAACGCGCGCTTTCGGGGGAGGTGCTCTCGATCCATGCCTCGCGGGTGGCCAGGAAACGCCGCAGGACCGCATTGACGAGCGGGACCGCCCAGGGTTTCTTCAGGCGCCGACAGGCCTCGGCGGTCGCAGCCACGGCGGCGTGCGGGGGCACGCGCAGCCAGCCGGCCTGATACAGCCCGGCGAGCAACAGGGCCAGGACGATGGGGTCCTGTCGCTCCATCGGGCGCGTGAGGAGCTGGCGGAGCCAGTAATCGAGGCGCGGCAGCCAGCGCAGGACGCCGTAGCTGATCTCTTGCGCCAGGGCCCGGTCCTTGGGATCGGACAAGGTCGCGAGGTGCACCGGCAAGGACGCCGACAGGGACCGCCCGTCCGCCATCACCGCGGCCAGGACGCGCGCGGCGGCGGCGCGGGGCTCCGAGCCGTCCCTAGCCCGCATGTCTAAAGACCGGCCGTCGCGCGCGGGGCGAGGTGCCGGACCGAGGGATCGTCTGCCGCAGGGGTGCCGGTGAGAGCTCCGGGTTAGGCACGGGTGATCTCGGGATGGCCGCGCAGGAACTCGGCGGCGCTCAAGGGGCGGCGGCCCGGCGCCTGGACGCGCAGGAGCCGCAAGACACCCGCGGAGGTGGCCACATCCAGTCCCGCGCCGGAGGCCCACACCGATCCGGGGGGGCGCTCCGTCGGGGTGTGCACGGCCATGGCCTCGAAGACCCGCAACTCGATCCCGGCCACCTCGCCGAAGGCCACCGGACGGGGATTGAAGGCCCGGACCCGGCGCGCCAGCTCGGCCGCCGGCCAGCGCCAGTCCAATCGCGCCTGCGCGCGCTCGACCTTCGGGGCATAGGTCGCCAGGCGCTGGTCCTGTGGCCGTTCCTCCAAGTGTCCGGCGAAGACCGCCGCGAGGGCCTCCGCAAGGGCCCGTTTCCCGAGATCCGCCAGCCGGTCATGGAGATCGCCGGCCGTGTCGCCGTCCGTGATGGGGCAGCGTATCTGGTGGAGGATGGGTCCGGTATCGAGGCCCGCCGTCATGCGCATGATCGTGACCCCGCTTTCCGTGTCGCCGGCCAGGATCGCGGCGGCGATGGGTGCCGCGCCTCGCCAGCGCGGGAGCAGCGAGGCGTGTACGTTGATACAGCCGAGCACCGGGATGTCGAGGACCGTTTGTGGCAGGATCTGGCCGTAGCCCACCACGACCATCAGATCGGGGGCGAGTCTCGCGAGGGCCTCCTGCTCGGAGGGGGTCTTGAGTGATACGGGGTCGCGTACTTGAAGCCCCGCTGCCCGCGCCAGCATTTTGACGGAGGTCTCGGCGAACCGGAGACCGCGGCCGGCCGGGCGGTCCGGTTGGGTGTAGACCGCAACGATCCCGGCGCCACGATCCTCGATGAGGCCGTTTAAGACGGTGGCCGCGAAGATCGGGGTGCCGGCAAAGACGATGCGCGCCAATATTGTTTGGTTTACGGGGAGTTACGGGGATTTACCGGGCAAGCACTGAGGTGCCGAGCTTCACAGGACCTGCTTTTGGGCCTTTGTCAGCTTCTTGGTGATACGGCTGCGCTTCAAGGGCGAGAGGTAGTCCAGAAACAGCTTGCCTTCGAGATGGTCCATCTCGTGCTGGATGCACACGGCGAGGAGGCCGTCGGCGTCTTGTTCCCTGGTGTGGCCCTGGAGGTCCTGAAAGCGAACGCGGATGCGTTCGGCCCGCTCCACCTCTTCGAAGACCCCGGGGACCGACAGGCAGCCTTCTTCCATGCGTTCGACCCCGTCCTTCTGGAGCAGAGTGGGGTTGATCAGGCACAGTGGTTGGTCGTGGGTCTCCGAGACATCGACCACCAAGAGACGGCGGTGGATGTTGACCTGGGTGGCGGCGAGCCCGATGCCGGGTGCGGCATACATTGTCTCCATCATGTCCGCGGCCAGACGCCGGACGTCGTCGTCGACGGTCGCGACGGGGGCGGCTTTGATCCGCAGCCGCGGATCGGGATGGTAAAGGACCTGGAGGATGGCCATCGTCAAACGGGAGGCGGGTCGAGCACCGCCACCATGATAGTAGATGAATAATAGCAGATGCAGCCGATGGCGGGCCGGCGACCGCCTCCGGTGTATTTTCTCCCGGGTCCCGGCTAAGCTTCAAGCAGGGTCCGACCTTACTACTAGTGAGTCATGTTAGATCGAAGTGATTCGTCACCCCGGGTCCAGGATGCAGGACAGCACCTACGTGCACGTACTCTGGATTCCAGCAATCCATGCCGGAATGACGTGCCTGTTTCAATCAATTTGACTGATTACTACGTTCTTTCCTCCGGACCGGATAACTTATCATCGGATAAACGCCATGCTGAGAAAACTCCTTCAAGTCTTGTTGGCCACGCTGTTCACGCACGGCGCCGCGGCCGAGGTCGCCGCTCTGAAGCCCGGCCACCCGACGCGTTACGTCGTCAAACAGGGCGATACCCTGTGGGACATCGCCTCGACCTTCCTGCACCGGCCGTGGCAGTGGCCCGAGGTGTGGGAGCAGAACCCGCAGGTGAAGAACCCGCACCGGATCTATGTCGGCGATGTGCTATGGGTCGGTATGGAGGGCGGGCGTCCGAGGCTTTACTCCCGCCACTCCCGGCGGGCCAGGCTGTCGCCGTCCATCCGCGCGTCCGAGCACGATCGGGTGGTGCATCCCATCCCCCTGGACGCCATCTGGCCGTTCCTGATCCGGCCGCGTGTGGTGGGTCCGGAGGACCTGGCCGACGCGCCCTATGTGGTCTCGAGCCAGGACGAGCACCTGACCCCGGCGGAGGCGAACCGCATCTACATCCGCGGGCTGCCCCCGGCCGAGCCCGGGACCCAGTACACGGTGGTGCGGTGTGGCGAGGTGTACCGCGATCCGCCCGCGCAGCGCGACGAGAACACCCGTTACGCGGCCCTGGAACCCGTCGCACTCAGATATACCGAAGACTGCATCGGTGTCGAGGGCGGGGCCTTGGGCTATGAGGCCTTGCACGTGGCCGACGCGAGGCTGGAACGCGCCGGCGACCCGGCCACCGCCGTCATCACCCGCTCCTACCGCGAGGTCCTGTCCGGCGATCGCCTGTTGCCCTTCACCGGGGCGGTGTACCCGGAGTTCGTGCCCCACGCCCCCCCAAGACCGGTGGCCGGCAGCGTCATCTCGGTCATGGACGCGATCTCGCAGGTCGGTCCGAACCAGGTGGTGGTCCTGAACCGTGGCCAGCGGGCGGGCCTCGAGCCCGGACACGTCTTGTCCGTCTTGCAGAGCGGGCTCCTGGTACGTGACCCGCTGAGCGCCAAGATCTCGAGCAGCCGGGGCGATCTCGTGGAGCTACCATCCGAACGCATCGCCGATCTCATGGTGTTCCGGACCTTCCCGAGGGTGAGCTACGCCCTGGTCATGGCGGCGACCCATCCGGTGCATCTCTACGACGGTGTGACCAACCCCTGAGGAAAGTGCCCAGGGGTGCCGGCGGCCCGTTACGTAGGGGCGCCCCTTGTGGGCGCCCTTCCCACTTGTGGGTGCCCTCCTTGGAGGAAAGTGCCCAGGGTTCAGCCGGCCCGCCATGAAGGGCCGTGACGAGCGATCCTGCTGGCTGGCGCTGCACCGGGTGCCGGGCGTGGCGGCACGCACCTTCCGATCGTTGTACGGCCGCTTCGGCAGCGCGCAGGCGGTACTGGGCGCGGCCCCGAATGAGCTCGCCGCGGCGGGGCTCGACGCCAAGGCCATCGCCTATCTGCGTGCTCCGGAGTGGGGGGCCGTCGATGCCGCCCGGCGCTGGAACGATGAGCCCGGCCACCATGTCCTCCTGCTCCCGGACCCCGATTATCCCCCGCTGCTGCGCGAGATCCCGGACCCGCCGCCGATCGTCTTCGTCAACGGCGATCACCGCGTCCTGTCGAATCCCCAGCTGGCTATCGTGGGGAGCCGCAATGCCAGCCGGGCGGGGATGGAGCTCGCCCACGAGTTTAGCCGAGCCCTGGTGCAGTCCGGGCTCGTCATCACGAGCGGGCTGGCGCTTGGGATCGACGCCGCGGCCCACCGTGGGGCGCTGTCCGGCCCGGGTCCGACCGTGGCGGTGGCCGGCACTGGGCTCGACTGCGTCTATCCGGTACGCCATCGCGAGCTGGCCCGGGAGATCGCCGCCCTGGGGGCCGTGGTCACGGAGTTCCCGCTCGGGACCCCGCCCATCGCCCAGAACTTCCCGAGGCGCAACCGCATCATCAGCGGCCTGTCGCTCGGGACCTTGGTGATCGAGGCCGCGCACCGGAGCGGGTCGCTCATCACGGCTCGCCATGCCATGGAACAGGGGCGCGCGGTCCTGGCGGTCCCGGGGTCGATCAAGAGTGCCCTGTCGCGGGGTTGCCACGCCCTGATCCGGGACGGCGCCAAGCTGGTCGAGACGCTCGGCGATATCCTCGAGGAATTGATCCCCATGCACCGCTCCGTACCGCCGCCGGTCGTGGTGGCCGAGCGGGCCGGGGGTCCGCCATCGCGGCAGGTGGACATGGGCTTCGAGCCCGATGGGCTGGATGAAGACTATCGGCGCCTGATCGATTGCCTCGGCCACGATCCGGCATCCGTCGACCTCCTGGTCGCGCGTAGCGGATTGACGGCCCCCGTGGTTTCCTCCATGCTTTTGATCCTGGAGCTGCGCGGCTATGTGCGGGCCGAGGCGGGCGGGAACTATGTCCGAATGGCGGAGGCCTGAGCGGCGCGCGTGAGGACCTGGTCGAGAAAACACTTTCATTTATCTTGATCCTCCCTCCCCTGTCCGTGCTTTTCGCGGACGGGGGAGGGCCGAGGTGGGGGTGACACCCTTTCCTGGCCGCGGCGCTTCTACCCCACCCTGACCCTCCCCCGCTCCGCAGGGGAGGGGACCGGAATCTCGTTCCCCAGGTAGGCGGAGAGGGTGGGCGTAACGGAGTTTCCCGGTGCCGTCCCGGAGGGAGCGCGAGCATCCAGGTCCTGAGATTTCAAATATGTTTGGCTTAAATTTCACTCTCCACCTCTGGGTCCCATCGGGCCGAGAACAGCCCATCAGACGTCGCCCCTTTCTTTCACTGTATAACCCCTGTCTTACATGGCTAAAAACCTGTTGATCGTCGAATCCCCCGCCAAGGCCAGGACCATCGGTCGCTACCTCGGCGCCGGCTACAAGGTGCTCGCCTCCTACGGGCATGTGCGCGATCTTCTGCCCAAGGAGGGCGCGGTGGACACCGACCACGGTTTCGCCATGCGCTATGAGCTGATCGAAAAAAACGTCAAGCACATGGACGCCATCAGCCGCGCCATGCGTTCCGCCGAGGCCTTGTATCTCGCCACCGACCTCGATCGGGAGGGCGAGGCCATCTCCTGGCACGTGACCGAGGTCCTGCGCGAGCGCGAGGTGCTGGACGACAAGCCGGTCCACCGGGTGGTGTTCCACGAGATCACACGGCGGGCGATCACGGAGGCCCTGGAGCAACCGCGCGCCCTGTCGGTGGACCTCGTCAATGCCCAGCAGGCGCGGCGGGCCCTGGATTACCTGGTGGGTTTCAACCTCTCGCCGCTCTTGTGGCGCAAGATCCGGCGCGGGCTCTCCGCCGGCCGGGTGCAGAGCCCGGCGCTGCGCATGATCGTCGAGCGCGAGGAGGAGATCGAGGCCTTCAAGATCCGGGAGTACTGGACCATCGAGGCCCATGCCCGTCATGTGGAGCAGCCCTTCGTCGCCAAGCTCGCGGTCTTCGAAGAAGAAAAGCAAAAGCAGTTCAGCATCGTCAACGGCGAGGAGGCGGCACGGGTACGGTACCGATTGCTGTCCGTCGCCGATGGATGGCTTTTGGTCACCGAGGTCGAGAATAAGAAGCGCAAGCGCCAGCCGGCCCCGCCCTTCATCACCTCGACCCTGCAACAGGAGGGGGCGCGCAAGCTCGGTTTCACGGCAAGCCGCACCATGCGCGTCGCCCAGCAGCTCTATGAGGGCATCGACATCGGTGAGGGGGCCGTGGGCCTCATCACCTATATGCGCACCGATTCCGTGAACCTGGCCGCCGAGGCCGTGAACGAGGTCCGCGAGTTCATCGCTACACGCTATGGGGCGAGTCAGGTCCCGAGTGCGCCGCGGCGCTTCCGGACCACGGCCAAGAATGCCCAGGAGGCCCATGAGGCGATCCGTCCGACCGCGATCGGACGGCATCCCGATCAGTTGAAGTCCCAGTTGAGTGTCGAGCAGTGGCGGCTCTACGACCTCATCTGGAAGCGCACCGTGGCCTGCCAGATGATCGATGCTACCATCAACACGGTGGCGGTGGACCTCAGGTGCGGGCCGGGCAATGCCCCGGGCAATATATTCCGGGCCACCGGATCGACGCTCGCCGATCCCGGGTTCATGGTCGTCTATCGAGAGGGTCGGGACGACAAGGGCCCGGAGGTGGACGACACCCTGCTGCCGGCCATGGCGGTGGGCGATCGGGTGACCTTGGAGGGCCTAGCGACCAGCCAGCACTTCACCGAGCCGCCGCCGCGCTACACCGAGGCCTCGCTGGTCAAGACCCTGGAAGAGCACGGGATCGGCCGTCCCTCGACCTACGCGGCCATCATCTCGACCCTGCAGCAACGCGAGTACGTGACCCTGGAGAGCAAGCGCTTCCAACCGACCGATGTCGGCCGGGTGGTTATCCGCTTCCTCACCGAGCATTTCACCGATTATGTGGATTACGGCTTCACGGCCCGTCTTGAGGACGAGCTGGATGCCATCTCGCGCGGCGAAAAGGAGTGGACCCCGGTGATGCAGGCGTTCTGGACCGACTTCAAGCGCCTCATCGATACCAAGGCCGAGACCGTCAGCCGCAAGGACGCCACCCAGGAACTGCTGGAAGAGGCCTGTCCCAAGTGTGGAAAGCCGCTCGCGACCCGCCTCGGGCGGCGCGGCCGGTTCATCGGCTGCACCGGCTATCCGGATTGCGATTACACGCGCAATGTCGACGGTCAGGCGCAGGCCGCACCGGCCGCCGAGGTGGTGGAGGGCCGGACTTGTCCGGAGTGCGACTCGCCGCTGCTCATGCGGGCCGGGCGTTACGGGCCCTTCATCGGCTGCAGCGCCTATCCCAAATGCCGGTTCATCGAGCCCCTGGAGCGACCCATGGACACCGGGGTGGTGTGCCCCGAGTGCCATGCGGGCCACCTGCTCAAGCGCAAGTCGCGGCGCGGCAAGGTGTTCTTTTCCTGCTCCGGCTATCCGGGCTGCCAGTATGCCGTCTGGAACGAGCCCGTGGCGCTGCCGTGCCCCCAATGCCGTTGGCCCATCTCCGTCATCAAGGTCACCAAGAACAAGGGCGCGACACGCGCCTGTGCCCAGAAGAACTGCCGTTTCTCCGAGCCGTGGCATCAGGAGGACCCGCAGGCGGCGGTTGGGGCCGGCTAAGGGACGCGTGAGGAGGAGATGGGATGCCCGAAGCGTTCGTGGCGGTGATGATGGGCTCGGACTCCGACCTTCCGGTAATGGAATCTACCATCGAGGTCCTGTGTGCGCTCGGGGTGCGGGCCGAGGCGCGGGTCCTGTCCGCCCATCGCTGCCCCGAAGACACCCAGGCCTATGTCCGCGATGCCGATGACCGTGGCTGCGGGGTGTTCATCGCCGCGGCCGGGCTGGCCGCGCACCTCGCCGGCGCGGTGGCGGCGGTCACCGTCAAGCCCGTGATCGGGGTCCCGATGGCGGGTGGCCCCCTCAATGGTTTCGATGCCCTGCTCTCGACCGTGCAGATGCCGGGCGGTGTGCCGGTGGCCTGCGTCGCGATCGGGAAAGCCGGCGCCAGGAACGCCGGGTATCTCGCGGCCGAGATCCTGGCGCTGGCCGATGGGCGGCTGGCGGAGCGCCTGCGTGCCGACCGAGCGGCGATGGCCGAAGCGATCCGGCGCAAGAACGTCGAGCTCGCCGAACGCTACCCCCACGGCCCGGATGGAAGGGACTGAACGGCCGGGCCTAAACGGTCGGGATGGGCGGGTGCGCGGCTGGGACCTGGTGCGGGCGGCTCGGGCGCTCTGCGGCGGCGGGGTGATCGCCTATCCGACCGAGGCGGTGTTCGGGATCGGCTGCGATCCCTGGAACGAGACGGCGCTCCTGTGTCTGGTGCGTCTCAAGCGGCGGCCACAGAGCAAGGGATTCATCGTGATCGCCGGTACGCACGAGGACCTGTCCGAGCTCGTGAGCTTCCCCGATGCCGAGGTGCGGGGGCGCGTGCTCGCGACCTGGCCAGGCCCGGTGAGCTGGGTCCTGCCGGCTCGCCCCGGCGTGTCGAGGTGGCTGACCGGCGGGCGCCGGGACTTGGCCGTGCGCGTCACCGCGCACCCGGTGGCCGCGGCGTTGTGCCGCCGTGTGGGGCCGCTGGTCTCGACCAGTGCCAATCCCGGCGCCTGTGTCCCGGCCGCGAGCGCCGCGCGCGTCCGGGGGTATTTTCGCGCCAGGGTCGATTACATCGTGCCCGGCGAGGTGGGCGGGGCGCGGTCGGTCAGTGAGATCCGCGACGCCCTGAGCGGGGCGGTGCTGCGCCCCGCCTCGGATCCCGGGGCGGAGCACTGACAGGCCGTTGGGAGCATTGACAGACCGTTGGGATTCGCTGAAAATTACCCGCTTTACTTGGGAGGGGTACCCAAGCGGTCAACGGGAGCAGACTGTAAATCTGCCGGCGCAGCCTTCGTAGGTTCGAATCCTACCCCCTCCACCAATCGAGGCGGTAGGTGGTTCTGCACGGCGGGTGTAGTTCAATGGTAGAACCTCAGCCTTCCAAGCTGATGGCGTGGGTTCGATTCCCATCACCCGCTCCAGCTCGAGGCCCATATAGCTCAGTCGGTAGAGCACTTCCTTGGTAAGGAAGAGGTCACCGGTTCGAATCCGGTTATGGGCTCCATAGGCATAGTATAGGTGAGTGAAAACGGGCCGTGAGTCGAGATAGGCAAAAACGGAGAGCTTAGCGATGGCCAAGAGCAGATTCGAGCGGACCAAGCCGCATGTGAATGTCGGGACCATCGGTCATGTGGATCATGGGAAGACGACCCTGACGGCGGCGTTGACCTTGGTGATGTCGAAGAAGTTCGGGGGTGA
>JBQTJM010000313.1:0-26658 GCA_052387115.1 Gammaproteobacteria bacterium | reverse complement strand
GCGGTCTGCCCGCTCGGATCGCACATTCGCCGCATGAATCCGCGCGACGGGCTGCCCGGCGACACCGCGACGCTCGTGCGCACGCATCGCATCGTGCGCCGCGGCCTGCCCTACGGCGAATGGCTGGAGAACGACAATGGCGACGGCAAGGCGCGCGGCGTCGCCTTCATGGCGGTCAATGCGAGCCTCGCGTATCAATTCGAGCTCGTGCACCACGATTGGACGAATAGCGGCGAGTTCGCCGGGCTCGACGCGCAGGACGTCGATCCCTTCCACGGCGAGCCGCGCGAGGGCTCGCGTTTTCGCATCCCGCAGGCGTCCGGCCTGCCGAAGCGCATCTACGATCTGCCGCGCTTCACGACCTTGCGCGGAGGCGGCTACTTTTTCATCCCCAGTCTCACCGCGCTTCGTTTCATCGCGGGCCAGCGGCCTTAAAGACCTTGCTAAGAAATGGGCAGGAATCACCACGAAGACACGAAGACACCGAGTAGAGCTCTCTTGATGCATTGGTACCTCCTCGGTAGAAATTGGAATTTTGGATAGGTTTCTCACACTGTCGAGGAAACCCCGTTTCACAAGCAGAGTGAAATGAAGCTGCCGAACGCGGATCTGGCTATTATCGAGGAGGCTAAAGTGATCGACTACTTGCTCAATCAGAAGCATCGCTTCGGCGCGAGCAAGGCGCGGTTCTTTGTACAGTTCGGTTTCCGGCCCGAGAAGTGGGAGGATTTGGCCGCTGCACTGCGCGAGCACGGCCGGCAGAATGAAGTCATTAAGGTACGGGAAACTGGCTTTGGCCCGCGTTACGAAGTGGAGGGCGAGTTGACGACCCCGGACGGCCGACGTTCGCGCGTGCGAACGGTCTGGCAGGTGGACGACGGCCAGATTGCACCGCGTCTCATCACCGCGTATCCTCTGGAGCAAGTATGATAAGTGAACACGATTGCGTTATCCTAACTCAGGACGTTCCGGACGACGGGTTGGAGGCCGGCGACGTGGGCACGGTAGTTCACATTCACCGCGATGGCGCGGCCTATGAAGTCGAATTCTGTACGCTTACCGGCCATACCGTAGCCGTGGCAACGGTGCTGCCAAACCAGTTGCGTCCCATAGGCCAGCGCGACATCTCCCACGCACGCGAGCTGACGGTCGGGTAACCAAAGTTACCGACGCCGAGGGGTTGCTTTGGCTACGACATAATCTGCTTGGATCGGGAAATGGGGTCAGACTAATATTTAGTCCATCCAAACACTCGCCGCAGCGTATAAATGGTCGTCAATAAATATTAAAAATATTAGTCTAACCCCTATTTCTCTCTCAGCCGGGCTACCACGTCGGCAACTGGATGGGCTTTCCCAGCCTCGATTTTCCGGTTGCCGACGGCGAGGATCTTCAGCGCTAGCTGGTCGTGAAAGGGCGGAACCCAGGGACGGGGTCCGCAATGCCCCGCTGCGTGCGGCGGTCACCGTCCCGACAACCACCCGCAACCCGGCCGGGATCGGCCCAAACGCCTTCTTACGGCCCCCGCGCGGGCCCCCGGAACACGGGCCGGCCCGTCCGACGCAACAGTAACGCAACAGTACCTGTCCCCTTCCTGTTGCAAACCAGCGTTGAACTTCCTATGCTTCCTTGATCAACGCGATGCACGAGCGCCTGGTGCTCGAGATCGAGGCCGACGTCGCAATCGCGCGGGCCGACTTCCGTATGCGACGCCTCGGCGAGCCGCTAGCGCGCTACCTGGCCGCCTTCGATGCCGCGCATCCCCGCCTGAGGCAACTTGTCGGTGAGATCGATCGGGTGCTCGCCGGCGGGCCGGCCGCCACGCAACTGCTGCGTGAGCTGTGGGGTAGCGACGCAGGAAGAACTGCATGCAGATCACCTGGCAGCTCCGTTATGTACAGGACGAGCCGCTCAAATGGGGCTGTGCTGGGCGTCCCGCGGTGGGCGAAGACACCGCGAGCCCGCACGCCTACAAACCCGAGCAGAAATAGGGGTCAGACTGATATTTATTGACGACCGTGATACGCTGCGGCGAGTGTTTCGGTGGAATAAATATCAGTCTGACCCCTATTTCCTGCACAGGCGGGAGGTGCCGTGATCTTCGAGGCCGTGATCATCACCCGCAACGCCGATGGGTCCCTGCACATCGTCCCTATGGGGTACCGCGAGTCGGGCGAGGACGTGGTGCTCGCCCCGTTTCGCCCCTCGACGACCTTGGACAACCTGGCGCGCAGCCGCCAGGCCGTCATCAATCTGACCGACAATGTCGCGATCATCGCCGGGTGTCTGACCGGCCGTTTCCAGTGGCCGACCCTGCCGGCCGCGGTGGTCGATGCGGCGCGGCTCACGGACACGCTCGCCCATCTCGAGGTCGAGGTGCGGCACCAGGAACCGGATGACGAGCGGCCGAGGTTTGTCTGCGCCGTGCGTCACCGGCAGCAGCACCGGCCGTTCCGGGGCTTCAATCGCGCCCAGGCGGCGGTGGTCGAGGCGGCCATCCTGGTGAGCCGCCTGCACCTCCTGCCGGTGGAGAAGGTGGATCGCGAGATCGCATACCTCCGGACGGCGGTGGACAAGACCGCCGGTCTGCGCGAGCGCGAGGCCTGGGGATGGCTGATGGCGCGCATCGCGATGCATCGCGAGCCGGCGGCGCGGGAAGGCCGACACATCTGATGATATAAATATGACGGGGTTCCTCGCGAGCGTCGCCTCGGTGCAGGAGGCCGGGGTGGTCCTGGCCGCAGGCGCCGATGTCGTGGACCTCAAAGCCGCCGGCCGGGGAGTGCTGGGGGCGTTGCCCGTCGCGGTCGTCCGTGAGGCGGTCGGGTTCGTAGCGGGTCGGAGAACCGTGAGTGCGGCAACGGGCGATCTGCCCCCGGACCCGGCGATCGTCCGGCATGCGGTGCGAGTCGTCCGAGCGGCGGGCGTGGACATCGTGAAAGTGGGGTTTTTCGGCCCGGCGCGGCGTAGGGAGGTCGTGCGCGCCCTCGGCGAGGAGGCCCGCGCCGGGACGATGATAGTCGCCGTGCTGTTTGCGGATCGGGAGGTGGACCTCACCCGAGATCTCGCCGAGATCGCCCGGCAAGGGCTCCAGGGCGTCATGCTGGATACCTGCGACAAGGCCGGTCGGGGACTGCGCGATCATTGGCGCGACGAGGCGCTTGGCCGTTTCGTGGAGGTCGCGCGGGGGCTCGGGCTCCAAACGGGGCTGGCCGGATCGCTCCGCGCGGCCGACATCGGTCCGCTTCTGACCCTGGCGCCGGACTATCTCGGGTTTCGCGGCGCACTGTGCGGAGACCGCGGGCGGGAAGGTGCGATCGATACGGGCGCCGTGCTCGACATCCGTACCCGGATCCCGGTGCATGGGTCTACAATGCCAGCCGGGCGTTACAACGTTGTGGAGGCCTACCATGAGCTGGCGGGTTAGAAAACACGAGGAGACCTATAGCGAGGACGAGATCAAGCAGCGGCTTGCCGAAGATCTGCCACACTGGTACTACGAGGAGGGCTGGATCCGGCGTAAATACAAGACCTCGGGTTGGAAGGGCACCCTGATGGTGGTCAACACCGTCGGTCATCTCGCGGAGGCGGCGTTCCACCACCCGGACCTCACGGTGTCCTATGCCTTCGTGATCGTGAAGCTCATGAACCACGCGGCCAAGGGGGTCACCAACAAGGACTTCCAGCTTGCCAGGAAGATCGAGGAGGTGATCCAATGGCAGCCGGCCAAAGAAGCCGAGAGCGCGCTCGAAGGCACCCCGGACGACCCGCGCTTCAAGTATATTAAATACGACTGATCAGGCAAATACGATTGAACGGGCCGGTCCGAGGCGGGGTCTTGGTCGTTGTGGTCTGAGTTCTGCTATGTCGTGACTCGGGGCCGCCGGCAAGTTCCGCCGCCCCGAGTCTTCCACTTCAATCATCCACCACAGGAACGATCCATCCATGAACGATGCAACGCAGGTCACAGCGCTCAAGAGCACCAACACCGTGTGGCACGACGCCACCATCACCCGTCTGGTCCGCGAGGAGCGCAACGGGCACCGGGGGGTGATCCTCTGGTTCACCGGGCTGTCGGGGTCGGGGAAATCGACCCTCGCCCATGCCGTCGAAGAGCGGCTCTTTGCCATGGGCTGCAACACCTATGTATGCGATGGCGACAACATCCGCCATGGGCTGTGCGGCGACCTCGGGTTCTCCCCAGAGGACCGGGTGGAAAACATCCGCCGCATCGGAGAGGTCGTCAAGCTCTTCGTGGACGCCGGGGTGATCGGTCTCACGGCCTTCATCTCCCCCTATCGCGCGGACCGCGACCGGGCGCGCAACCTGGTCGTGGCAGGGGACTTCATCGAGATCTACTGCCGCTGCCCGGTCGAGGTCTGCGAAACGCGCGACGTCAAGGGCCTTTACCGCCGCGCGCGGGCCGGGGAGATCAAAGAGTTTACCGGGATATCGGCGCCCTACGAGGAGCCGGAGGCGGCGGAGATCGTCGTCGATACCGCCGTCGAGTCTCTCGAGGCGTCTGTCAGGAAGGTCGTCGACTATCTCGTCGCCAAGGGTGCCGTATCGGCGCCGGTCAAGTCTGCCTGCGGCTGAAAGGCTTGGGCGAGCTCCAGGATCAGGCCGCCCGATGGCGGCGTTCCCGTTTCTTTCCGCACCGGCTGGAGGCGCGTGCGGCGAGAGGCGTGCTCGCGGTCTGGCTCCTGGCCCCGGGCATGGCCGTCGAGGCCAACGACTTCCCGACGCTCGATCGTGTCGACCAAGTGCTGACCTGCATGCGAGGGCATGGTGGCCAGACGCTGGACAACCTCTATGCGTGTTCTTGCGCCGTCGATGCCGTCGCGGCGGCGCTGTCCTATGACGACTTCGTGGAGGCGACGACCTTCAAAGGCTTCAAATCGATGCCCGGGGAGCGGGGAGGACTGTTTCGCGAGTCCGCGCGCGGCCAGAAGCTGGTTGAGCGCCTGGAGGAGGCCGAAGAGCGCGCGGCGCGATCCTGCTTCGTGGGCGTGGCGCGATCCAAGCGCCCGGTTGCCCCACCGCCGGCAGCCCCACCGCCGGCAGCCCCACCGCCGGCAGCCCCACCGCCGGTAATCCCACCGCCGGTAATCAAGTAGACACAGGTCCGCCGTGCCGGCATCGGCCGCTCTATTGCCGAGCGGTTGAGATTCGTTATAATTTTCCGCAGCCCCTGCCGGTCGGCGCAGTCTCATCGAGTTGGGCGCGGGGTAGTCGCGACCGTGCAGCACCGGGCGCGGCGCCCCGGATCGGCCTGCCTCAATGTTTCTACCTCCCGGCATCTTCGCGATCTCGGGGTGCGGGGTCAGAACGATTGAGAGATCGAATCTAAACCTATCGCGAGGAGGAGGAGGTCATGAGAAAAACCTTATTGAAGCCTTTGGCCCTACTGAAACCCATGGCGTTGGCTGCGGTGGCGGCCGCGATACCGGCGTCGACCCTGGCGAACGAAGGCCTTTTGGAGCTCCTGGAAGACGATGAGTACTGGGTCATGCCGAACGGCGATTTCGGCAGTACCCGGTATTCGAAGCTCGATCAGATCGACGACGGAAACGCCCCCAAGCTGCAGGCCGCCTGGACGTTTTCGACCGGTGTCCTGAGAGGCCATGAAGGCGGACCCCTGGTGCTGCCGGGCAGCGCCACGGGGCTGGAGCATGACACCCTGTACGTGAATGCGCCCTTTCCCAACAATACCTTCGCCATCAACCTGGACACCCTGGAGGTGGTCTGGGAGTACGTCCCGATCCAGAACCAGGACGAGACCGTGCCGGTCATGTGCTGTGATACGGTGAACCGCGGGGTGGCGTTCGGTGATGGGAAGATCTTCCTCCAGCAGGCCGACACGGAGCTGGTGGCGCTGGACGCCAAGACCGGCAAGAAGGTGTGGTCGGTCAAGAACGGAGACCCCAAGAAGGGCGAGACCAACACCAATGCCCCGCACGTCATCAAGGACAAGGTGTTCACGGGCATCAGCGGCGGCGAGTTCGGGGTGCGCGGCTTCCTAGCCGCCTATAACATCAAGGACGGCAAGCTGGCGTGGAAGGCCTACAGCGTGGGTCCCGACGCCGAGATGCTGATCGACCCGGAAAAGACCACCGAGCTCGGCAAGCCGGTCGGCAAGGACTCGAGCCTCAAGACCTGGCAGGGCGAGCAATGGAAGATCGGCGGCGGTACGACCTGGGGTTGGTTTTCCTATGATCCCGATCTGAACCTCATGTACTACGGCTCGGGGAACCCGAGCACCTGGAACCCGGTGGTGCGTCCCGGCGACAACAAGTGGTCCATGACGATCTTTGCGCGTGATGTCGACACCGGGGTGGCCAAGTGGGTCTACCAAATGACGCCCCACGACGAGTGGGACTATGATGGCGTCAACGAGATGATCCTGGCCGACATCGAGGTCAAGGACAAAGACGTCAAGGCCCTGGTACACTTCGACCGCAACGGCTTCGGTTACACCATGAACCGCGAGACGGGCGAGCTCCTGGTCGCCGAGAAGTTTGACCCCGCGGTCAACTGGGCCACGCACGTGGACATGAAGACCGGCCGCCCGCAGGTGGTGGCGAAGTACAGCACCCACCAGACCGGCGAGGACGTCAACACCAAGAACGTCTGTCCCGCGGCGCTCGGCAGCAAGGACCAGCAACCGGCCGCGTATTCACCGCGCACCGGTTTGTTCTACATCCCCACCAACCACGTGTGCATGGATTACGAGCCGGTGAGCGGCGGTGAATACACCGCGGGCCAGCCGTATGTGAATGCGGTGCTCAACATGTATCCGGCGGGCAAGGTCACGGGCGACGGCACCAGCAACCTGGGTAATTTCGTCGCCTGGGATGCGGGTGAAGGCAAGATCAAGTGGTCGGTGCCGGAGCGCTTTTCGGTGTGGAGCGGTGCCCTGGCGACCGCCGGGGACGTGGTGTTCTACGGGACGCTCGACGGTTACATCAAGTGTGTCGATGCCAAGTCCGGCAAGCTCCTGTGGAAGTTCAAGACACCGTCGGGGATCATCGGCAACCTCAACACCTGGATGCACAAGGACAAGCAGTATGTAGGCGTCTTGTCCGGGGTGGGCGGCTGGGCCGGAATCGGCATGGCGGCCGGTCTCATCCAGGACACTGAGGGGTTGGGTGCGGTGGGGGCTTACAAAGGCCTGAGCTCGTATACCCGCCTGGGCGGTGTGCTGAGCGTGTTCAGCCTGCCGTAGGCGGGTACCTCAGCGCGCGTCAATCCGGAGGAAACGACACGGCCCGGCACCGTCTGGACGGTGCCGGGCTTTGGTCGTCTACCGAGGGGAACGTGAACGGGACCCGCCCGGCTTGGCGCCACGGGTCGGGGCCTTTGGTGAGCGGCGTGTGATCCTAGGGCTCACGCGCGGCCCGATTGTAGCGGTTATGTGGTGGACAGGATCAACAACATGCCGAACATAGACAAGAATGGGGTGGTATTGGCGGCTGTGCTCGGCCTCTTGGGTGGCTGCGGCAGGCAAGGCGGGGAATCGGAGCAAGAGATCCGAAACGCGATAGATCAAGTCGATGCCATGATCGCCAAGCAGCAAAAGGCCACCGGTGGCTATCAAAATCAAGAGGAGCTTGGCAAGCTCAAGTCCGAGCTCGAACGGCAACTCGGCGAGATCAGCGCCGCCAAGGACCAGTAGGACGGCTGCGGAGTGGTTGGCGAGCGCCACCGCGCTCGCTGCTACTTCCGCGTCCTGGCGGGGGGCGGTTCCTCGAAATGAATGGCGCGGCGCCGCGGCAGGTGCTCGACGGCGGCGCTCTGCGTTTCTCCGGGCCGGCGCTCTCCTGATAAGCTTAATCGATGTTTTTCGGCCGATTCCTCGCCTCCGATGACCTGCGGGATGTCGAGTGCACTCGGGGCAAGCAGCGCCGGGCCTCCCGGCTGCCCCTCATCTTGGTTGACGGACCTCTCGCGCGCGTCTGCCCGCGCTCCATCGTTCAGGCCGGAAGGGCTCGCGAAGCGATCGTTCAAGGACTGGACGTAGCGGTCCGCGTCGGCCTTAACACGGGCGACGTAGCCCTTGGTGCGCCGCCCCCAGCCGATGGGCGCGCGGTACAGGAGGCCATGCCTCAAACGTGTGTTCTTGCGAAACGCCTTGACCAGCGCCTCCCGCAACTCGGGGGCCACGGGTTCGCGGGTGAGCGTGCGCAGGACGGAGCGGGCGGCCAGGCGCCGCACGACGACATGCGGATAAAGGAGCAGCAGGACGCCAATGGCCACCATCGCCCAGAGGACGGGAGCCGGCCAAGGCAGGGCGGCAGCGAGGCCTTGCCACCCCCCCGACCCCCCCGCCGCCATGAGCGCGGCCACCGATGCGCCGATGACCGAGCCGTAGATGAGCCCATCGATCCAGAGGACGCGGCGTTTCCATCGCTGCCGCGCGGCGCGCAGGCGGGGCACCAATTCGCTTTCGATGGCCTTGGCGCTCATTTCCAGGACGCCGATGATCCGGTAAGCCCGATCGACCTCGACCTGCTGCATCCGTTCCAGTACCTCGGCCATATCGATCGCGCGCTTGGCCTCGTAACGGCGGCGGAGGTTCGGGTCCTCGATCGGATTGGCCGCCTCCAGGTTGTAGATCCGATAGAAGCGCCCCGCGGTGAGTCCGGCGCTGGCCAGGGCGCGCTGCCAGGCGGCGAACACCTCTTCGGGGTTGTCTTCGCGAGCGGTCGCGTCGATTTGATTCAAGATGAACAGGAACTTGCTCGAATCAGGGCGCTTGACCGTGTCCGCGACGAGGTGCTGCAAGGTGTCTTTCATCGCCCCCGGCTCGGGGTGACGGGCGTCGAAGAACACCAGCACCAGATCCGAGAGATCGATGATGTGATCGGTGATCCGAAGGGTCGAGGTGCGCTGCAGATCGGCATCGAAGCCCGGCGAGTCGATGATGATCTTGCCTCGCAGGGCCGCGCTCGGGCAGGTCTTGAGCTGCAGGTAGGCATCGACCCGACGGCCCTCGCCGCTGGCGACCGATTCGATGTCGCGGCTGATGTTGTAAAACGGAAACCGCGGATCGGCGTCCAGCGCGAGGCCCGGTAGCGACCTGTGGATGGCGTCGGTGCTGTAGCAGATGACGGTGAACTTGTCATCGACCGCCTGATTTCCGGTAAGCTGCAGCTTGTACTTGAGAAAGTCGTTGATAAACGTGGACTTTCCCGAGGAGAAGGTGCCGAGCACCGCGATCAGGGGCCACCACGGCACACGGGTGGCGTAGGACTCGTCCGGATCGAGCGCACCGAGGCGATAGCCGACGCGGTCGAGCCTCCGGAAGCTCCGCACTACGTCGAGCAAGACCGGGTTCTCGTGTGCTAGATGGTTCTCCAAGCGCAGCAGCCGCTGCGCCAGGCCGCTTTGGGCACTACCAGCCATTTGTCTGCTTCCGATAGGATAGGCCCGTCGGCTACCGCCGCCGGGGGCGGGCCGCGGGACCGACTGCATAGGGTCGTCCCAAGTAGATCGACGATTTGCGACGCCGTGCCGGTCGCGGCGTCGACCATCAGGGGTTGCGGTGGGCCTCGTTCGTCAGGAGTTTTTGAATCATATCATGCCCTCCCCGTCGATAGCAGGACCCCCGGACGCCCGCGGACCACGGCCGATCGGGGTGGCCACGCGCCTGTCCTGATGCAGAGCGCATGGCGAGTGACCTTTCACAAGCTTCTAGAGGGCGAGGAGGATGGCGCGATGCTTGGGCTCGCGAGCCACCTCGCTCGGGGTCGGCTGGCAGAGGCGGCGCGATTCGCAGAAACCGAAACCCTCTTCGAGTCCCCTCCGCCGCCATATCGATTCACTGGCGCCGGCCCTTTCTTCGGCTATTTTGATCCGCTGCGCGAGCGGATGGAAGCGAAGTCGATCGACGCACCGGGGTTTCGGTACTTGATCACGCAATATGCGCCGATCGCCCTGACGCACGGGATGTGGGTCGCCCCTCTGGCGGGGACCGCCACCGTCCATCGGCGGCCCTTCGCCCTGTTGTTTCGCTACTATGCCGATGGCGGTGCCGGGTGTGTACGGGGTGGGTATCGCACGTTGTTGGCCGGGCAGGGGATCGCGTTGCCGGAGGTCGTGGATGACGCCTTCCTGCGCGATGGCTCTCTGCTCGATGCGGCCTTCCTGCCGGCGGTTCTCCGGCTCTGCATCGCACGATCTCCCCAGGGCCGGTTTCCCGAGCTGCTTGGGACGCTCCTGGGCCAGGCCCTCGGGCTCTTGCCCTTCCGGGCGTTGCTGGCCGGGAGGTGCCCGCCGGCGATTCGGGGCGAGAGATACATCGCGTCGCTTCTCGATCCGGTGACCCCCCGCGACGCCGGCTTGGACCTCATCTCGACGGTGGTCGAAGGCCACCTCGAGAGCGCCCGGGAGGCACTGGGTCAGCAGGGGTTTGGGCATGCGTGGTATCGCATCCGGAACGGGCTCCTGGCCCAATTCCTGGCCGAGCGCGATCTGGTTCGATCCGCCGTCGAGGCATGGGAAGCGCGCCGGAGCTCGGACCGTCATCCAGCGGTCCTGGCGATCTTGAGAGCCAAGCGGCCCTATGCCCTCGGTCAGCACCGCGATAAGACCCTGGGCGACCGGCGGATCGAGGACTGGCTCAAGCCGGGGGCGGACCTCGGAGGGCTCCTGGATGCCCTTGCCGCGTCCGACCTCGTGGACCCGGCGGCGCCTATGCAGAGCCGTTTTCTCGCATGGCTGGCGCCGGGTGGCGCCATGTACCGGGTCTTTCGCGACGACGAGATCGCTACCCTGGTGGAGTGGATAGGGGGATTGGGCGAGTCGAAGTCCTCGCTCCGCGAACGGCCGGTGCCGGTGCCCGCGGAGCCGTCGGGCGGCCTCCATGCCATGCCGGCTGCGTGTTCTGGGAGGGGCGCCGGTAGCAAAGACCCCAGGGTTCTCTTCCATCGACTGCTCAATCCGGAGCAGTACCCCGGGGAATTGCCGGCCGCGCGGTCGCTGGTGCGGCGTTTCCTGAGCAAGACCGCCCGGGCCTTGCGCGGCCCGATGCGCGGCGAAGACCTCCGGTTTTTCCCGTACAGCCCCGGTGCCTTGGAAGCACGCATCGATGCGATTTACCATCGCGCGGTCGCCGCCTACCGGCCGTTCGTCCCGCCGCCGCGCCTCGATCGCGAGGAATACCGATGGCTTCTGACCCGGCTCGCGCCGCTGGTGCTCGTGGACGGCTGCTGGCTGCAGAAAGCCGCCTGGCTCGATGGCCGCCACGCCCCAACGGCCGCTCGCCTCTTCGCGATCTATACGGACGAGATCGGCGGCGGCGATCCCGACCAGAACCACTCGAACATCTTTCGCCGCCTCCTGGAAGGCGAGGGGATCCGGCTACCCGAGTCGACGTCCGCGGAGTTCATCGCCTGGCCGGGGTTTTCGGCCGCGCTTTTCGATCTGCCCGCCTACCTCCTGGCCATCTCCCAGTTCCCCCGTACCTTCCTGCCGGAGATCCTGGGCCTCAATCTCGCCATCGAGCTGAGTGGGCTCGGGGCGTTTTATATGAGCGTGGTGGACGAGATGCGCTACCTGGGCCTCGACCCGGCCATCGTGAGCGTGCATCTGGCGAGTGACAACCTCGCGAGCGGGCACGCGGCCCTCGCCCGGGAGGCCGTCATGATTTATCTGGACGGTGTGGGTTCCGATTTCGGGCACGAAGAGCTCGATCGGCACTGGCACCGGGTGTCGCTCGGCTATGCCTCGCTTCGAATCGTCCCGCGCCGGGCCTTTGCCGTGTTATTGACGAGGTTCCTACTGCGGTTTGGCCTGGCTCGCCTGAAGAAGTCTGCGCTCGGATGGCGGGGCGCCGTGCGGGCCTGAGCACGCACGATTCCGAGATCGGGCTGGCCATGATGAGGACGGTGGGCTAGCCTCCGACGGATGGTCGGAGCGAGCCGGTGATAGGCCTTCTGCAGCGCGTGACCGAGGCGGGCGTCGAGGTCGGGGACGCGACCATCGCCGCAGCGAGTTAGGCAACGTCGGCGTCTTACTCATCGTGATAGGCAAGAGCGTGGCCGGGGTTTGGGGAATACAGCCGGCTCAGGCACAGAATTCCGCCGTCGCGCCCATTTCGGGCGACCGGCCGGGATTGTCGACGCCGACCGCTATCGCGCCGCTTGGCGATATCTAGCTAGCTGGAAGCGGGCGCAACCGCCTCGGAAAGCAGTGAAGAAAGGGCCAGAATCGAATATTCGCTCGCCGAAAAAGGGTCTCTGAAATTGTGAAATTCTTATACCCACATCCACGATCCCGGCGGGGTCTTCCTCCAGCATCTCCTCGGCGTTCTCGCCCCAGAGGACGTCCGCACTGTAGGCCGGCAGGTAAAACAGCGAGGGAATGTACGGCTCCTCGTGATATCCGAGCCGCATGAGCGCGGGCTTGTTACTGAGCGGATCCTAATACGCAAGCTTAGTGCGACTGGTCCCGAAGTCAATGGCAACTGTGTGGGTCATAGTGGCATTCGTCCGCACCGTGCTCGCTATTTGACGCCTAGCCTGGCTCTGGCATCCGACAGGCTGATCGTCTTTTCTTGCTTGCCTCGTTCGTCCAGGAACTTCATGAGCCGGTCGCTCTGTCGCGCCAGCTCGATCTCACGGTCGAAGTCATCGATCTCGGCCAGCACGAACTCGCGCCCATCCGGCGCGCGCAAAATGATGTTGTCCGCGCTCGCTTGCTGGAGCAATTGCTTGATGCTGCGGGCATGAGGCGAAACATTGATTATCTTCATAGTTGAATTTCCTCTCGCGAATGTAGAGCCGGCTACCGCGCTTGTATCCTACGGCTACGATCTTGATGGACTGTGTCGGATCGTTCACATCATAGAAGATCCGGAACCTATCGATCCGTAGCTCCCACTCCGCAACCCGGTTCGGACGGAGCCTTTTCCGATTGCGCGTCTCGATCGCCGGCTGGACCGTCAATTGTCTCTCCAGCTCATCGAATATCCGCTTGCTCTCGTGTTTTCGCAACCGCTGGAGATCATCCAGGGCTTCGGGGGTGATTCTAACCTCGAACATTTGTTCATCGTTTGTCCAAGTGTCAATGGTTTCCGTAGGGTTCTACGAGACGAACGTGGCAAAACCACGAGCAACCGTTCGACCGCAAGGCCTACGGGGGCGTCTTAGTTTAAGGTCGCCCAGATCGTCGGAGCGCGCACTGGATTCTCCTTCCCACCCGCGGTGTTGGATCCCCTCCGCCGCTCATGCCTTCAAGTCCGCGCGATCGAGAGTCAGCAGCTGAAAATACCCCCCTGTCCTCGCTCCCGACCTCGAACTCCAAGGTCGGCCGAAGCGCCACGATCTCCTCCAGGGGAGCCCCCATCACCTCCCGCTCGATCTCCGCGGCCTGCTCGGGGGTCAAGCTCAACTGCTGAGGGAGCGCACGAAGCCGTTCTACCTCTGCCTCGCTGAGCTCCCGATCCGCCCAGGCTATCTCCACGGCGATACGGTACTGCTCGTCTTTCCGAGGGCCCGGGAAAGGTCGCTTGGCGATCGGCAAGGCCCCGAGCACGGTCGCGTATTCCGACCTCTCCCACCACAGCGTCCGGCACTTGCAGACGTCCTCGATGGCCTCCCGCAGCCCTTGATGCGCGCGCTGCCGCCGACCAAGAGCACCGGCGGCTGGGTCTCGGGATGGGTCTCGCGCAGCCGCCCGAGGTAGCTCACCAGGCTGTCACAGCACTTGGCGGTGCAACGCTCGGCCAGCACCGTTTGGATCTCCTCGGCCTTAAGCGCGATCTCGGTGTCACCGATCCGCAGCGGGCGCAGCGGGCGTGCCTTGCAGTAGCTTTCCTTCAAGGAGCGAAGCTTGTGGATCGGGACCGCTTGGGGCGCCGCGCCCGTCAGCTCCGCGTAGCGCTCCGAAACCAGCTCGCACAGATCCCGGTCCACATCATAGCCGCCCACGTGCACATCGCCACCGGGCGGGCACTCCGCCACCGGCCGATAATCGCCGTCCACCCGGCGGAGATAGGCCCAGTCCAGAGTGCCGCCCCCGCAGTCGAGTACCACCACCTCGGGGCAGGACTCGCCGGCCTCCGCCAGCCAGGCGCGGGCCGCGGCCACCGGCTCGTGCACCAGCGTCACCTCCGCGAAACCGGCAGCCTGTGCCGCCTGGCGCAACACCTGCTCGGCGGCCGGGCCGTAGTAGACGGGCACGGTGAGGTGGAGGGCCGGGTCCGATTGCCCTTGCAAGGCCGGAACTTCCTCGCGTGCGTTCGCCCAAAGACCCTGGAAGAAGTGGGTCAGAAGCTCCGCAGGTGGCAACTTGCGGCGGTTGGCGTAGACGTAGCGCTCGAGCAGGCGGCGCTTCAGCACGTCCACGAGGCCGGCGGGATCTTGGTCTTGCAGGTGCTCGGCATCGTAACCCCAAAAGACACGTTCGCTGTCCTTCTCCAGATAGAACAAGGAGGGAACATAGGGCTTCTCGTCCTCCCAGAGCTTCAAGCGGGCCTTGCCCGCGTCGTCGAGTGCCAGCTTGGTGCGGCTGGTGCCGAAATCTATTGCGATGGCCGGTGCCATAAAAGCGGTCTCCCCGGATAGCGTCACGACGAAAGTGGCCGCGGCGATGCCGGTCTCCTATAGCCCTCACCCGACGACCGCAAGCCTTACCTGAATCACCGAGCCTATTATGCCTCTTCCAACAACGGTGAAGCATCTGCTTGCCACCACCCCCCGGTGTCCTACAATGGGAACGCACCGCAACCCTGTCCGCAACCCTGTCGAGGAACTGCAATGAACGAGCAAATCTATGTCCCGGATGAAATCTTCCCATCGCAGGACATCAGCGATGACATGGTGGCCGTCTTCGATGAGCTACACGCTATCGATGATGGGATGTACCTGCCCACCGAAGGAGGGCCCGTATGCGGTACCCCGACCGAGGACACGCCATTCTGGAAGCCGCAGACCACGGCATTCACCTGTGCGGTCATGGCGCAGCGCGGGATCATCGCCGCGTTCACCGGAAACGACCTATCGGAGGCACAACTGGTCTACGATGCCACCGTGAACGGCTGGCTCACGGAACGGGGGCATGTCGCCGCTCGACGCGGGCAGGCTCTTGGAGCTCCACGGCATCCCCTGCCATGACCAGCAGGGCGCCACCATCGAGCAGTTGATGGCCGAGCTGGCCCAGGGGCACAAGGTCATCGTGGGCGTCGATTCCGGCGAGATGTGGGGACACGACGACCCGCTCGAAGACTTTTTCGGGCAGGCCGCCGACCATGCCATCTGGGTGACGGGCATGGACATGAGCGATCCGAGCGACCCCAAGGTGATCGTCAACGATTCCGGCGATCCCTCTGGCGCGGGCAAGGTCTATGACCTCGAGCTGTTCAAGGACGCCTGGCAGGACTCGGGGTTTTTCTATGTCGCGACCGACAACGCACCGCCCGACGTGGCTCGGTTCGCCGGCTTCGATCCTTCCGCGGGCGTGTTTCCCGACCTCGCCAAGTATTTCGGCGCCATCGACAGCGATTTCCCGGGACAGCCGGACCGCGGCCAGACCGGTGAAGCGCCCGAGTCTGAGCACGCCTTTGCGGCCCGGGATGAGGAGATCCGCTTCGGTGCAGGCACCTGCTTCCACTGCGGAGGCCGCGGCTATACCACCTATCCGAGCAGCGGCTCGCGCGAGGCCTGCTGGTACTGCGGCGGCAGCGGCGTGGCCTCGTAGGCGCTCCATAACTCGACACCGGGAGACCGAACATGACGACACCGCCTCCGTTGAAGGACAAAGCCCTGGCCGCCAGGAAGACCTGGCCCTCGGCAGGAAAGCGCGATCGTTCCGGGGAGATCATCGCGTTCGGAGGGCGTTCGACAGCCCCGCCATGGCGAGGATCGGGCTGGACAGGATCGGGATGGCGCCCTATAGTCCACCAAGAGACAACCATCCAAGAGACGATGGGGAGCAGCCGCATCCACTATGAGACACACGCGTCGACACAAGGGGGGCCCCGGCCTGGGCTGGTGGCAGCCCTGGATGCAGATGTGGGAGATCGCCGTGGCCGCGCCGCAGGTCGTGGCCCATCGCACCGCGCGCATGGCCAAGTCGGGTCCCACCCCGCGGACCGCCGACCGCAAGGAGATCACGCGCATGACCCGGGAGAAGTTGGAGGTCTTCGGTGAATCGGCCAGCGCCATGACCGCGGAGATCGTCAAGGCCAATGTGGCGCTGTGGCCGGCGTTCCTGCGCGCGGCTTGGACGCCCTCGTCCGCGATGTGGATGCCCACCGCGCGGGCGGGTAACCGCCGCTTCGCTTCGAAATCGGCGTCGGCAGCGGGGGCCGTGCCGCGCATCGTATCCAACGCCGCCTCGCGCGTGCTCGCCAAGGGTCTCGCGCCGGTACACCGCCGGGCCACAGCCAACGCCAAGCGGCTGCGGCGGACCCCGCGCTGAAGCCGTCTGCAGGGGAAGGGCCCGCGGCCGCACCCGCACGTGTCGGCTCGCGCCAACATTCCGTTTAGACGACCGTTCCTCGTTTCGATCTCGCCTCACTCACATCGCATCCCATGCGGCAAGTCGTGCTCGATACCGAGACCACCGGGCTCGAGCCCCACGCGGGTCATCGCATCATCGAGATCGGTTGCGTCGAGATCGTGAACCGGCGCGTGAGCGATCGCCGTTTCCACCGCTACCTGCATCCTGACCGTGACATCGACGAAGGGGCCGTCCAGGTGCACGGGATCACCCTGGAGGACCTCGAAGCGAGCCCGCGCTTCGCGGAGATCGCCGTGGAATTCCTTCAATTCGTGCGCGGCGCCGAGGTCATCATCCACAACGCGGCCTTCGACCTGGGCTTCCTGGACCATGAGCTCATGCTCGCGGGTCCCGAATGGGGCCGCTTCGGCGACCATTGCACGGTCGTGGATACGCTGGCCCTGGCGCGCGAGAAACACCCCGGCCAGAAGAACAGCCTGGACGCCCTGTGCAAGCGCTATCAGGTGGACAACGCCGCCCGCAGCCTGCACGGGGCCCTGCTAGACGCCGAGATCCTGGCGGATGTCTATCTGGCGATGACCGGGGGGCAGGCGACCCTCCTCCTCGAAGACGAGTCGCAGGCATCCCCGGGGGCGGGCGTATTACGGCGCCGCGTGGCGCGGCGCGTACCGCTACGGGTCATCGCCCCGAGTCCTTCGGAGTCGGCAGAGCACCAGCGGCTATTGGACCTCCTCGACAAAGAGAGCGGTGGCCGCTGCGTGTGGAGGCGGTCAGGGCCGGCCCCCGATGCCCCGCAACGCGCCCGCGGCGCCTGAGGGTTTGTCAGAAAACCAATGGACTCGCGTGAAGGGCGGACTGGCGCTCCCGCGTCCCCCTCGAAACTCAACTTTCCCGTCACGCGTCAATCAAGGCGATTGCAACAGGGCCGTCGCGGACAGCGTCGGCGGGGATGCGTAGGTCGAAGGTCGCCAAGCGCGCGCGGTGATGGCGGGCTAGGGCCAGCAGATAGCGGTTCAATCCGTCTCGTCCAGCAGCGCCCTCACCACCTCGGGGGTGACCGTGCCGGCACCCTCGCGGACGGGGAACAGGCGAACGCCGCTTCTGACCTCCGCGGGATGCGACGACCCGAGGCCACGGCGGATCAATTCGGAAATCACCACACCTATCGGTTTTCCCCGCCGCCGCGACAACGCGCGAGCCGCTTGCAGAACGTCATCATCGAGATTGAGGGTCGTGCGCATGATAAAAAGCATCGCGCATCACGCATCCTGCGTCAAGCGCGGTGCGCCATGGGCAGGTTCGGGTGTTTGCCTTTCGGCTCAGGCGTTTTGATGGGCTCGCGGCGCTAGGCATTTAATGGGCCCAGGAGCCCATTCCACCGGTTCACGACCTCGCAGAACACCTCGGCCGTGCGTTCGGCGTCGTAGATCGCGGAGTGGGCCTCCTTGTCGTTCCAGGCGAGTCCGGCGGCCTCGACGGCCCGCGATAGCACGGTCTGACCGAAGGCGAGGCCGGCGAGCGTGGCGGTATCGAAGGTAGAGAAGGCGTGGAAGGGGTTGCGCTTGATGCGGTTGCGGGTCACGACAGCCTTGACGAAGGATAAATCGAAGGCCGGATTGTGACCGACCAGGATGGCGCGCGTGCAGCGGCTCGCGGCCACCGCCTCGCGGACGAACTTGAACACCGTCTCCAGGGCCTCGCCCTCGGGGACTGCGAAGCGGAACGGGTGATGGGGGTCGATGCCGGTGAACTCCAGCGCGGCCGGCTCGAGGTTGGCGCCGGGGAAGGGCTGCACTTGGCAGGCGATGGTCTTATCGCGCCGCCACCGTCCGTTGCGGTCGGGCACGACCGTGACCGCCGCGATCTCCAGAAGCGCGTCGGTCACGGGATTGAATCCCGCCGTCTCGACGTCCACGACCACCGGCAAGAACCCGCGGAAACGCTGGGCGATACGGGTCTTGTTTTCCAGATCAACGCCCATGGACGAGGCCCCAGCGGCACTCCTCACCGGCCCTGAAGGGGATGAGAACGCCGTCGCCGAAGGGGACGTTCGCAGGCACCCGCCAGGGTGTCCGCGCCAGCGTGATCGTGCCGGGATTGGGTGGCAGGCCGTAGAAGGCCGCGCCGAAGGTGCTCGCGAATCCTTCCAGGCGGGGGAGTGCGCCGGCTTCCTCGAACACCTCCGCGTACAGCTCCATGGCCGCGTGTGCGGTGTAGATCCCGGCGCACCCACAAGACGTTTCTTTGGCGCCACGGGCATGCGGGGCGCTGTCCGTACCCAGAAAGAACCTGGGATTGCCGCTCTCTGCAGCCCGCACCAGGGCCTGGCGGTCCTTCTCGCGTTTCAGGAGCGGGAGGCAATAATGGTGGGGATGGAGGCCGCCATCGAACAGGGCATTGCGGTTCATGAGCAGGTGGTGCGCGGTGATGGTGGCGGCGAGTCGCTCGGGACCGGCGAACACGAAGTCTACTGCTTCCCGGGTCGTGATGTGCTCCAAGATGATCTTGAGCCCGGGGAATCGTTCCAGCACATCGATGAGCACCCGTTCGATGAAGACCCGCTCCCGATCGAAGACATCGACCGCCGGATCGACGACCTCGCCGTGTACCGAGAGCGGCATCCCGGCCGTTTCGAGTGCCGCGAGCACGCGATACACGCGGCGAAGTTCCGTGACGCCGTGCTCGGAATGGGTCGTGACACCGGCGGGGTAGTATTTGACGGCATGGATGAGGCCGCTCGCGCTAGCCCTTTGGACCTCCTCTTGTGTCGTCGCCGCGGTGAGATAGAGGGTCATGAGGGGCTCGAAGCGCAGGCGCTTTGGTATAGCCGCCAGGATACGCCCCCGATAGGCGAGCGCCTGTGCCGCTGTGGCGATGGGCGGCTGGAGATTGGGCATCACGAGCGCGCGCGCGAAGCGCATGGCCGTGTGCGGGACGACCGCCGCCATCTCCGCCCCATCGCGGAGATGCACGTGGAAGTCGTCGGGGACGCGCAGGGTTAGTCGCATGGGGGCGTATCGCAGTATACGTTGCTGGCCGTCCCGTTCAGGGTCGCGTAACCGTGCCGCAGGCGATCGTCGGGTCATTGGAGCGCACGGGTCATCGCACCGAGCGGTTGTCATCCGCCGCCGGTCAAGGTGCCCAGGATCTCGTCCATGTGCTCGATGGGGAGTGAGAAGTGTCCCTCGGCGGGCAGGAACCGGATGCGCGAGCGTTGCAGCGCCGCCGCTTGATGGCGGCTGTGCTCCGGCGGGACCACGAGGTCGTCCTCGCCGTGCCATAGGTCGATCGGAATCGCGATGTCCTGCAAGCGAAAACCCCAGGGTCGGGCCAGCAGTCTGAGATCCTGCAGGGCGCCGCCCGGGCCCTGGCGCATGGACTCGCGCACGGAGGCGATGAGCAGCCTGCGGATCTCGGGGCGGCGCAATACCCGGCTGTCCGCCGTCGGCGCGGCGGCGGCGACGATCCGGTGCGTGAGTCCTGGGCAGAAGCGCATGAAGCTCCCGACCAGCGCGCCGTGCACGGGCCACAGGAGCCAAGGGGCCTGGCGCGCGAAACGGAAGGCGAGCCGCGCGTGCCAGCGCATGCCGGCCGCGGCCCAGTCTTCATACACCGGCCCGAGTCCGCCCACGACCCCGACCGCACTCAGACGCGCGGGGATCTGAAACGCGCAGGCCAAAGCATAAGGTCCGCCGGCCGAGACCCCAAGCACCCCGAAACGTCCGATCCCGAGCTGCAGCGCCAGTGCGGCGACATCGTCCGCAAACGACCTGAGACTGCGTAGCGGTGCGGGGTCGGACAGCCCGAAGCCGGGTCGGTCCACGGACACCACGTGGACGCCGCGCCGGCGCGCCACCCGGTCCAGGAGCGCCGCCTCCAATCGTGAGGCCGGCAGCCCGTGAAAATAGAAGAGCGGGGCTCCGCCCCTCCGACCGTACTCCGCGTATCCGAGCCGGCGCCCATCCGGGAGATCTACCGCGTGCTTCTGGGTCCCGACCAATAGGGGAGGCTTAAGGCTTGAGGCTTGAGGCTTGAGGCTTGAGGCTTGAGGCTAGCCTATAGCATATCGTCTCCAGCCTCCAGCCGAGCCTATAGAGTCTAATCATGGCCGGTCCGCTCTGCTACAATCACCGCGTCTCGCACGTGACGAGAAAACTCCAATGAAGATCGTCATCGCTCCCGATTCGTTCAAAGAGAATCTCACGTCCCTCGAAGTTGCCGCCGCCCTGGAGCGGGGCATCAAACGCGTGCGCCCGCGCGCCAGGTGCATCAAGGTCCCGATGGCCGACGGCGGCGAGGGGACCGTGCAGTCCCTGGTCGATGCGACGGGTGGCAAGATCGTCAAGAAGCGCGTCATGGGACCGCTCGGAGACCTGGTCACGGCACGCTACGGCATCCTCGGTGACGGTACGACGGCGGCCATCGAGATGGCGGAGGCCTCGGGGCTCCCGCTGGTCCCACGCGAGCGGCGCGACCCCTTGCGGGCCACGACCTACGGCACGGGCGAGTTGATCCTGGACGCCATCGAGCGAGGGGTTTCCGCCATCATCATCGGCATCGGGGGCTCGGCTACGGTCGATGGCGGTACCGGCATGGCCCAGGCACTCGGCGTCTCTTTCCTGGGTGGCAACGGGCTGGCGATCGGAGAACCGGTTTGCGGCGGCCTCCTGGAGCGCATCAGCGAGATCGACATGCACGGGCTGGATCCGCGTGTCCGCAAGACGCGCATCACCATCGCCTGCGACGTCGAGAACCCCTTGTGCGGTCCGCGAGGTGCGGCCAGGGTGTTCGGCCCCCAGAAGGGCGCCACCCCCGAGATGGTCGAGGTCCTCGACAAGAACCTGCGCCATCTCGGGGGCCTCATCAAGCGCGACCTCGGCATCGATGTGATGCGCATCGCCGGTGGCGGCGCCGCCGGGGGCCTGGGCGCGGGGCTCATCGCCTTCGCCAAGGCCAAGCTCAAACGCGGCGTGGATCTGGTCAGCGACGCCGTTGATCTCGCCAAGCACCTGCGCGGTGCCGATCTCGTCATCACGGGCGAGGGTCGGGTCGATTTTCAGACGGCCTTCGGTAAGACGCCGTCGGGGGTCGCCAAGGCCGCTCGCAAGCTCAAAATCCCCGTGGTCGCCATCGGCGGCGGTCTGGCGGACGACGCGCGCGGCGTGTTCGAGCACGGGATCGACGCCCTGGAAGCCGGCGCGGCCCGAGACATGGATCTGGCCGAGGCGCTACTTCTGTCGCGCGGACACCTGGAGAACGCCGGCGAACGCGTGATGCGGCTCATCGTGATCGGAGAGCGTATGGAGGCCAAGCGCCGGGGCAACGCCGGATCACACAAGGCCTGATCACGCATGGCCTGATGAACACGCAGGACCTGATCACGCAGGGCCTGACCATCGTTGGTGCGAAACCCCCGGGGCGCGCGCAACGCCCTCCCGCAGAACGCGACGGTCAGGCTGGGCAGACCGGAACCTTGCATTCGGCCGTGCCAGACTAGATACTAAACGGGCCAGATATTAAAATCGGGTAGTACATAAGGGCGCCGGCGTTCGGGGGGAAGACGACGGTGCGGGGAGGGCATGCCGGGTGCAACCGCGTAGGGTCATGGGCGAGGCGCCCGTCGTGCAAGCGCAGGATCGATCTCCGGAGCCACCGGTGCACGAACCCGGCGGGGCGCGTCCGCCCGAGGCCCAGCGGGCGCCGGAGATCGGCGGGCCCCAGGGACCCGAGCCGACCCGCTACGGGGATTGGGAACGGCGCGGCCGCTGCATCGATTTTTGACTCCGTTTTGATAGACAGGCCGGTCGGTTGCCGAAGGCTAGCGCGTGCCCTTACCGGCCGCAGGGCCGGTGCGCGAAGGCCCCACCCCCATTCAATGGGAACAAGAAATAGGCAATCGGGAACAAGAACAGGCAATCGGGGACCACAGGTGGCTGCAGCAGAGCGCCCGCCAGGCGCCGCGGTCCACCGCTGAGTGAACGTTATGGCGGGGATTGCTGACCGGTATGGCGGCTAGAAACACCCCCTTATCGCCGCATCTGCAGATCTACCGGATGCCGGTGGCTGCCCTGCTTTCCATTACCCACCGCACCACCGGGGTGTTCCTGACGCTCGGGACCGTGGTACTCGTCTATTGGCTCGTGGCCGTCGCCCGTGGGCCCGAGGCCTATGCCGGGCTGCACCAGATCCTGGGCTCATGGGTTGGCATCATTGCTCTGTTCCTGTGGTCGTTCGCGCTGTTCTTTCACCTCTGCAACGGCATCCGCCACCTCTGCTGGGATGCCGGCTACGGCTTCGAGATGAAGACCGTGGACGCCTCGGGTCTGGCGGTCTTGGTCGCGACCGCCATCCTGACCGCCATCACCTGGCTTGTGGCCTTCATGTACTCGGGGAGCCAGATATGATCCTCCCCGCCTGGAGTTCAGGGGCGTGAATCTCAAACGCCTCTTCCAGCGCCTGCGCGCGCTTCGGACCAAGAGCCCGGCCTTGCACCACTGGTGGTGGCAGCGCATTACCGCGGTGGTGCTGGTCCCCTTGAGCCTGTGGTTCGCGGCTTCGCTGATCACCATGATCGGTGCCGACCATGCCACCGCCGCCGCGTGGGTGGGATCGCCCGGTGTGGCCCTGCTCCTCGTCGCGTTCGTCCTGGCCCTGTGCTATCACGCCTATCTTGGGGTCGAGGTCGTCATGGACGACTATGTCCACGTCGAATGGGTCAAGAAGAGGAGCTTTCTCGCGGTGCAGGTAATACTGGTCCTACTGGCCCTTACCGGCACGCTCGCGGTCCTTTGGGTGGTGCGCGTCGCATGACGCGGCCGGCCTATCCCTTGATCCGGCACGCGCACGATGTCGTGGTCGTGGGCGCCGGCGGCGCCGGCCTCAGGGCGACCTTCGGGATGGCAGAGGAGGGACTTACCACCGCCTGCATCACCAAGGTCTTCCCGACCCGCAGCCACACCGTCGCGGCCCAGGGCGGGATGAGCGCGGCGCTCGGCAACATGGGGCCCGACGATTGGCGCTGGCACATGTACGACACCGTCAAGGGCTCCGACTGGCTGGGCGATCAGGACGCGATCGAGTACATGTGCCGGGAGGCGGTGCCGGCCGTCATCGAGCTGGAGCACTACGGTGTCCCTTTCTCGCGCACCGAGGACGGGAAGATCTACCAGCGGCCGTTCGGTGGCATGACCACGCAGTTCGGCAAGGGCATCGCCCAGCGCACCTGCGCGGCCGCCGATCGGACCGGCCATGCCATCCTCCACACCCTGTATCAGCAGGCGCTGAAGCACCGCGCCGAATTCTTCGTCGAGTACTTCGCCCTCGATCTCTTGATGGACGAGGATGGGGCGTGCCGCGGGGTCCTAGCCTGGAACCTGGCGGACGGGAGCCTGCACGAGTTCCGGGCCCATGCCGTGGTACTCGCGACCGGCGGTTACGGGCGCGCCTATTTCTCCTGCACCTCGGCCCATACCTGCACCGGCGACGGCAGCGCCATGGTGCTGCGGGCCGGTCTGCCCTTGCAGGACATGGAGTTCATCCAGTTCCACCCGACCGGGATCTATGGCTCCGGCTGTCTCATCACCGAGGGCTCGCGTGGCGAAGGGGGTTACCTGACGAACTCCCAGGGGGAGCGCTTCATGGAGCGCTATGCCCCGAACGCCAAGGACCTCGCCTCGCGCGACGTGGTGAGCCGTTCGATGACCATCGAGATCCGCGAGGGCCGGGGAGTGGGTCCCGAGCACGACCACATCCACCTGCACCTGGAGCACCTGGGTCCCGAGGTCATCCGCGAGCGCCTGCCCGGGATCGAGGAATCGGCCCGGATCTTTGCCGGGGTCGATGTCACCAAGGAGCCGATCCCGGTGATCCCGACCGTCCACTACAACATGGGCGGGGTCCCGACCGACCATCACGGTCAGGCCGTGACCCTGAAGGACGGCGACCCCGATGCGATCGTGCCGGGGCTCATGGCCATCGGCGAGGCCGCCTGTGTCTCCGTACACGGCGCCAACCGGCTCGGTTCCAACTCACTCCTGGACCTCATCGTCTTCGGACGCGCCGCCGCCAAGCACTGCGCCGCTCACATCCCGCCGGGCACGGCCCACCCGCCCCTGCCCGAGCGTGTCACGGATCCGCTCCTCTCGCACTTCGATCGCCTGCGTCACGCGCGGGGCTCGCGACCGACGGCGCAGATCCGGCTCGACATGCAGCGCATCATGCAGAATCACGCGGCGGTGTTTCGTACCGCGGAACTGCTTCAGGAGGGGATCACGAAGCTGCGGGCGGTCTGGGATTCCTTTGCCGACGTGCAGGTGTCCGATCGCTCTCTCATCTGGAACACCGACCTCGTCGAGACCCTGGAGCTGGAAAACCTCTTGTCCCAGGCCGTGGTCAGCATCCATGCCGCCGGGAACCGCACCGAGAGCCGCGGGGCACACGCGCGCGAGGACTATCCAAACCGCGACGATGAAAACTGGCTCAAACACACCTTGACGTGGATCGACCCCAAGGGCGAGGTGCGTTTCGGCTATCGTCCGGTGCATCTCTACACATTGAGCGGCGAGGTCGACGTGATCCCGCCCAAACCACGGGTGTATTAACCAAGGATATACTAGGCCAAAGGCTATACATAAGACGATGTCCGGTTTCCGACTCTCCCTGTCGTCCGGTGTCCGCAAGGGCAAGACGACCGCGCCCGGCGCCGGTGCCGCCAACAAAAAATCGTTCCAGGTCTACCGTTACGACCCGGACGCCGGCGAGCCCCCGCGCCTCGACACCTACGAGATCGACCTCGAGAAATGCGGGCCCATGGTGCTCGATGCGCTCATCTACATCAAGAACGACATCGATCCGACCTTGACCTTCCGTCGCTCCTGCCGGGAGGGGGTGTGCGGTTCCTGCGCGATGAACATCGACGGCACCAACACGCTGGCCTGCACCAAGGCCACCGCCGAGGTGGAGCGAGCCGTGGCGGTGTATCCGCTGCCTCACCTGCCGGTGGTCAAGGACTTGGTCCCCGACCTTACCCAGTTCTATGCCCAGTACGCCTCGATCCGCCCGTGGCTCGAGACCGATACGCCGGCACCGGAACGCGAGCGGCTGCAGGGCAAGGCGGATCGCGCCAAGCTCGACGGGATCTACGAGTGCATCCTGTGCGCGTGTTGCTCGACGAGCTGTCCGAGCTACTGGTGGAATGGAGAACGCTATCTCGGCCCCGCCATCCTCTTGCAGGCCTATCGCTGGATCGTGGACAGCCGCGACGGCGCGACCGGCGAGCGCCTCGACCACCTCGACGATGCCTTCCGCCTGTATCGCTGCCACACCATCATGAATTGCTCGAAGACCTGCCCCAAGGACCTGAATCCCGCCAAGGCCATCGGCGAGATCAAGAAGCTCCTGGCGGCCCGCAGCCTGTAGATTCTCACCCAGCCAATGTGATACAGCAAGAGACACGAAAAGAGGGGGTCTCATGGCGATCGTCGATATCGGGGCACGCGGAATAGGCGACGGCCAGCCCGTCTACATCATCGCGGAGATCGGTATAAACCATAACGGCTCGCTCGCCCACGCCAAGGCGCTCATCGCCGGCGCCAAGCGCGCCGGGGCCGACATGGCAAAGTTTCAAAAGCGCAATCCCGAGGTGTGCGTGCCCAAGGACCAGTGGGGTGTCGAGCGCGACACGCCCTGGGGTCGGATGAGCTACATCGACTACCGGTTTCGGATCGAGCTGGGGCTCGAAGATTACCTGGACATCGACCACTACTGCCGCGACCTCGGGATCGACTGGACGGCCTCGTGCTGGGACGAGGACTCGATCGACTTCATGGAGCGCTTCGAGCCGCCTTTTTACAAGCTCGCCAGCGCCTCGCTGACGGATCTGCCGTTACTGCGCAAGGCACGCGCGAGCGGGCGGCCGGTCATGATCTCGACCGGCATGTCCACGGTGGAGGAGATCCGTACGGCCGTCGAGGCCGTCGGTCTCCACGCCCCCGGCGGGCGGCCCGGGCTCTTCATCGCGCACTCGACCTCGACCTACCCGTGCAAGCTCGAAGAGCTGAACCTCAGGATGATCCCGACCTTGAAGGCCGCCTATCCCGAGGCCCCGATCGGCTACTCCGGCCACGAGACCGGCCTCGCCCCGAGCGGCGCGGCGGTGGCCCTGGGCGCCAGCTTCATCGAGCGCCATATCACGCT
>JBQTJM010000312.1:0-6692 GCA_052387115.1 Gammaproteobacteria bacterium | reverse complement strand
AACTCTTGCCCGCGAGCGCGACGATCTCGGCGCGGTGCAGGAGGCGGTCGACGAGGGTGACGACACAGGCGGCATTGGGGAAGACTTGATTCCATTCGCCGAAGGGTTTGTTGGTCGTCAGGAGGATAGAGTGCTCTTGGTAGCGGCGGGTGACGACTTCGAAGAGCAGATCGGCGTAGCGTGCGTCGTAGGACAGGTAGCCGAGCTCGTCGATGGCGAGCACGGTGGGCGTGGTGTAGCGGCGCAGTCGGCGCGCGAGCGCGGTGGTGGAGTCCTGGGCGGCGAGGTCGTGGAGCATGTCGGAGGCGAGGGTGAAGCGTGCGGTGAGGCCGTGCAAGACGGCCTGGTGGGCGAGGTTTTTGAGCAGCATGGTCTTGCCGAGCCCGTTGGGTCCGATGAGGACCACATTGGCGGCTTCCTTGAGGAAGGCGAGCGAGAAAAGCTCTTCCACCAAGCCGCGGTCGCATTGGGTGGGCCAGGTCCAATCGAAGTCGGCCAGGGGTTTGAAGGGGCCGAGGCGGGCGTTGTCGAGGCGGCGTTTGAGGGAGCGGTGCCGGCGCTCGGTCTCTTCGATGTCGATCACGCGGGCGAGCCAGGGCTCGTTCAGCAAGGGATCGAGGTGCGCGGCGAGGCCGTAGAAGCCGAGCCGGCAGAGGCGCGGGCGGGCCGTGTCAAGCGTGAGGGTGGTGGCCGGTGCGTTCATCGGTGGACTCCGGAGCGAGGTCTTCGTAATCACAAAGCGCATGGGGGCGCACGGTGAGGGCGTGCAACCTGGGGTCGTCGGGCAGGGCCACCGCGAGGGGTGGGGGTTGGCCGCGGGCCTGTGCGTGCCGGTCGATGAAGTGGCGCACGGCGCCGAGGTGGGCGGTGTCTTCGGCCAGCGCGGCGGCGATGGCCTCTTCCAAGGCCGCGGCGCCGTGGGTATCGAGGAGCTGGAGCAGCCCGCGGGTGAGCACGCCCAGGGGTACGCCGCGCTCGGCGGCCCGTAGGAAAAGTGGCTTCGCGCTTTGGGCGGCGTGCTGCAGGCGGTCCTGGGCACGGTGGGCCCGAGCGGCGTGTTGGTGCTGGACGAGTGCTTCGAGGTGGGTTGGGTCTTCGGTTTGAGCGCCGCGGTCGAAGCTGCGCGGGTGGGTGGCGATCACGGTGTGGCCATCGAGGATGCGCACCGTCTCGAGGGTAGCCAAAACGAGGAGCGTGCGGTGCACATGGGGATGGGGGATGGAATAGTCGTTGAGATCGAAACGCACATAAGGGGTTTTGCGCACGCTGACTTCGACGTGCTCCTCGGTGGGGAAGGGGTTATCGGGCAGCGGCAGCAGATGGGGCTGTTCCTCGGTGAACACCGCGCGCACGGTGCGGGCGCGGTCTTCGGGGCAGGGCCGCAGGGCGGTGGGGCCCTGACACCAGGCGAGAGCTTGGGCGTTGAGATCGTCGAGGTCACGGAAGCTGCGGGCGGCGAAGAAGGCCTCGCGGGCGAAGCGGATGGCGCGCTCCACCCGGCCCTTCTCATTACCCCGTGCGGGGGCCACGGGACGGGGTTGGAAGTGGTAGTGGGCGGCGAGTTCATCCTGTACCTCCTAAAAGCCGGGCATCCTGCCCGTCCGGTTCCAAGAGCGTCGGATGGAAGCGGATCGCCTCCCCCGTGCGCTCGAGCACGGTGCTTTTGAGGTTGTCGTAGAGCAGGATACGCGGCACCGAATTGAAAAAGGTGAAGGCCTCGACATGACCGCGCAGGAAGTTGTTGCGGACCCCCTCCCTGGGGTCCGTCCTTGCAGGACCAGCTAACGCTGTCCCGTTTTGCTCCCGGCAAAACGGTCATGGCGGCGTTGAGGTAGAAGCGCAGGAACAGGTAGCGCGAGTAGCTCAGCACCATCACAAACGCCATCAGCGGGCGCACGGCCCGGCCGACGGTAAGTTTGCCGAAGTGGGCCCAGTCGACTTGGCCTTGTTCGCCCGGCAGCGTGCGTAGCCGAAGATAGGCTTCCCCCGCCGGTCGCGGGCGCAGCCGGTTAACGATGGTGCGGAAGTGATCGGCGGCGCCCGGATAACCGCGCTCGCGCACCATCTGGTACAGACGGCTCGCGCGCAGGGTGGGGAACTTCGTCAGCGTCTCGACGATAAACGCAAGGTAGGGCTCGACCATGGAGGGCCGTACCGTCTCCTGCGCCGCTGGCAGCCCGGCTTGGGCCAGTACCCGCCGCACTGTGGCGTGATGCAGGCGCAGTTGGGTGGCGAGGGTGCCGATGGGCCAGTGCTCGGTGTGATAGAGGCGCAAGATCTCGGCTTCGAGCGCGCGCGAGATCATCGTCGGCTAGCGCCATTGTCGCAGGGGGCCGAGACGCGCGAACGCCGGCACCGGACGTTGGCAGAAACTGCAGCGTGGTGCTGGCCACGGCGGGTGATGCGTATACGGCCGAGCCAGCACACGTAGAGATGCCTGGGAGATTTCGATCGGTTTCCCTCGTGCAGGGGGCGGAGTCGGGGGTGGTTCAACGTCTGTGGTCTTTGCATCGGTCACCTCCGTCTCGCTCTCCGTTGAGATGGGCGCCACTATGACAGCGGTGTTGGGAGAGGTGGAACCCTGATGCGTCACTTTTTTTGTTCGGCGCCTACGCCAGGCGCTTTGCCTGGCCGCGTGCCGAGAGGCACCCCGGTAGCTACGCTGATAGCGAGCCCCGGCACGCCGCAGCGACTCGCGTCGGCGGATCGCCGCACATTCCCCCGCGCAGTAGAGGTTGCCGCGGTCGCAGCGGCGGCAGATCCGCACTTGGGCACCGCAGCGTCCACAGTTGTAGAGCCGATGCGTGTCTTCGAGCACCGCCCTGCACAATCCCCATAGGACTGGACAACGCCGTGCATCGCGGGCATAAAGGTAACGCGGCCGCGCCCTTAGACGGGTGCCGCGACGCCGAAGGCCCGGGGGTTCTCAGCCAAGAATGTGCCCGGGCCTTCGCTTTTTCGGCGTGACGGATCAGGATAGTGGAGGTCGCGACCTCGGCATACGCTTGGTCGCTGTTGGGGGCCTTGAACAGTGGGAGATCATGCGAGGCAGAGGCAACCCTCAAGATGCCCTCTCACCGACGTTGTGCGTCGGGTCATACCCGACGCTTTACAACGTCTACCTCGGAATCGAGCTAATGAACGATTTTGGGGGCGTACGCGCTAAACCCCAAAATTCAGCGGAATGAGACCCCCTTTAACACAGGGTGCTGGCGTTTTACAGCGAGGACCTTCTCACCGCCGTCGGATTGCCCTCCAACCACGATGAACGCATTGCCAAGAAGGAGAAGACAAGAACCCTAAGCAGCGAGGTGGTTGGCAATTTTGGGATAGATGGTAACGACGTAGGTCTCGGCGTCATCGGAACGGGTTTTCTAACCTGGTCGTGACCAACTCTCACGTCGGTGCGCCATTCGTTATTCGTCTTGGAATGGTTTGTAGAGGCGATAGTAGGGCAGCTCGGTCAACAGGGCTTGGTAATCGGGGTTGGCGCAGTGCGGGGTCACGCGCCAGAGATTTGGGGCCGAGATTCGAAGGCAGAGAGAATCGGGCGCAGGTCTTGCGACTGAGCATTTTGTGCGGGCCTTGTTTAACTCCAAGACTGGACCTCCGTGTTGCGCTCGTACCTGAACGGCCACGAAGTCGCCCAGAACCGCCAAACCGAACGCCCCGGCCTGGTAGGTCTCACTCTGAGCAAACGTATCGCCTTCGCGGGATCGAAGTCCCCCTCCCAATCGGACGGACTCAGGTCAGGCGGCGCCGGTGTCGATCTCACCCCGGCAACGCTCGATGTCATTGCGCAGGAGGTAACCGATCTCGTCCGCGGAGAGTCCGGTGTCGGCGAGATTGCCGCCTGCGCCGGCGGTAATCTTGCCCCGGACAGTGGTCTCGGGCCGCACGGGTTTTCCAGTGGCATCGTCGTAGGCGAAGCGGCGCACGCCCTCGTGCCGGACGAACCGAGATTCGAGGTCCTCCACGGTATTACGCGAAGGCCAAGGCCCCACCCACCTGGACCCAGCTGGCCCCGTCGTAGATGAAGGTTGTGGCCCCCTTCTGATTGGCGGGGCACCGTCGGCCGCCTTCTTGAAAGTGGCGTTCCAGGAGATCGTCCGTCCGCCGGTCGCATCCTGCGCGAAGGTGAAGACGAGCAGCGCCCCGGTACGCGGGTTCGTCGGGGCGTTGATTGCGAGATTCCCAGTCAGCGCGCCCACGATGACGCGCTCGCCGAGAGCACCGTCCGGGGTGATGTTCGCGGCGTAAGCGATGGATTGCACGGCCCCGGTCGGGAGCTCAGCGGGGTCCGTGAGCCCCTGGACCACATTCGTGCCGTCAACGTAGACGATGGCCCGCTTGCCCTGGGTCACGGTGACCCCGATCCCCGAGGCGGCCTTGACCATGAGCGTGAAGGCGCCGGCCGTCGCGTTGTAGACGATCCATTCCCAGGGGGCCGTCGGCACGATCACGTTGATATTGGCCGTGAGCGTCCCCGTGAATTCCAAGATCTGATTGCGCGCCTCAACAGCCGTCAGGGTCACATCCGAGCCGCCCGCCACCGACTTCGAGAGGCGGCCGACGATCGCATAGGCGACCCAGCTCGAGGCGTCGAAGGCATACTCCGTGTCCTCGTCATTCAGCCACAGGCGCACGCCCTCGATGGGCGTGTAGAAGGTCCACACCCCGCCTGAGAAGTGCGCCACCTTACTGGTCTGCGACGCCCATACCCCGGTCGCGCCTGAAGGGATGATGTAGGCGTCTCCCTCCGCCGGAGAGCCAGGAGGGGTAGTGAGGTCGTTGTCCTTGGCGCGAATGAGCCGGCCCTCGAGTTGGCGCAGCGCGGTGTTGTGCGTGATCTCCTTGCCAGCCTGGCTGGAGACGATCTCGTCCAGCGCGAGAATGGGCGTGGTCATACCGTTGCCTCCCCAGGAAACCCCCTGGCCCTGTCAGTTGACACCTGATACACCTTCACGGACACCGCGCCCTGATTACTGCCGAAGTCGGTCACCTGGTCGGCGCTGGAGTAGACCAGCGTGGCCGCCGTCAGGCTCATGACTGTGCGCACCACGTCCGGGCCATTCAGGACCTCGACCTCGTATAACTCAGCATCCTCGAAGAGCGGCGCATCGACCCGATCGCGCCACTCGGCCTCGGCCCGCGTGCGCCGGATCCACGTGATGATGAGATCCCCGAAGGAATTGCGCGACCCCTTGATATGCACCGGGCTGTAGCACCCCGACCGATGCCGCGGTTGGTGGCCGGGAAGGCGATGGCGTCCACGAGGCCCGCGCCGACCGACACCGGCTTGTAGAGCCTCGGTTGGTCGAGCTCGGAGGTCGAGGGGTGCAGGCGGATGACGGTTGTCGGGGTCAGCGCGATGACGACGTCCCCGATCTCGTGGTTGCCGACGTTGTGCTCGGTGCCCTTGCGCCCGCGGAGGAGATTGTTCAGCGTGTAGCTCCCATCGGCCTCTAAGGTCGCCGTCTGCCACTGGATGATCTCCCACCGACCCTCGGCGCCGAACGCCGCGGCGTTCTTGCCGGCGAAGACATTGGCCTCCGTGTCGGACACGAGGGTGCCCTGGGTCAGAATGACGTTGACCGCGCTCCCGTGGTCGACGATGGTCGTCGGCCCGGATGCCAGTACGGTGGTAGCGCCGCCGATCGCAGCCGGATTGGTGATCGTGGCGACGGGCAGATAAGTCGCGCCGCCATCGGTCGAAGCGAATAGCGTCGTGCCCGTCCAGCCCTCGGGGCGATAGCCGCACATGCCCGCGTAGAAGCCTGCGTCGTTGTCCGCGTCCCTGAGGATAGAATATCGAGGAGCACCGCGCGCGAGGGCGGGATGCTGACCGGTGACTGAGTCGGAAACTCATCCGGCGGCGCTTCCTCGTCCTCGTCGTCCTCGAAGATTGGTTCGGCGTCCTCATCGTCTTCCGGGAAATCGTCGTCGAATGCCGGCAAGGTCGTGATGCGCGTGGCGAGGCCCTCCAGCCGGACGAGACCCGGCGTGCCGAAGTCGATGCGCGAGATCCGGATCTGGTGCCGCGCGCCGTCGGAGTTGACCGCGATCACGTCGGCCGGATCGAGAGCCAGGGCCCTTACCGTCGTGGCGAGCTCGTAGCGAGGTTCCTGATCGTCGCGAATTCGGAGGCGCTGTAGGTCGCGAGCGTCTGGTAGGTCGATGCCGACTGGATGGCCAGCGTCCGCCCGGACCCCGAGAGGGCGATCAAGCCGTACGGGGCGATGTGCAGGGCGTGGTAGACGGGGCCCGGAACCAGGGGGTTGTGTGCCCAACCGCAACTCCCCACCCGCCCTCCTGCTCCGCGAGGCATATCGCGAGGACGGGAAAGTCAAGAACCGGACGCTCGCGAACCTCACCCATTGGAAGCCGGAACGGATCGACGCCTTGGGTCGAGCCCTCAAAGGCGAATTCGATGGTCTATCCGGCGCGCCTCAGAGTGGCGAAATCTTCGGCGTCGTCTTCGCCCTCCAGCGGCTCGCCGATGAGGGGGGGATCACCGCTGCGTTGGGTAAGAGCAAGACAGCTACCTGGGCGCTCTTCCTGGTCTTGGCCCGCATCGCCCACGGCGGCTCACGGCTTTCGGCGGTGCGCTGGGCGCAACAACATGCCGTGGACGATCTCTTAGGCCTCGCAGCCTTCGACGAGGATGATTTGTATGCGGCGCTCGACTGGTT
>JBQTJM010000311.1:0-3488 GCA_052387115.1 Gammaproteobacteria bacterium | reverse complement strand
ACATTTGCGTTGATTCTGATCCCCGGACCCCCGCCCTCTCCCGGTGGGAGAAGGAGCAAAGACGGACCTCTGCCCGGGAGACAGGGAACTTGCGCAGGCACCCGAAGTTTCAGCTATACTGCCCACGGTCATAAATCGCCTCAATCCCCTTTCCCTCCGGGAGAGGGCTAGGGTGAGGGGGTCAAGAAGGGGCGATTTGTGACTGTGCGTGGCGTATGTTTAGGTAACAGTTACTAATCGATGGGAGGAGCTAAAATGAGATACGCAATCCTAGGAACACTCGTCACCGCGTCGGCCGCGTCTCTGACCGGCTGCGCGAGCGTGACGTCGGATGTGAATGAGCTGAAAGCGGAGGTGGTGACGCCTGCGCCGGATGCCGGGTTCATCCAGGATCCGGAACGTGAGACCAAACGGGCCGATCTGCCGTTTCAAAAGGTCTGGGTCGAGCCCGGTGTGGATTTCAAGCACTATCGGGAGCTGATCGTCGCGCCCGTCAACACCCAACACATGCTCAAGATGGATTGGCTCCATAAAATGAGCTCGGCCGAATGGCTCGGCAATGTCAACGCCGACATCAAAGAGCTGGCCCAGTATTTTCGTGACCAGGTGGTGAAAGACTTCCAACAGGACCCCCATCACCGCTTCCAGGTCATCGATGAGCCTGGACCGCCTCGGCAGCCGACGCTGCGCTTGGAGCTCGCACTGGTCGAGATCGATCCCTCGGAACCGGTGCTGCATGCGCTCGGTTGGTTGGAGCCCGGCGGCGGTACGGCGGCAGGGATAATCAATCAGCGCCGGGCCGCATTCGAGGCACGGTTGCGCGACATGCAGACCGGTGAGGTGATCGCCACCTTCGCGGACCGCGATATGCAGGATGTCGGCCCCCTCGACCTCACGCGCCTGACCTGGTACGGCCCCGTCAAGGGCATCATGGACCGGTGGGCGCATCAGTTCGTGCAGGTGGCCAACCGCAAACCCGGCGAAATCGTGACGGACCCGATCCCCTTTACGCTCCGTCCCTTCTAGCTCCGGGGGTTGCGCTCCAGGCGCATCCGGTGGACCGCGGGGGCTGAGGCGATGGCGCTTGCGCACATCGCCCCGTTGAAGGAGCGCGCGGCGGTCGCGTTGGCCGAGTTCCTGCGCCTGGAGTCGGCCGGCGGCTTGTTGTTGCTGGGGATGGCGATGCTTGGCCTGGCCGCCGCCAACTCGCCGCTGGCCATGCTCTACGGCCGGCTGCTGTCGCTGCCGTTCACGATCAAGCTCGGCGGCCTCGGCGTGGACAAGCCGCTGCTCTTGTGGATCAACGACGGCCTCATGGCAGTGTTCTTCCTGCTGGTCGCGCTCGAGCTCAAGCGCGAGATACTGCAGGGCCAGTTCTCCGAGCGCGCGCAGATCGCGCTCCCCGCGATGTGCGCGGCGGGCGGCATGGTCGTGCCGATGCTGATGTATGCCGCGCTCAGCCGCGGCAACGCCGAGGCCATGGCCGGTGTGGCGATCCCGGCCGCCACCGATATCGCGTTCGCGCTCGCCATCCTCGCGCTTTTGGGTGACCGCGTGCCGATCGGGCTCAAGCTCTTGCTCACTGCGATCGCAGTGCTCGACGACCTCGGCGCCATCGTGATCATCGCGCTGTTCTATACCGCCAAGCTCTCGCTGCCCTCGCTCTGCATCGGCCTCGCCGCGCTGGCCGGCCTGGTGATCGTGAACCGCACTGGTATCACGCGCCGGGCGCCTTACCTGCTACTCGGGCTCTTGATGTGGGTAGCGGTGCTGAAGTCCGGCGTACACGCCACCTTGGCCGGCGTCGCGCTGGGCATGACGATCCCTATGTCCGATCCCCGCGAACCGGAGCGCTCGCCGCTGTGGGAACTGGAGCACGCCCTTCATCCCTGGATCGCGTTCGGCATCCTGCCGTTGTTCGCCTTCGCCAACGCCGGCGTACCGCTTGGCGGCGTCACCCCCGCCAGCTTGCTGGCCCCGGTGCCCCTCGGCATCGCGCTCGGCCTTTTCGCCGGCAAGCAGCTCGGCGTGCTCGGCGGTGCCGTGCTCCTGGTCGGCACCGGCCTCGCGCGCAAGCCCGAGGGCGTGAGCTGGGGCGGGCTGTGGGGCATGTCGATCCTGTGCGGCATCGGCTTCACCATGAGCCTGTTCATCGGCTCGCTGGCCTTCGAGGCGGGCGCCGACGAGTACGTGATCGCGAGCCGAATTGGCATCCTCGCCGGTTCCCTGGTGTCCGCGGTGGTGGGCTACCTCGTGCTGCGCGCGTTGCTGCCGCGGCGCGCGGCCTCCCTCCCCGGCCCTAGACCCATCACGCACTAACCATCCGCTGGAGGGTTCGACATGAACAACATTCTCAACCGCGTGAAGCACGAGGTTCTTGAAATAATTCCTCCTGCGGTTTTCTTCTTCATTGCTTTTCAGGTCATTGCCTTCACACGGGCACTGATGCTCGAGCAGTACGGAATCCGAGTCACGACCTTTATCACTGCAACCATCGCTGCGCTGGTGGTCGCCAAGGTCGTACTCATCGCGGACATGATTCCATTGATCAATCGCTTCCCTGAGAAACCGCTCATGTACAACGTCGCATGGAAGACTCTTGTCTATTTTGTTATTGCATTACTTGTCCGTTACGTCGAGCACCTCATTCCCTTCGTGCGGGAGCATGGCAGCCTGAGCATCGCAAACCGCCAACTACTTCATGAGGTCGTATGGCCTCATTTCTGGGCGATTCAGATATGGCTTGTGGTACTTTTTTTCTTCTATTGTGCTATCAGAGAGCTTGTCCGTGTCATTGGCAGGGACCGCGTCATTCAGATCTTTTTCGGGCATCGCCGGGCACATAGTGTCTAACAGTACACCGCGGTTGACTTCGAGCTACAATCGGTGTAGCGTTCGAAGGAAGGCGCGTTACGGCATTTTCAGCGTTGCTGCATTACTAGCGGCCCTGAACGTACGCATGGCTATGATCCAGTCGTCTAATGAAATACCCGGCCGAAGCGGCGGCGAATTGTTTTCGTGGGTGAGTCGCTGGCAAGTGCTGGGCGCGCGCTATGCCGCCTTCATCGCACCCCCCCTTCGCGGACAACAGCGCACAGGTCGATTTGATCCTGGCGCGTTCGGGCAATCCTTACTAATCCACTCAAAGCAGAAAGACGTGAGGAGAAAACTATGACGACGATGAAAGCCAAGCTTTCGACTGCCTTGACAGTCTTGGTGGTAGCCGGGGCGACTCCGGCCGCCGAGCCGTCCTATGGCGGCGATCTGATGACCCGATCCACGCTTACCGGGGATTGGGGCGGTTGGCGCGATGACTTGAGCAAGAAAGGCGTGACCTTGGACGTGGACCTGGTGCAGGCCGGCCAGGGCGTAGCCGCGGGCGGTCGCGACAGCGCGTGGGAATACAACGGCGAGGCGTTATACGACTTCAACGTGGACTTCGGAAAGCTGGGCCTCTGGCCCGGCGGTTTTCTGAAGATATTCGCCGA
>JBQTJM010000310.1:0-3362 GCA_052387115.1 Gammaproteobacteria bacterium | reverse complement strand
CCCGAAAGCTCGCTGTCGCACGGTTGACGAAGAGCACGATCGTATGCGCCGCGCCGGCGAGGGGAAACTCACCGACCGGGCGACCGTCCAAGACGGCGCGCACGCGATCCTCGTGCACCACGAGGCTGAACGGTACCTGTTCTTGCAACCCCCGATCGACCGGCACGAAAGCCAAAATGCGGGAAGCCGGCCGCCCCTCTGTATCCACGATCTCCGCCAGAGACCCATAAAGCCTGTCCAGCTTTTTCAGCGTGAGCACCACGGCGCCGCGCGGTTCGATCTCGATACGAATGCCGGCCTCCCTCGAGTCCTCCGTCAGGAGCGCGAGGCTACCGTCGATGCGCCATGGTGCCCGGCCGAGCTTGCGGGCCATGTGCCCGGACCCCATCGCATTGATGCCGCCGCCCTCTTCCTCGACCATCCAGGTGGCCTGGCCGACGCTCGGATCCCAGCCTGACATCGGGTCCGTCAAACGATCCGAGATCAGGGCCTCACCCTGCGACTCGAATTGGACCTCCGCCGCGGAGGGCGGCGAGGCGTGCGGTGCCACCACGGCCTCGGGCGACCGCTCTCCGGACCCTGGAAACCCGGTCGGCCGCTCGCCGTATGCGATCAAGAGGACACCCGCGATGATGACCGTGCAGAGCAACCCGACCCCCGCCGTCATGGCGGAGAATTTGGGTTCTCTCTCCAGAGCGACCGTCGGCTGCACGGCCAAAGACCGATCCTGGAGCCGTTCACAGAGTGCGATCACCTCACGATAGGACTCGGGCCGCTGCCCTCTGTCGGGGGCGAGAAGGCGGCGGGTGAGGTCCACTACACCGGGGCTCAGTCCTGGACAGAGCGCCTGGGGATCCGGCACCTCCGCTCGGACCTTGTCGGCGATCAGGCGGCCGGGTTCGGTGTAGGCAAACGGCTGTACACCGGTAAGCATCTGAAAGAGCACGCACCCGAGTGCGTAGAGATCGGCTCGGAAGTCCACGTGATCCGGCTCGCCGAACTGCTCCGGTGCCATGTACCTCGGGGTGCCCACGACCTGCGTGACTAGGGTCAGCGGAGCCTGTCCCGCGTCCACCGGACGTGCGATCCCGAGATCCGCGAGCTTGACCTCGACCGGAAAGGCTTCGTCACCGGCGTGCCGTTTGAGCAGGATGTTCTCGGGCTTCACATCGCGGTGGATGATCCCATGCTCCAAGGCGTATGCCAGCGCGCCGGCGATCTTTCGCACCACCCCCAGGGCCTGGTGCTCGGTGAGCGGGCCGTGTTCGACCAGCCAGTGGCGTAGATCGAGACCGTCGATATACTCCATGGCCAGATAGAGCTCGCCCTCCTCGGTGACGCCGCCCTGGTAGCACTCCACGATATGCGGATGGCGCAGTGAGGCGAGGATCTTCGCTTCGCGGCGAAAGCGCTCTGCGAAGCTCGAATCGGGAAGGTCCTCGCGCCCTTTGAGGACTTTGACTGCTATGGGCCGGTCCAGGTAGACCTGGTGGCCGGCATAGACAACCCCTGCGCTGCCCTGCCCTACGACCCGATCCAGCCGGATCTCCGGGATCCGCGGGAAGGAGGATGGCTCGCTGTCAGCGTTACCGGCGCGGTTGGACAGCGCGGGGTCCTCGTAGTCCTACGGCGTCGCGGTCGATGAAGGGTGCCCTGGTCGTTTGGAATCAGGCACGAAACGTTTTACCACCGTGTGATCTGCGCTCGCTCCTCCGATTGCGCAGCACATGGCCTCCGTTGATCGATTTGTAGCGGGAGGAGGCGCCTAGCCGATGGGATCAGGTCGAGCTGACGCAGCACCAGGTCCATGGAAGGGCGGTCGGAGGGCTGCTGGCCCACGTAGGCCCATCGCACGATACCGCTCTCATCGACGATCAGGGTCGTGGGTTTCGCGAGACTGCCCTCGATCAAAAACGCGCGCACCGCAGCGAGGTCCACATCGAGCAGGATCCGAAAGGGAGGACGGAAATTGGGATCGAGCGTGCGCACCGATTCCATGAACACCGGGACGGTAGCGGCCTCGCCCGGATAGACCACGAAGACCCGCGTCTCGCGGCGATCGAACTCCCCCAGATTCTTCACCAAGGCCAGCATCTGCGTCGAGCAGTGCAGGCACACGGCCCCGGCGAATCCTCGCATGATGATCAAGACGACCTTGGTGCCGCGTAGATCGTCGAGGTCCAGGACCTCCCCGTCGTCCTGCAGGAAGCGCGTGTAGGCCAGGGGGCGACCCACGAGATCGCGACGTTTCCCGACGCTGGGCGCACGGCTGGCATTCTCATAGCGCGCGATGAGCTCGGGTACGAGGTCGCGTTCGGCCTCGGTCCATCGTTGAGGTGCCGGCGGCTGGCTGACCTTCGATTGGGCGCCCTGGGGTGATTGGGCGCTCCGGGGTGCCGCGGGTGCAGCCGGCTTCGCCGCGATCCGCCGGGAGGGGGCCGGCGCCGAGGCGCGCGGCGTGGTATCGGATTGGAGGCGCCGCAGCAACTCGTCGACCCTCGTGTCGATGCGGCCCAGCAAGGCCTCGACCGTGCCGAGGCGTTCCTCGGTCGAGACGGGCCGCGCCACTATCTGATCCTTGAGCTGACCGAGCGCAGCCAGCGTTTCACCTTGCTCTCGCTCCGGTACTTGAAGCGCGTTCAGGCTCGCCGTGAAATCCCCGACCACCGCATTGAACTCTTCCTCTGTGATGTCCATGCCGGTGTGGAGGGTGAGCATATCGATGCCGGTGTATCGCTGTGGACCCCCGGAGACCTCGCCCAGCTGCTCGATGAGCTTTTCCCGGAACCGCGATTCGTTGAAGGCTTCGAAACGGTCCTTGACTACCGGGTCCTTCTTGAGGCGCTCGATGAAATCATCGACCACCGCCGTGATGGCGGGAAGCCCGCCCAAACGCTCGTAGAGCGAAACGGTCTGCGCCTCGGCCGGCTTGGCGTCGAGCGCGGGCGGGGGCGTGCAGCCGACACCGAACGCCAACGCCAGTAGCGCGAGCCCGGCGCCGACAGAGACGCGGGAAAGATGAGATCCTGTATGAGTCATTGCCCCGTCCTCCCTAAAACCCACCGATGTGCATCCGAGCGCCTCTCCCCTCACGACACGCGGGCGAAGGCGGGCGGTGCGATCCATGTCGCCCGCCGGCCGAAAAGGATCGACTCTAATGTGATATAGGGTCGACCGTCATCCCCCCGAATTGGGGGGTAACAGGTACGAAAAGCGGTCTCCGCTGCTACGGGTGCTCCCGAAACCAGCGCACCGTGTCGGCGAGGGTCTCGTGCAGGGGCCGCGGTCGCCAGCCGAGGTCGTCGCGCATTCGGCGGGCGTCGTACCAGCCGTAGCGGCCTATGAGCTTCGCAATAGCGGGC
>JBQTJM010000309.1:0-2328 GCA_052387115.1 Gammaproteobacteria bacterium | reverse complement strand
GCAAAGGCGCAAGCGCAGAACCTCCCCATTGGTTCAGGGGTCGTGGAAGCCGCGTGCAAGACCCTCGCGACCCAACGGATGAAACGTTCGGGAATGCGTTGGCGCCATGCCGGGGGGCAGGCCATCTTGCCGCTGCGCGCCCTCCACCAAAGCGAGCGTTTCGCGCGTGCCTGGAAGTTGTTGTCCAGCACCTACCAACGCATCGTCGAGATCCCCGAAACGTCGTGCTGTTCCCTAAACGAACGGTGCATTGAGCTCTCAGTATCAGAGCTACACCCAAGTCCTAAAAGGCGTTGCTGGCCCCCGGCCATAGCTTTTTCTTGGTCGCGAGCCGCTACCACACCACAGGTACGCGATAGCGTTGAAAGATGGGGTCGGAGGTCACCACCGTAAAGCCTTCAAGCCGTGCCTGCGCGATCAGTATGCGGTCAAAGGGATCTTTGTGCGGCCCGGGCAAGCGGCCTGCCGCGAGCGCGTGTGGCAGAGAGATCGCCAAGGGCCTGAAACCTTCGCGGCGGAGGTGTTCAGCCAGTCCGTCGACAAAAGCCGGGGCTACGGGTAACTTACCGAGACGATATTTGGTGGAGATTTCGAAGGCGCTAGCGCTGCTGACGAAAGCCTCGTTTTCCCGGTCGGTGACCACATCGCGGGCACCTGCGGAGAGCATGGGGAGGTCGCCCAGCCACCAGATCAGCACGTGGGTGTCGAGTAAGAGGTTCACTTCTGGCACAACGGATCATGCTGGTAGCCATTTTCCATCGCTTCCAGAAGGTCATCTGGCAATGGGTCGAAAAAGGCATCGGACCATTGGATCAGCCCTTTCAGGCGTCCGGGTTCGCGCTTCGGCTTCTCGATCGGGACCAGCCTGGCGATGGGATTGCCGGCCCTGGCAATGATGATCTCCTCGCCCGCGGTAGCGGCCTCCAGCAGGCGCGAGAGGTTGGTCTTGGCTTCGTGCACGTTGACAGTGGTCATGGCCTGCATCCAGGATCAGCTAGCTATGTACGTTAGCTAAGTATCGTGGGTGAGTCAAGCGTTGTTATCGCGCATGAGATGGTTCCGGGTGTTGCCCACCGTCACGCCGGGCTGACCCTGCCGCGCCGGCGGCCGATCTGGGACAACCGGCCCGGCGTATCAACGGGCGCAGGTCCTCCCCCTTTTTGCAATGCACGCATGTGCGCAGCGATGAGAGATCCTTTGCGACGCCAGGTCGGATCAAGACCGTTCTCGTTCGTTGTTTGTGATCTACAATCAGGATCATGCCCGTTAAGCAAGTCCTCACCGAAGGCCGCGTCCCGGTCAAGGTCTATACCAACGAGATCGAGGGCGCGGCGCGCCAACAGCTCCTGAACATCGCGACCTTGCCCTTCGTGCATCACCATGTCGCGGCGATGCCGGATGTGCATACCGGGATCGGGGCCACGATCGGGTCGGTGATCGCCACCCGCCGCGCCATCATCCCGGCGGCGGTGGGGGTGGACATCGGCTGCGGCATGATGGCCGCGCGCCTCTCGCTCGCGGCCGATGCGCTCGATGAGAAACGCCTTAGACTCGTGTTCCATCAGATCGGCCGCGATGTACCGGTCGGCCGCGGCCAACACCGCGAGGAGCGGGCGGCCGGCGAGGCGGCACGGCCGTTCGAGGCTGGGCTCCGTGGTATCCTCGAAAAACACCCGGGGATCCGGAAGGCCTGCGGCAAGTCCACGAGCTGGGTCCTGCAGATGGGGACCCTCGGGGGCGGCAATCACTTCATCGAGATCTGTCTCGACGAGGACGGGCGGGTGTGGGTGATGCTGCACTCGGGCAGCCGTGGGATCGGCAATGCCATCGGCACCTATTTCATCGATCTCGCCCGTCGCGACATGGAGCGCTGGTTCATCCAACTCCCGGACCGCGATCTCGCCTATCTCTCGGAGGGCAGCGAGCACTTCGAGGACTACATCGAGGCCGTGGGCTGGGCACAGGCCTACGCGGCACAAAACCGCGAGGCGATGATGAAGCTCATCCTAGCGGCTCTACGGAGGCACCTGCCGCCCTTTGAGGTCACCTCGGAGGCGGTGAACTGCCACCACAACTATGTCGAGCGCGAGCACCATTTCGGCGCCGACGTGTGGGTGACCCGCAAGGGCGCCATCCGGGCTAGGTGCGGCGATCTCGGGATCATCCCTGGCAGCATGGGCCAGAAGTCCTACATCGTGCGTGGCAAGGGCGCCGCGGACAGCTTCCAGTCCTGCGCCCACGGCGCCGGCCGGCGCATGAGCCGGGGCGCGGCCATGAAGTCCTTCACCCGCGAGGACCTCGCGCGCCAGACCGAGGGCGTCGTGTGCC
>JBQTJM010000308.1:0-6878 GCA_052387115.1 Gammaproteobacteria bacterium | reverse complement strand
GCGGTCCGCTGATTCCGCCAGGGTCGGCCGTTTGCGCACCGCCATACGGCGTCGACCGGGACCCCGCGGGGTTTCACGAATCCTCGAAATAGCTCTTCAGGTCCTCTTTCAGGGCTTTTCTCGAGGGTAGTGTGGGACCGTCCAGGTCTTTCAAGCCATGAGGGCGGCTCGTGGTCGTGGCTAGGCCCTTGCGCAGCGGGGCGGGTTCTACCGGAGGTTGGGTGGTCCAGGCGGGGTGGAGAGAGGGTGTTTCGGTTGGCCCGACTTCCCAAGGGCGGCCGATTTTTTTTGGCGATCTCACTTCTCCGCCACGAGATAGGCGATCCAGCCGGCGTCCGGCTCGCCCTTCTCCACCGGCAGGAACACGCCGTCCCCCGCGCCGGCGTGCTCGTCGCTGCCCTGCCAATACACCGTGGAGCGCCGGAACCCGGCCTCGGCCAGGACCTCGCGGCGCTCGGGCAGGGTCCACAGCCGCCAGTCGTAGCTGAAGGCCCGTGGTAGCCGGGAGCCGTCCGCTGTTGTGCTACCGCACGAAAAGCGGCTCCCCATTGCCCAAGATCGCCACGATCCGGCTCGGCCCGCGGGTAGCTTTGCGTCGAATGCGATCCCGATGTCGACGCTCAGGTGTCCATCAAACCTCCCGCAACCCATCCGACGGCTCGATCCGCGCGGCGCGGACGCCGCCGAGCACGGCGCCGAGGAGGCTCGCGATCAAGGTCAGGAACAAGGCCGCGAGGAAGTGCCGAGGCATGAGAAAACAGATGGACTGCCCGGTCGCGAGATCGGCCGCCAACATGCGGTTGATGATCTGTTCGAGGAGCAGGTACACGAACACCGCGCCGAGCCACCCGAGGACCGCGGTGAACAGCGCGTGGAAGCTCGGGTAGAGCATGATCCCCCCCGCCGCGAAACCCGAGCAGGCGCAGGACCGACAGCTCGCGGCGCTTGCGATCGGTGTTGGCCCACAGGCTCGCGCCGAGCGACAGGGAATAACCCGCCATCCCGGCGGCGGCGATGACCCAGAACAAGAGCCCGAGATTGCGATCGATGGCCGCCACGGTCTCTATCTCGGCGGCCGAGGTCTTGACTCTCTGCCCGGCCTCCGTGAGCACCGAGGCGAGGCCGGCGACCTCGTAGATGGTCCGGGCATAGAGCCGAAACGAGGGGAACACCCGCTCCTCGGCCAGCGGCGGGTCGCCGCTCCAGCCCAGGGCGGCCACCGCCCGACCGTCGCGAAACGCCTCGGCCGCCATGAGGACCTCGAGCGACGCGAACACCGCGGGCCGCGGAAACGCCCTTTCGCTCGCGACATCGACGACTAATCGCGAAACGCCAGGCGCGCCACATCGTGCCACTCCGCCATCGCGCTCAATCCCGGAAAAACGATTCCACGACGCTCCCGCCCTTGCGCTCGCGCGACTCCTGATGGAGGCTGCGGAAGTCGAGCTTGTTGACCTGCGCCCAGTCATGGCTCGCGGTGATGAGGGTGACGCCCAGCTCCTTGACCAGTATCCATCACCGCGGCGAGGACGCGACGCGCGGTGATGGGGTCGAGGGAGGCGGTCGGCTCGTCGGCGATGACGATCGAAGGCCGGTGCGCCAGACCGATGAGTGCTCGCTCGGCGGGGTGGTGCGGGTCCATCTCGCGGCTTGACAGCCCACGAGCCTAGCAGTACCGTGCCTCTTAACGAAAAAGGGGCGTTTGAAATCCCTACTACCCCTCAGATGGGACGTTTGGAGGTCCCACGGAGACGACAATGATCAAAGTCACCTTTACCGACGAGGCCTCTGGCCGATGGGGGTTCACGACGGGAGTTTGTTTTGCACTTCCGCCGAATGCGACAAACCCCGGCGGCGATCTGATTCTTGAAGTCTCGATGAAGTCAGAGGTCTTCGATTGCGCCGGTCCGCTGCTGCGCAACAAGCCGGACATGTACAACTATCCACAACCACTTATCGAGAACTTCGGGCCATTTGCAAATCCGCCTGTGCCGATTTACGACTTTCATCACGCGTTCGGGCACGTCGATCCCGCCTACAACGCAGGCGAGAAGATCCGCATTACGATTACGGGCAGCGTGTGGCTTCAGAAGACCAAGGACTCGAATCCGAAAGGCCAAATACCGCTGGAGACACTCAAAACGCCACCTGACCGGCCGGGGATTGCCTTGTCCGAGGTCGTCGTTACGGACAAGAAGGCGACGGTGCCCGGTATCATACAGCACAAAGACCCGGACAAACCGGGTGAAGGCAGCCTCGTGGGTCAGCCTCTGACGAAGAAGACGCAATACACCTACGTGTACAACTACCAGAAGTGCGGCCCTCAGAAAGATTGGGCGGGCACGACCGACACGACGACCTCGAGTCCAATCGCATTCGTACCTGATCTTGACGAAGAGGATTTCCTAGCATTCAGCGACGCGGATCTCGAACTTGTCAGTTCAATCGTTGCCGACCTGGAGACGGGGCCGCTCACGCTTCTGCAACTGTCGAGCAGTGCGGGCTTTCAACAGCTACTGACGACACCTGGTCTGGGTGCCAAATCCGCGAACTATTTGGTCAAAGCCACGCCGTTTGAGACGGTCGTCCTGTCCGAGGCTCTGCGTAACCTGCGCGATCTGCGAGCGGTCAGACCCTTAATCGAAGCGTTGGGCCGGTTTCCGGCGTCCTCGCCGGTTAACGTTTCGGCCGCCATCGCGGACGAGTCTTGGATCGTGGACGATGTGATTCAGGATGCGCTGCGTTCAATCCTGGCGCAGCCGGTGCCGTTGAGCGCCACATTGCCGAACGAGCTCGTCGCCGGAGGGGATAAGTCGCTTTGGCTGAAGTGGTTTGAAGCGGGTGGTGGCCAGCTTCCGGATCAAATACGTGCGATAGGATGACCGACAGGTGCTGTCGCTGGATCTGTCGCTAGCGCAATTGCGACGCTCCACTACCGTAGCGCGCCGTGGGGCGACGCAAGCGATCTGGGCGATCGGACGCCGTTATTTTCGCGTGTTCAGCGCGTTCATCGAATCGCCCGAGGAGGAAAGACCTGTATCGCCCTTTGATCGCTCTAGCCAGCGCTGCTATACTTCTTGCGGGCTACGCCCCCACCCCTGAAGAAGAATCAGCACCCGGTGCGACCAGTATGGGACAAGGACGGAAAGAAACGGTGAGTCGCGACGACAACCACGAGCCGACCGGTTTCGAACCAGATGAGGACGAGGTTGGAGGCTCCAGCGCCGTTATCTTTGACGAAGATATGAAGAGGCGGCCGATCAAGGAACTCTACAGTGTCTTCTCGCGGCCCAGGAACGAAGCCGATAGACGGGCGTGTGTCTTGGCCGCGATCAGTTTGACTATTACCCGCGGTGCTTACGGTTGGGTTTATCACCGGTAAGACGATTATCCTCGGTCTCGATGCTGCGGACAGGACGCTGTTGTTGCTGTCCTTGGCGATGAACATGCTGACCTTCAGCATCGACCGCACGAACGTCCTCCTCTGCACATGCTGCTTTTCCTCGCATACCTGATAATGGTCTTCGACAAATAAAGCACGCTTGATTCGGTGTGCAATCCTTTATCCGGAGTTTCCTTAAGACCATCGCGCCGTTGGCGCGCATTCACGGCCGCCGGCAGCACAGGTAGTTCACCAACCCGACGTTGGGAGTGCCGCGCACCAGATCGCCTCCGTTCGCACCGGTGCTGCCCGTGAGCGAGAACGGGGGGTTGCTGCCGGGTTCGCTGGTCCAGGTGTTCTGGCCGGGGTTGACGGGTACTTGGTCCGTCTGGTTGCCCTGGTCGAAGCCGTTGGCCGTGCCGATCGACGTCTTTCCTCCACTCGTAGATACCGACACCACGTGCTCAAAATGGGCAAGCACGTCCTTGCCGTCGCGTCGGGTTCGTACGAACAGGGTGCAGTCCCAGGTATTGTTCGGGTCGTTGAGAAAGCCGTTCAGCTCGCTGTTAAAACGTTCCAACGCCCCACGGTTGTTGGTAGCGAATCCCGCGCCTCCGGGCATTTGGCAAGTCGTGGCGCCCACCGCCTCGTGCAGCTTGCGCAGCCGGGCCGGGGTCATCTGCTTGCGGTTGCTGCCCTGGACTACCCGCAGCGGTCCCTCCTTGAAGTTTGCGCCGTCCACGACGTCCTCTCGTCGGACCGCGCCGAGCTGCAGGAACGAGTGCATCGCCGCTATGCCGCCGCAGATTCCATCGGTCGCCGTGCCGATGCGTCGGCCATAGCCGATTAGATCCTCGCCGGGCTGCGCCGCGGTGGATACCCATGTGGTGCAGGTCGGAACGGCTCGATCGATGCGTTGGATGGCGATCAGCGGGGCGCCCTCCGTGCCACGCAGATTAGGAACCAGGGGCTCGGTCCGCCCCGGATCGAACACCAGGACATAGTCCGCGTCCCGGAGTCCGATGAGCAGTTTCGCGGTGACCGTCGCGAGGAACGGGGCGCCGCCCGCGCCCGGAGTGCGCAGGCTCGCTCCTTCCAGTTCGGCCGGGCTTGATATGGATATGGAAAGCAGATCCACGCCCAAATCGTTCAGCTGCGCAAGCTTGCGTTGTTCGGCTTCAACGGCCGGATCGACGGGTTCGTCACCGACCGCGTCACCGTCGGGCACGATGTTCGCGGCTGGCGGGGATGTGCCGTTCCCGGTGTCCGGCGATGAACACCCGATAAGTGCCAACAGCACGACAACCGGCCAGCAGGTCTGTAGCATAATGGGAAGTATAGGAGGCCAGCGCGATTTCGCTACGCTAATGCTTACACGAACCGAGTGCAGGGCGTGGGTGGAGCGGAGCCACCGCGCCTGCGATGGCTCGCGTAGGTCGGTCTCATAGGCCGGTACAGGTAATTGCAAGAGAGAACTCTTCGGAGCGCCGACCGGCGAGAGGCGTTGAACGGGCCGGTCAGTCAGATTAGGCGCAACCGATCATCGTACTCAATGCCGACACGCACACACAGCGCTCGCCGTTACAGTGGACGACTGATCAGACACGCCATTGGCGGTCGAGCTCAGACGACGTGGGTGGAGCTCAAAGGATCTCGCGGCCCGCATCGGCACCCTTCCTCGGCCCGAGGCGCTATGTTTCGGGGCGTTTTGGCGTCTTGGCGAGCGAGGTGCCAGAGGGAGGGTCGGCTCAGGGGCTGAACCGGATGGGAGCGGGGATCGGTGGGGGATCAGGCCGGTTGGAATCGATCGAAGGCCCTGGCCGCTGCTCGGGGCGGTGCTCAGGCGGGCAAACCGAGATGGGTGAGGATCTTGGCGATCACGGCGGGATGCTCGATGGCGGCGATGATCTTCAAGGTGCCACCGCACTGGGGGCATTGCTCGATGTCGATCTCGAACACTCGTTTACGAAAGCCCTCCCTGGCTTTCGCCCTTCGGGCCGGCGTTCGCCGTTCAAAACCGCTCCCGGCGGTTCTGTGAGCAGCCGGGCCCAGCTCATGGGGGCAGGCGCCGCGGGAGGGGGCACCTCAGCGTGGTCCGCTGAGGGGGTATTGGCGTTGACCGGCACGTTCGGAAAACCAGGCACAGGGATGTTGCCTGCTTGGCGCCCGAAGGATGGAATGATCTCGGGACGTAGCCTGGCGTTGGGCGCGAGCACGCCATGGAAGCGGATCAGATGCAACCGCGGACGGGGAACCAAGCGCGGCGAGTCGTTGCATGAATTCCAGCGGTGACATCACGATATGAGTCGTGCCATCCCGATAGGGTGTCTTCAGTGTGAGCACCACCTGCCCGGACCGGTTGAGGCAAGCCATTCCGTCCTTAGGAGCTTACAGCGATACGTCCATGTATACCACGCTCGGGACCATAGGAGTTTCAACACGATTCTACAATCCCCCAAGATGAGGGGATCCGGTCAGCCCGAGCCGATGGAAAGATAAGCGCCTCAACACGGTTCTACCGGAGGTTGGGTGGTCCAGGCGGGGTGGAGAGAGGGTGTTTCGGTTGGCCCGACTTCCCAAGGGCGGCCGATTTTTTTTTGGCCATCTCACTTCTCCGCCACGAGATAGGCGATCCAGCCGGCGTCCGGCTCGCCCTTCTCCACCGGCAGGAACACGCCGTCCCCCGCGCCGGTATGCTCGTCGCTGCCCTGCCAATACACCGTGGAGCGCCGGAACCCGGCCTCGGCCAGGACCTCGCGGAGCTCGGGCAGGGTCCACAGCCGCCAGTCGTAGCTGAAGGCCCGTGGTAGCCGGGAGCCGTCGTCGAATTTGAAATCGATGTGACAGAGCGTGTCCCCGGAGATCGGGTCATAGGCCGCCTGGTGCCAGACATAGGTGTAACCGCGGTAGGGAGTGCGCTCCTTGAGGACCTTGAAGGCCTCGTAGCCGCCGTAAGCGTCGAGGTACAGGATGCCGCCGGGCGCGAGCGCCCCGTGAGCGCGGCGGAAATACCGGCGCAAGCGCCCGCGCTCCTTGAAGACCCAGTAACTGAAGTTCATGGCGAGCACGAGGTCCACGGGGGTAAGGCGCACCGTCAGGACATCGCCTTCGACCAATGTGACCCGGCGCGCGGCCCCGCGCGGCAGGGCGGCGACGTTGTGCTGTCGTCCCCAGGCCAGGACCGCGGGGTCCCGGTCCACGCCGATGGCGGTGCGGCGCCGGCCCCGGCGCACCCATTCACAGGCCACCTTCGCCGTTCCGCAGAAGTCCTCGCGCAGGCTCCGCGCGCGCCGCCCGCGGAGCCGGCGGAAGGTCTCGTCCACGAAATCGACCTCGGTCTCGGCGCACTGCACCGAGGCCTCGTACAAGGCATGGCGGTCCGCTGATTCCGCCAGGGTCGGCCGTTTGCGCACCGCCATACGGCGTCGACCGGGACCCCGCGGGGTTTCACGAATCCTCGAAATAGCTCTTCAGGTCCTCTTTCAGGGCTTTTCTC
>JBQTJM010000307.1:0-24051 GCA_052387115.1 Gammaproteobacteria bacterium | reverse complement strand
CCGGAGCGCAGGAACCGGAGTGTATATTGAAATACATGAGGATTCCGAGCACCGCCGGAACGCGAGATCCCGAGCGCAGCAGATTTTTCACAAGCTCTCAATCGCAGAGACCCAGTCGCTGCAAGGCGCGCACATCATCGGACCAGCGCTCTTTGACCTTCACCCAAGTCCGCAGAAACACCTTGCGGCCGAACATGCGCTCCATGTCCCGCCGCGCCTCCTCGCCCACGCGTTTGAGCACGGCGCCGCCCTGACCGATGACGATACGCTTCTGCCCGCTGCGCTCGACCCAGATCGTGGCACAGATTCGGTCCAGGTCCTGTGCGCATTCGAACTCGTCGATCACGACCGACAGGCGATGCGGCACCTCGGCACCAAGCGTCCTCAGGAGCTTCTCACGGATCAACTCCGCCGCGAAGAAGCCCTCGCTGCGGTCGGTCAACTGGTCGTCCGGGTAGAGGGGCGTGCCCTCGGGCAGCAGGCGCACCACCGCCTCTTCGAACGCCGCGATGTTGTCGCCCTTGGCACTCGAGATCGGTATCACCTCCGCGAAGTCCATCAATCCACCGACCTGATCGAGGAACGGCAAGAGCAGGCGTTTGTCGCCGACCCTATCGACCTTGTTGATGGCGAGGATCACCTGCCGGCCGTGGTCCCGGATCCGCGTGAGGACATACTGGTCGGTCTCGGTCCAGCGCAGCGCCTCGATCAGGACGACCAGCACGTGGACCTCGTCGATGGCCCGGCAGGCCGCACGGTAGAGCGCATGATTGAGGGCCCGCCCTTCCGCCCCGCAGAGACCGGGGGTATCGATGTAGACCGCCTGATCGTTTCCGCTGGTCTTGATCCCGAGGATGGCGTAGCGGGTAGTTTGGGGCTTGCGTGAGGTGATGCTGAGCTTTTGTCCCAGCACGCGGTTCAGGAGCGTGGATTTCCCGACATTGGGCCGGCCTACGATGGCGACCAGACCACAACGCCCGATCCCGGCCAGAGGCGACGCTCCCGGATGATCCAACCCTATTCCTCCGGGATCTTGCGACCGACGCCGCGGCCCGTCAACAGCGCGAGCGCGCCCTGCGCGGCGGCTTGTTCCGCACGCCTGCGACTGCTCCCGTGGCCGGCCACGGGGACCTCCAGCGCCTCGCTGGTGCAACTGACCGTAAACACCCGACGGTGCGGCGGACCCGCGACCTCGGTAACGTCGTAGTTCGGGACCGGCAGGTGGCGGGATTGGAGGTTCTCTTGGAGCTCGGTCTTCGGATCCTTGCGAAGGCCGTCGCGGACGAGGCTCTTCAAGGTCCCCGTAAACCAGGGGAGCACCTCGGTGCGACACGCCTCTATCCCCCCATCCAGGAAAACAGCCCCGATAACGGCCTCCAAGGCATTCGCGAGATTCGAGTCGCGCTCCGCCCCGCCGCTCCTCTTTTCACCCTCGCCGAGAATGAGCTGTGGTCCCAGCAAGAGGCTTCGGGCCAGCCGGGCCAAGGTTTCACGTTTGACCAGCGAGGCGCGCAGGCGGCTCAGTTGCCCTTCATTGGCGCCTGGGAAGCGAGCGTACAGCGTTTCGGCGACGAGCAGGGCGAGCACCGCATCTCCCAAGAACTCCAGGCGCTCGTTATCGACCTCGCCGGCGCTGCTGTGGGTCAGCGCGGCGCGCAGCAATGCCGCGTCGCGGAACCGGTGGCCGAGACGCGCGGAGAAGTCGCGTGCCGGCGCACTCGGTACCGGATCACTCGGTGGCGGCACCGGCGATGGTGATGCTCTCATCGATCTTGAGCACGACATCGAGGCCACCGAACAAGGGGCCGCGCGCCTCATAGGCCATGCGCACCAGCCGCTGCTTGCCACTCGGGTCGCGTTTCACGCTCAAGGCGTTCCTGAGTGTGGCGTCGGTGAAGCGATCGACGTCGGAGACATCGAAGTTACGCATGACCAGGGTGCGGATCTCGTAGGCGGTCTTCTGGGCGATCTCCGGCTGGCTGGCGATGGCCTCCAGCGCGGCGCGGACCTTGAAGCTCTCGTTATACAGGGGGAAGAGCTTCATGACGACGAGCGCCGCGAAGCCGACCAGAATGCAGACAGCCAAGAAACCGAGCAACGTAAACCCGCGCTGGTAACAGGGGATCCGAGCTAGCATGGTTTTTCTCCGATTGCAGAGATGGAGTCAATCGATATAGCGACCGATGCGCGTCCATCTGATACCCGTATTCTCGCTGTCCCAGTTCATCCAGATCAAGAACGCCTTCCCGATCAGGTGATCATCGGGTACCGTGCCCCAGGAACGGCTGTCACGGCTGTTGTCCCGGTTATCCCCCATCACGAAGTAGTGGGCCTCCGGGACCACGACCTCGCTGTCGAGAGAGGACCGCTCCGGTTCAATCAGGATCGGATGGACGACCGTGCCCAGGGTCTCGTACAGGAGATCGGCCTGTGCGCCGGACCCGCCATCGTCGTAAACGCCGCGCGGCGCCTGCTCGACCGGCTCTCCGTTGATCCGGAGGGTCTTGTCTACATAGCCGATACGATCACCGGGCAACCCGACCACGCGTTTGATGAAGGGCGTCGAGGGGTCCTCGGGGTAGCGGAACACTACCACATCCCCGCGCTTCGGGGATCCCAGTTCGAACACCTTGACGTTCAAGACCGGCAGGCGGATCCCATAGGTGAACTTGTTGACCAGGATGAAATCCCCGATGAGCAGGGTCGGGATCATCGACCCCGACGGGATCCTGAAGGGCTCGACAAGAAACGAGCGCAACAGCAATACGATCAGGAATATCGGAAAGAACGACCGGGCGTATTCGACGATGACGGGACGTTTCGGCTCCCCTTCGGGCAGGTCGCTGGTTTTCCCGACCACGCCGCCACGGCGCCCGGGCGCCAGGAATACCACATCGAACAGGCAAATGACACCGCTGGTCCCGACCAGGAGAACCAGGACCACCGCGAAGTCAATGTTCATTTCTGCTTTCCCACCATAAGCACGGCCATAAATGCCTCTTGTGGGATCTCGACGGTTCCGAACTGTTTCATGCGTTTTTTCCCCACCTTCTGCTTCTCGAGCAACTTCCTCTTGCGCGTCACATCGCCCCCATAGCACTTCGCCGTGACGTTCTTGCGCACGGGTTTCACGGTCTCACGCGCCACCACCTGCGACCCGATCACCGCCTGGATCGCGACCTCGAATTGCTGCCTCGGAATCAATTCCTTCATCTTCTCCGCCAGGCTGCGGCCACGCCTCTGGGCCTCGGCATGGTGCACGATCGAGGACAGGGCATCGACCCGATCCCCGTTGATCAAGACATCTAGCTTGACCAGCCGCGCGGACTGGAAGCGCCGGAACGTATAGTCGAGTGATCCGTAGCCGCGCGTGACCGATTTCAAGCGGTCGAAGAAATCGAGCACCATCTCGCTCATCGGCAACTCGTAGCTCAACGCCACCTGGCGGCCCAGGTACTGGAGGCGTTTTTGCAGCCCACGGCGCTCGACACACAGGGTGATGACGTTACCCACGTATTCCGGCGGCACCAGGATATCGACTTCTATGATCGGCTCGCGCGTCTCGGCGATGGTGTTGTGCGCCGGGAGGCGCGCCGGGTTGTCGATCCGGAGCACCTCACCGCGCGTCGTCAGCACCTCGTAGACGACGGTCGGGGCCGTGGTAATGAGGTTGAGATTGTACTCGCGCTCCAGCCGTTCCTGGACGATCTCCATGTGCAGGAGACCCAGGAAACCACAGCGAAAACCGAACCCCAGGGCCTCCGAGGTCTCGGGCTCGAAACGCAGCGAGGCATCGTTGAGACGCAGCTTCGAGAGCGCATCCCGGAAGGCCTCGTAGTCGCTGGAATCGACCGGATACAGACCGGCGAACACATTGGGTTTGACGGCCGTGAACCCGGGCAGGGGCGTTTGCGCCGGGCGCACCGCATCGGTCAGGGTGTCGCCCACGGGGGCGCCGTCGATGTCTTTGATGCCGGCGACGACATAACCCACCTCGCCGGCTTCGAGGACCCGGCGCGGCACGCGCTTGGGCGTGAATATACCGACCTGGTCGGTCTGGAAATCCCTGCCCGTGGACATCACGCGGATCTTGGCGCCTTGTCTCAGGCTACCGTCGAAGACGCGCACCAGAGAGACCACGCCGAGGTAGTTATCGAACCACGAATCGATGATGAGCGCCTTGAGCGATCCCGTGGGATCGCCCGTCGGTGGCGGCACACGCCGCACGACCTCGCAGAGCAGCTCGCGCACCCCCTGGCCGGTCTTGGCACTGACCTTGGCCGCGTTCTCGGCATCGATTCCGATGATGTCCTCGATCTCGCGCGCCACTCGAGCAGGATCGGCGGTCGGGAGGTCGATCTTGTTGATGACCGGAATGATCTCGAGATGCTGCAGGGCGGCGGTGTGACAGTTCGCCACCGTCTGCGCCTCCACCCCCTGTCCGGCATCGACGACCAAGAGCGCCCCATCGCAGGCCGCGAGCGAACGCGAGACCTCGTAGCTGAAGTCCACATGCCCCGGCGTGTCGATGAAATTGAGCTCGTAGGTCACGCCGTCGTCGGCCTCAAAGCCCAGGGTCACACTCTGCGCCTTGATGGTGATCCCGCGCTCCCGTTCGATATCCATGGAGTCCAGGACCTGGTTCGCCATCTCCCGCTCGGTCAACCCCCCGCACATTTGGATGAAGCGATCGGCGAGAGTGGATTTACCGTGATCGATGTGGGCGATGATGGAGAAATTACGGATCCGCTCCATGCTCAATAGCTGCGGAGATGGGAAACGCGGCTACGCAAACGCGCCGCCTCGAGATGAAATAGTCGCGGGCATGGGAACGGGCAAGTTGATGGTCGGTGATCCTGGGCATGGCAAGGGCTGCCGATCGGGGCGCCGATCGGGACACCCCGTCGGGGCATAATTGTAACCGCTGGCCCGGTCCCGACCAAAGGATGCTTTTCCTGGGCGCGACGCCAGGCCCTATTCGAGCGCCGCGCCCCAGGGCCCTCGATTCTCGCCCCTTACTGGGCCGGGACCTTGATGGCCAGAAAGATGGGCTGGCCGGCCCGTTGCACCAGGATCGGCACGGATTTGCCGGCCGGGAGGGCCTCGACCAGTTCCTTGAAGTGCTTGGCGTCTTTGACCCGCTCGTCATCGATCATGGTCACGATGTCGCCCTTGCGGATGCCGGCGCGGCGCGCGGGGCCCTGCTGGACGCGCTCGACCACGACCCCATGGCCGGCCAGTTCCAGTTCCTCCCGCTGCTTATCGGTGAGGTCCTTGACGGCGATCTTGAGCCGGTTGTCGGTGGCGGTGTCGGCCTTGTCCGACGAGGCGTGTTTGAGCTCCCGCTCGGGCGGGAGCTCGCCGATCTCGAGATCCAGCTTCAAAGACTTACCGTCGCGTACGATCTCGACTGGTATCTTTTTCCCGACCTCGGTGCCGCCGACGAGCGGCGGCAGATCGGACGAGAGGTCGATCTCGACCCCGTTGAAATCCACGACCACATCGCCCGGCTTGATCCCGGCGGCGGCGGCGGGGCTGTCCGGGAGCACCTTCGCGACCAGTGCGCCATGGGGCTTGTCCATGCCGAAGGACTCCGCCAACTCCCGCGTGACCTCTTGTATCAACACGCCCAACCAGCCGCGCGAGACCTTTCCCTTGTCCCGGATCTGGTGGTAGACGCTCATCACCACCTCGACCGGTATGGCGAACGACAGGCCCATGAACCCGCCGGTGCGGCTGTAGATCTGGGAATTGACCCCGACAACCTCTCCATGGAGATTGAAGAGCGGCCCGCCCGAGTTGCCGGGGTTGATGGCCACGTCGGTCTGGATGAACGGCACGTAGTTCTCGTTGGGCAGGGCCCTGCCCTTGGCGCTCACGATCCCGGCCGTCACCGAGTGATCGAAGCCGAACGGAGACCCGATCGCCAGGACCCATTCACCGACCTTGAGATCGGTGGCGCGCCCGAGGCGCACCACCGGCAGATCCTCGGCGTCGATCTTGAGGACCGCGAGGTCGCTGCGCTCGTCACTGCCGATGACCTTGGCGACGAATTCGCGCCGATCGCTCAAACGCACGATGATCTCGTCGGCATCCTTGACCACGTGAAAGTTGGAAATGATATAGCCGTCGTTGGAGATGATAAACCCGGAGCCGAGCGAGGATCGCGGCGTGAGGTCGGGCCCCTCCATGCCTTCACCGAAGAACTTCTTGAAGAAGTCGTGCAGCGGGCTGTCCTCGGGGACGTCGGGGATCTGGAGCTGGGGTGCCGGCTCCTTCGCATCGTTCTTGACGCTGGTCCCGATGTTGACGACCGCGGGGCTGTTGTCCTCCGCCAATTGTACGAAGTCGGGGAGCTCCCGCGCCTCCGCTATCGAGGGCCACTGCCAGCCCACGACCAATAGCACAGCGACCAGGGCCGTGCGTATGCACTGTACCAACACCATGACTACCCTCTCACTCCACGCTAGTCGTGCTCGAGGCCCACAGGGCCGGGATATCGGGACAGCCGCTAGGCCAAAAAGAAGTAAAGCAGTTCTCGCCGGACTCCGCCCGTGCTCGGCACGGGTCACGGTCGAGCCGGCACTAAGGCAACCGAAGCCGCGATTTGTCGCACGGTGGTCGCGGGCACCTCCCCGAGCACCGTGACCTGATAACCGTCGGCCCAGGTGCTGTACGAATTCAGGGCCCCCATCGACGAATGGCCTTCGATGCGCTCTGTCGCCTCGGTGGCCTTCTCGGTGAAAACTGATACGGACGCGAGGCCGTCCGAGTATACCGCATGCTTGACCGGTTCGCTCCCGTCCGCCATGGCACGGGCTTGATCCTCCTGCATCATGAAGCCAGGCGGGATCCACCGGACCTGCCATTGACCCCTGGGCAACTGGCCGCTGGATAGGGCCGCAGCGGTGCGTTTGGCCCCGGTGTACCAGCTGTAACCCTGGCCGCTGATCCCGGCCTCGAGCCAGGCCTCGGGGATACTCGAACGGACCTTGAGGTCCGTGAAGAGGATCTGCTCCACGACCTCCCCGCCGCCGTCAATCACCTCCGACTTGAGCAGCAGATCGGACTCCGAGTCCACCCACAGGCGATAACCGTAGCGATCCGGGGCCTTGGGCACGATGCCGAGCACCGAGGCCGGACGGCCCGCGATGCGGTCCCCGCCCAGGACGGAAAAGTCATAGTACGCAGCGAGGGTTTCCACCGGCCGCGACAGCGTGGCGCCGAGGATCTGGCGCGGCGGGCGCTTGTCGACGACGACCGCGCGGTCGCGAGGAAAGATGCAGGTCACCTCGTCATTGCGGCGGATCACCTCCTTGGCGGGACCCATGAGAGAGATCAGACGCTCCCGTTCGCCGCCCGCATCGCCCCGGTGGACGATGCGCATCATGGCCACGCGGCTGCCACGGATCGACACGAAGGTCCCGTGGTAGCTCAAGCTACGCGTGGCCTCGGACATCTTGGTGAGGAGCATGCGCGCCTGTGCGCCGGATTCCACCGCGGCGGCGGGCCCGACGACCCCGGTCAGGAGCGCGAGCCACAAGCACTGCACCGACCGGTGCGGGCTAGGGATTCGGGTCATGAACGACCGTCGTGAAGTACGGCGATACCTCGGACGGTGACACCTCGGGGCCGCTCAGGCTCCCGTCATACTGGTTGTGCATCAAGAGATAGGTGGTTAGGCGCGCGGGGGGATCATGGCGCTCGCCACCCCAAAGGACCGCTGCATGGGGGATGTCCTCCGTCAGCCGGTGCCGTCCCGGGTCAGCGGTTGGCGATGAGCCCTGCGACGCCAGGCGGGGCTCGCGAGCGTTCGGGGACCAGTCACCCAGCTTGTAGAACGTGAACCCGGCGACGGAGGCCGCCATGGCCAACCCTAACGCCGGCCCGACCCGCACCCGCGGCCGCCGCCCGACCAGGATCGCCGGCTCGTCGTCCAGCGCGAGGGCGACCCGGTCGGGGAGACCCCGCGGCAGGGTCTCGGGCAGGCCGGCGCGCAGCGTAGTCCCAATCAAGTGATAGCGGGCCCATTTCTCCCGCAGGCCATCATCGTTCACACACGCCTCCACTAGCGTCCTGTGATCTCGATCGGAAAGCTCTCCGTCCATGAAGGACGACAACTGTTCGAGGGTGTCCTGGCGCATACCGGTCCGTCACTCCAAATAGGGTTTCAATCGATGGTCGATGGCCTCGCGGGCCCGGAAGATCCGCGATCGGACGGTGCCGATCGGGCAAGTCATGACCAGGGCGATCTCCTCGTAGCTGAGTCCTTCGATCTCGCGCAGTGTGATCGCGGTCCGGAGGTCCTCCGGAAGCTGGTCGATGGCCGTTACGATCGCTTCCTGGATCTGCTCCGTGATCAAATAGTTCTCCGGCGTCGCGTAATCCTTCAGCAGGGCCGCGGGCTCGATGGCTTCGCCGTCCATCCCGGTAGCGTCGGTCTCGAGCGGGCGACGTGACTGCGCCACCAGGTGGTTCTTGGCGGTGTTGACGGCGATCCGGTAGATCCAGGTGTAAAACGCGCTGTCGCCGCGGAAGTTCGGCAGAGACCGATAGGCCTTCAGGAATGCGTCCTGGGCCACGTCCATGGCGTCGCTGGGATCTCGCACATAGCGTGAAATCAACTTCAAAATCCTGTGCTGGTACTTCAGGACCAGTAGATCGAAGGCCTTCTTGTCGCCGCGCTGCACCCGCTCGACAAGCTGCGAATCTGCGCCGGTGTCGCCCATCCGGGGCATTCTCCCTGTATTATTGTTGCGGCGCCACTCTTGCCTAGTAGACCGTCGTGTGCAGGCCGAGTTCGCAGGGGAGCGGCACTTGCCGACAATCCATTATAGCCCGCGGCCGTGACGTTCCGGCGGCGCCATGCGACACGGCCTCACCCCCTCGGGAGTCCTCGGCACGGGTTCTAGGATGGTCAGACAGCACCGGTACGATGTCCTGGTGATCGGCAGCGGCGCATCGGGGCTCGGCGTCGCGCTCCAGTTGGCGGAGCACGCCGAGGTCGCGGTGCTCTCGAAGGGACCCTTGCAGGAGGGCGCCACCCTGTATGCCCAGGGCGGGGTTTCGGCCGTGCTCGACCGCCGCGACTCGGTGGCCTCCCACGTGGCCGACACCTTGGCGGCCGGGGCCGGGCTGTGCGACGCCGAGGTCGTGCAGTTCGTGGTCGAGCACGGACCCGAGAGCATCGAATGGCTGATCGCACTCGGGGTCGCCTTCACCCGCAGCCCGGGCGCCGATGGCCGGCCCGAGTATCACTTGACCCGCGAGGGCGGCCACAGCCACCGGCGCGTGATCCACGCCGCCGATGCCACCGGCCGCGCCATCGAGACCACCTTGGAAGGACTGGCCCGCGGCCACCCGCGCGTGCGGGTGTTCGAGCACCATGTGGCCATCGACCTCATCTCCGGCAGCAAGCTCGGCCTGGCCACGGAGCGCTGCCTGGGCGCCTATGCCTTGGATCGCCGGTCTGGCGCGGTGGTCGCCTTCACCGCGCGCTATGTGGTGCTCGCGAGCGGCGGGGCGGGGAAGGTCTATCTCTACACGAGCAACCCCGACGTCGCCACCGGGGATGGGGTCGCCATGGCCTGGCGCATCGGGTGTCCCATCGCCAACATGGAGTTCTTTCAGTTCCACCCCACCTGCCTCTACCACCCCGAGGCCAAGTCCTTTCTCATCACCGAGGCCCTTCGCGGGGAGGGCGGCCGGCTCTTGTTGCCCGATGGCGCCCGTTTCATGGAACGCTTCGATGCGCGCGCCGAGTTGGCCCCACGGGACATCGTGGCGCGCGCCATCGACCACGAGATGAAACGCCTGGGCCTCGAATGCGTGTATCTCGACATCAGCCACAGGCCGAGCGGCTTCATCCTGGGACACTTCCCCACGGTGGCGGCGAAGTGCGGGCAGCTCGGGATCGACATCACCCGCGAACCCATACCCGTGGTGCCCGCCGCCCACTATATGTGCGGCGGCGTGGTCACGGATCGCCGCGGGCGGACCGCGGTGCCAGGGCTCTACGCGGTCGGCGAGGTCGCCTGCACCGGACTGCACGGCGCCAACCGCATGGCCAGCAACTCGCTCCTGGAATGCCTGGTCATGGCGCGCTCCGCGTACCGGGACATCGCCGAGGGACTGCCCCAGGCCGTGCCGACACCGTGCGTCCCCGACTGGGATGAGAGCCAGGTAACCGACTCGGACGAAGAGGTGATCGTGGCCCACAACTGGGACGAGTTGCGCCGCTTCATGTGGGACTACGTCGGGATCGTGCGCAGCACCAAGCGCCTGGAGCGTGCCAGCCGCCGCATCCAGCTCCTGTCCGAGGAGATCCGGGACTACTACGGCAACTTCCGGGTGACCAACGACCTCATCGAGCTGCGCAACCTGGTCCAGGTGGCCGAGCTAATCGTAACCTCGGCCCTCTGCCGCAAAGAAAGCCGGGGCTTGCACTACACGTTGGATCACCCCCATCCCGACCCCACCCGGACCCCCGAGGCGACTGTGCTCCGGCGAGTGTTGGGGAAATAGGGGTCAGACTAGTATTGTTGTCCTTATGAGGGTAGTCTACGAGACAGGTTACGCCATGAAGATGCAAAGTGCCTCGCCGACCCCGCTATGAACTGACGACCGTTCCTCAGCACGTCATCCAGCGTGGCAACAACCAGCAACCGACGTTCTTTTCGGAGGAGGATTACCACCGCTACCTCGGCTGCCTGCGTGAAGCGGCGATTCGCCGCCGGTGCGACATACATGCCTATGTGCTCATGAGCAACCATGTCCATCTGTTGGTGACGCCCCACCGGCCGCTGGCGATTGCCAAGCTCATGCAATCGGTCGGACGGCATTATGTGCGGTATGTCAATGACCACTATGGTCGCAGCGGGACCCTGTGGGAGGGGCGTTACAAGGCCAGTCTGGTGGATTCCGAGCACTATCTACTGCGATGTTATCGCTATATCGAGATCAACCCGGTGCGTGCCGGGACAGTCTCGCATCCAGCCGACTACCGCTGGTCGAGTTATCGGCGAAACGCTCTAGGCGGAGCGGATGCGGTGGTGACTGAGCATGCCGAGTACACTGCGTTGGGAGCCTCGCTGGCTACGCGGTGTGAGGCGTACCGGGCGCTGTTTCGGGTGGATTTGGATGTTGAGGTATTAGGTGAGATCCGTGATAGCCTCAACCAGTGTCGAGTGCTGGGATCGGAACGCTTTAAGGACGAGATCGAGGCCGCACTGCACCGAAAGGTGCGTGCCGGCAAGGCCGGGCGACCGAGCAAGATGGCCGGAGATAAGGAAAGCTGATTCCGTTTGAAATTGCAGTCTGACCCGTATTGTCAGGAGAACTTCAATGGCCAAAGGCCAAAAACGCAGTAGTCGTGAAGCTAAGAAACCCAAGCAACCGAAAAAGGCTGCCGTTCCAGCGTCGCCTTTCGGCGTGAGCTCGGCGAAAACGCCAGGAGCTCCCGTGCCCAAGAAAAGGAAATAGCGGGCGCGAGAAAAATTATCGGAGGTTCCTGGGGGCCGTCCCCGTAGCGGTCCGCCTGGTCCCTGGCCGCGGCGACGAGCGGCGCGACCCGATCGCCCACCGCCAGGCCTGTGCAAGACACCGAAGAGAACAGGAGCTGGCGGGCGAAGACGAGGTCCGCGTAGCGCAGTGCCGCGGCGAGGCGAGCGAGCGCCACCGGGGGATCCGGCGTGAACAGCGCGAGGCCAGGCCAGGCCTCGGTGGCCCCCCTGATACCACGGTCCGCCGCCTGGCTACCGATCTCCTCCGCGGCTTCGCGCTCGAAGCCGGCCCGGCAATGGACGAGGACGGCTCTGTCAAAGATCGTAATCGATGGTGAGCGGGGCATGGTCGGAAAAGCGCCGGTCTTTGAAGATCACGGCGCGTCGTATGGTGCCCGCCAGGGTTGGCGTCACGATCTGGTAGTCGATGCGCCATCCGACGTTCTTGGCCCACGACTGGCCGCGATTGGACCACCAGGTGTATTGTTCCGGGTCCTGATTGACGACCCGAAAGGCGTCCACCCAGCCGATCTCGTCGAACACCCGGTCCAGCCAGGCGCGCTCCTCGGGCAGAAAGCCCGAGTTCTTCTGGTTGGCGCGCCAGTTCTTCAGGTCGATGGGCCGGTGCGCGATGTTCCAGTCGCCGCACAGGAGGTACTCGCGCCCGTTCCGGCGGAGCCCCGCGATCACCGGCAGAAAGCGCTCGAGGAACTGGAACTTCGCCTGCTGGCGGGCCTCGCTCGAGGACCCGGAGGGGATGTACAGAGACACGACGCTGTAGTCCGCGAAATCGACTTGCAGATAACGTCCCTCACGGTCGAAATCGTCCCAGTCGAGGCCGTAGACGACGCGGCGCGGTGGCCTGCGCGTGTACAGGGCCACGCCGCTGTAGCCCTTCTGGAGAGAGTCGTGAAAAAAACCATGATAACCGCGCGGCGCGCACAGGCTCGGGCTCACGTCCTCGCGCTGCGCCCTGGTCTCCTGGAGGCAGATGACATCGGCATCCTGGCTGGCCATCCAGCCCAGAAAGCCCTTGCGCTCGGCCGAGCGGATCCCATTGGTGTTCAGGGTGATGATGCGCATGCGGAGCGGCGGCGTGTGGCTGGCGCGATACTGCCACAGTCCGACTGGCCGCGCCATCGGAGCTATGTACCGGGCGGCGTACGGGGCTTCCTGACTGCCGATGACCTTCGACGCGACGCGCGCCATGCCTGGCGCACGCCGCATTGATGCCGTCTAGCTCTAGCGCGCCGCGAACAGCGCCGCGCTGAAGGCCGAAGCACGAGACCGGCCCGCCGGCTAGCGGCCTTGCTTTGCCCTCGATAGATCCTTTGCCGTCGACAGATCCATGGCCAGGATCAGGGCGTCTTCCTTGCCGTCATGGGCCGGATAATAGCCCGGGCGGGTGCCGACTTCCGCGAAGCCGGCCTTGCGGTACAGCCCGAGGGCGCGTGCGTTGGAAGGCCGGACCTCGAGAAACATCACCTCGGCCCCGCGCGCACGGGCGAGATCGAGCATCTGGGACAGGAGCACACGGCCAAACCCGCGGCCGTGACAGCGCGGCCGCACGCACAGGTTGAGCAGGTGGGCCTCAGCGGCCGCGACCGCCATGACCGAATAGGCGTGGATCACGCCGCCCTCTTCCACCACCCAGGCGCTGTGCCCGGCCCGCAGGCAATCGCCGAAGATCCCCCCGCTCCAGGGAAAGACGTAGGCCTCCTGCTCGATCGCACCGACCGCGGCGACATCGTCGCGCTCCATGGGGCGCAGGAACACCGTGACGGTGCGGGCCAGCGCGCTCATCGACAGCGCTCCCGGTAGACCTTTTTCGCCAGGCACAGGTCCTGCCAGGCCTTGTGTTTTTCACGCGGGGATCGCAGGAGATAGGCCGGGTGATAGGTGACGATGAGCGGGCAGCGGGCTTCCCCGTACTCGAAGACCCGGCCGCGCAGCTTGCCGATCGGCGTGGTGGTCTTGAGCAGGTTCTGGCCGGCGATGCGGCCGACCGCCAGGATCACCTTGGGCGCCACCAACGCGATCTGGCGCATCAGGTAGGGCTCGCAGGAGGCCACTTCTTCGGGGCGCGGATCGCGGTTCTGCGGGGGGCGGCACTTCAGGATGTTGGCGATATAGACCGCCTCGCGCCGCAGACCGAGGGCCGCGAGCATGGCGTTCAAGAGCTGGCCAGCGCGCCCGACGAAGGGCTCGCCCTGGCGGTCCTCCTCGGCCCCGGGCGCCTCCCCGATGATGAGCCACTCGGCATGCGGGTCGCCGACCCCGAACACCGTCTGGGTGCGTCCCCGGTGCAGCTCGCAGCGGGTGCAGGCGGCCACCGTGCGACGCATCGACTCGAGTCCCATGGGATCCACTTCCGCCTCGCGCGCCGGCCCGCCCGGACTGGGCGCACCCCCCGCCTCCCGCGCCGTGGCGCGCCGCACCCAGACATCGATCCCCATGGCCGCCAGGTAACGCCGGCAGAGCGGAGACACCACGAACACCCTCCCGGATCGCTACCCCGCGTCGGCCGACTGGGGGTGCTCGCGTGGCGCATCGCAGAGCAGCTTGTTGACGGCGTTGATATAGGCCTTGGCGGAGGCGGCCAGGATGTCGGTGTCGGCGCCATGGCCGTTCACGATGCGCCCGCCGCGCTCGAGCCTGACGGTGACCTCGCCCTGAGCGTCCGAGCCTGTGGTGATGGCGTTGACCGAGTAGAGCTGCAGGTTGGCCTGGCTTTGCACCACGCTCTCGATAGCGCGAAACGCGGCATCGACGGGGCCGCTGCCGGCGGCCGCACCGTGGCGTTCCTCCCCGGCAAACCACAAGGTCACCTGGGCGCTCGGGGTCTCCCCGGTCTCGGAGCACACCTTGAGCGAGATGAGCTTGGCCGATTCGTTTCTGGTCGCCAGATTGGTCTCGGTGACGAGCGCCTGGAGGTCCTCGTCGTAGATCTCGTGCTTCTTATCGGCCAGGTCCTTGAAGCGCAGGAAGGCCTCGTTCAGATCCTCTTCACGCGCGAACTCGGCGCCCAGCTCGCGCAGGCGGGTCTTGAAGGCATTGCGGCCGGAGTGTTTGCCGAGCACCATCCGGTTGGCGTGCCAGCCGACGTCCTCGGCGCGCATGATCTCGTAGGTCTCGCGGCTCTTGAGCACCCCGTCCTGATGGATCCCAGACTCGTGGGCGAAGGCGTTGGCCCCCACGATGGCCTTGTTGGGCTGCACCGGGAAGCCGGTGATGTTGGAGACCAATCGCGAGCAATGCAGGATCTGAGTGGTGTCGAGCCCGACATCGCAGGGAAACTGGTCCTGGCGGGTCCTGACGGCCATCACGATCTCCTCGAGCGCCGCGTTGCCGGCCCGTTCACCCAGACCGTTGATGGTGCATTCGACCTGGCGTGCGCCGTTCAACACTGCGGACAGCGAATTGCCGACGGCGAGGCCCAGATCGTTATGGCAATGCACGGAAAACACCGCCTTGTCGCTGTTCGGGACCCGCTCGATGAGGGTCTTGATCAGGGCCCCGAACTGCCCGGGCAGGCTGTAGCCGACGGTGTCGGGGATGTTCACGGTGCGCGCGCCGGCCGCGATGACGGCCTCCAGCACCCGGCATAGGAAATCGACCTCGGAACGCCCCGCGTCCTCCGGGGAAAACTCCACATCGTCCACGTACCGCCTAGCCTGCTTGACCGCGCCGACGGCGCGCTCCACGACCTCCTCGGGACGCATGCGCAGCTTCTGCTGCATATGGATCGGCGAGGTGGCGATGAAGGTATGGATGCGTGCCGAGCGCGCGGGCTTCAGAGCCTCGGCGGCGCGCTCGATGTCGCGCGGTAGCGCCCGCGCGAGGCCGCACACGGTGCTGTCGCGGACGGCCTCGGCGACCGCGTGCACGGCCTCGAAATCACCCGCGCTCGCGATCGGAAACCCGGCCTCGATGACGTCCACGCGCATGCGCTCGAGGACCTTGGCGATGCGCACCTTCTCGTCGCGGGTCATCGAAGCCCCGGGGCTCTGCTCGCCGTCCCGCAAGGTGGTGTCGAAGATGATCAATCGTTCATTCATGGCGCTGCTCCGCTACCCGACGGCTCGGCCGCCTGGGAACTCTACTGGACTTTGGTTGGATTGCGTATCCCCTCGCCAGGGTGATGTGTAGAGTCGGTCTGCCCTTAGAAGGGCAGCAGCAGGGACAGGGGTCCAGGAGCCGGCCGCACGGGCCGGCAGGGGCGTGGCAGGACGGGTTCGTACGCGACCCGGATGGGAGTCGGAGGGCTTGACATGGTTCGGCAATATACCCGGCCCGGCGCGGCAAGACAACTCCAGCAAGAAGCACACTGCCCGTCGATGGGCAGGACGGCATGGGGCCTAACCCGCGTTCTCAACCGGGGGTCAGCCTCCCTCGGCGGAAGTCATAATGGTTCACTCGGGCCAGAATGCGCTATCCAGGACGACCTCGAATAGAAAGGGGCAGGTTGCCGGAAAGTGGCTTTCATCCAGGCCCGTGTCGCGTTCTACGAGCGCCAGCGCATCGCCATAGGCGTCCTGCAAGCGGTCCTCCGCGAGCCGTTTCAGGCTAGGATTATCAGCCAACAAACGCTGGACCTTGCGCCGTTGCTCCTTGATCGTACCGGCCCAGGCACTGGATCGGGCGTCGGGTTGATAGCGCCACTTGATGAGGTGTGCCAACAGCACGCCTAAGCGATTCACCACCTCTCTACGTTCACTCCCGCCCATGTCCTCGAGCTCCTCTGCGATATGTTCCGCATCGATCTCGGACAGTCGCTGTTGGCTCAGCAATGTGGCTTGTTGCTTTGCCCAGGCGTAATGATCCTCATGGTATTTAGGAGTGTTCATGGTCGGGTCGATGGGGCTTGCCGGCAAGATCCGCATCCAGTCCAGTCTGTGTCTCTCTGTTCCGATCAGTTTACCCGAAACTTACTCGAAACATCGGGCGGCGTGCGTCAGGTCACGAAGGCAAGGTCCTGGCCGTCCAAGGGCAGGCTCGGGGGAGCCCGGTCTAGTACCGTCGATGCTGCGGGTTCGGGCGAGAAGGGTTGAGCTTTCAACGCTTCCTCGACCTCGGAACCGAGATCAGCCCCGACCCGTTAGGCGCAGGCAGATGTCAGCGAGGGCAAGCCACGCATCGTGCCGCTCGCCCATGCCCTTGATACCGCGCTCGGCCCGGCGGAGCAGGAGCGCCCAGAGCCCCGTGCTCGTATTCGTATGGCGCTTCAAGGCGTCCCGCAAGGGCCCCTGCCGCGCCGGCCAGATGTGCTGCTCCGCAAACAGCGCCTCCAGCGCCTCGCCCCGTCCCGAGCGCCAGGACAAGCGGCACGCGAGCCTGAGCTCGCGCAGGATCGCCCACAGGATCGATGACGGGCTCCGCGGCTTCCGCCTGGAGGCCGCAGAGGACCTTGAGTGCCTGATCGAGCCGGCCGGCAAGCGCCGCCGCGACCAGATCGAAGGCGTCGTAGCGGCTGTTGTCGGCGATTGCGCCCTGTAACTCCGCGAGGCCGATCCGAGCGCCGGGAGACCAGAGGGCCAGCTTCTCGATCTCCTGGTGGGCCGCGAGCGGGCGGCTCTTGTGTAGGGCGTCGCCTCGATGGGAAACTCCTCACGACTCGCCCGCAGCGCCGTCAGCCCCTCCGGCGCCCAGCGCTGCGCCCTCTTGTCCTCCGCCGTGGCGATGCACTCCTCGAGAAGTCTGGGGAAACGCCTCGAGAGAGCCTCAGTGGTCTTGGCATAGAGCCAGGACAATCCTCGCGGGTTATAAAGTAAAGAAGTGACCCATCCATCCCCCGCTCGCTACGCCCGGCTCTTGAAGGCCACCGCCCCCGAACTCCAGCGGGGGGCAACACCCTGCCGTTCTCTGCCCAACCATCGTTATCGCCCTAGACACACGCCGCTCGGAAGGAGACCCCCCCTTAATGCGCCGACCGACGGTCCTATCCGTCCCTGAACTCTGCCTGAGCTACGGTCGGTCGCCAATTGATTCACAACCTCTCAGCCCCGACCGGCGAGACGCATGCAGATCTCGTCGAGGGCGAGCCATGGATCGTGCCGCTCGCCCATGCCTTTGATACCGCGCTCGGCCCGGCCGGCGAGGAGCAGGAGCGCCCAGAGCCCGGTGCTCGTATGGCGCTTCAAGGCGTCCCGCAAGGGCCCCTGCCGCGCCTCCCAGATATGGTGCTCTGCAAACAGCGCCTCCAGCGCCTCGCCCCGCCCCGAGCGCCAGGACAAGCGGCACGCGAGCCGCAGCTCGCGCAGGATGGCCCAGAGGATCATGACGGGCTCCGCGGCCTCCGCCCGGAGGCCGCGCAGAACCTTGAGGGCCTGATCGAGCCGCCCGGCAAGCGCCGCCGCGACCAGATCGAAGGCGTCGTAGCGGCTGTTGTCGGCGATCGCGCCCCGCAACTCCGCGAGGCCGATCCGACCGCCGGGGGACCAGAGGGCCAGCTTCTCGATCTCCTGGTTGGCCGCGAGCGGGTTGTTCTCGACTCTTTCGGAGAGAAAGGCCGCGGCCTCGTGCTCGAGCGTCAGCCCGAGGCGCCCTGCGCGCTCCATGATCCACCGGGGCAGCATGGCCGGACTCACCGGCCTCGTCTCGATCACGACACCGGCCTTGTCGAGCGCCCGGTACCACGCCGACTGTCGGGCCTTAGCGTCGAGCCCGGAGGCGGTGACCAGCACGACGTCTCCCGTGGGCGGACGCTCGGCGCAGGCGATGATCGCTTTCGAGCCCGGGACCCCCGGTCCCGACTCGCCGAGGCGCAGCTCGATGAGGCGCGTGGCGCTGAACAGCGAAGGGCTGTCGAGGTGGTGGCGAAGCGCCTGCCAATCGAAGCCGGCCTCGGCATACAGCACCACCCTTTCCGCATGCCCGGCCGCGAGCGCGGCGTCCCGTATCGCCGCGACGATCTCGGTACGCCGCAGCGGCTCGTCGCCGGTCACGAAGTACAGCGCCGCCAGGCCACGACGCGTCAGATGCGTCTCTACCTCGTCGGCCCTGAGCCTCACGGCGACGGCGCCGGTTTGGCGGGTCGCGCCCGGACGCTCTCCAGGCGTCTCAGCACGGTCTCGGCGGCGTCCTGGATCATCTCCTCTCTCAGCACCTGCTGTTCCTCGAACTTGCCGAGCGCGGCGGTCTCATCGAAAGTGAAATCACGCAGGAGATCGACCGTCTGAGCCTTGATCAGCGGTCGCCGATCGGTGTGGCGCACGGCCAGATCGACGCGAAACGCGATCTGGTACTCGCGCGCCTTGCCGGTTCTCGGGTCCACGGACAGGACACGCTCGTCGAAACGCTCGTTGCGAAGCTCGACCACCACATCCGCCGAGGTGGCGTCCGGCGCCACCACCACGCGGTTGTAACCCAACTGGCGCGCCAGCTCGGCGGCCACGCGGCGCGCGCGGTGGTCCCTGACATAGACGCGCGAGAACTGCAGATCGGCCGGCACAGTACCGCGCAGATGAAAGCCGCAGGCGGAGACGCAGAGGAGCGTGAGCACGAGCGCTGACGTGGTAATCCTCATACCGGCCGGGCGTAGATTTTTTAGTCGATCAAGCCGCGACGATGTTGACCAGGCGGTTCTGGACCACGACCAGGTGCCGCACCGACTTGCCTTCGAGAAACCGCCGGACATTGGTGTCGGCGAGCGCGGCTTCCCGGACCTCGATCTCGCTTGCCCCCGAGAGGATGTTCACGGTACCGCGCTTCTTACCGTTGACCTGCACCACGAGCGTGACCTCCTCGCAGAGGAGCGCCTCGGGATCGACCACAGGCCAGGGCGCGTCGGCCATGAGATCCGCGTGACCGAGCGCCGCCCACAGCGCCTCGGCGATGTGCGGGACGATGGGGGCCATGAGCAGCACCGCCGCCTCCAGCCCCTCGCGCCACACTGCCCTCCCCGCTCCGTCCTCTGCCTCGTGCTTCGCGAGCGCGTTGCAGAGCTCCATGACCGCGGCGATGGCGGTGTTGAAGGTATAACGCCGCCCGAGGTCGTCGTTGACCTTGGCGATGGTGCGATGGATGAGGCGGCGCAATTCGCGCTCTCTCGGAGCGATGCGCGAAGGGTCGGTCCCGTCGAGCGGCCCGGCCGCGAGGTGGGTCTCTGCCAGGCGCCATAACCGCTTCAAGAACCGGAAGGCGCCTTCGACCGCCGTGTCCGACCATTCGAGCGAGTGCTCCGGGGGGGCCGCGAACATGGTGAAGAGCCGCACCGTGTCGGCGCCATACTGTTCGATCAGGGCCTCGGGATCGACGGTATTACCCTTGGACTTGGACATCTTGGCCCCGTCTTTTAGCACCATGCCCTGGGTCAGGAGCCGGGTGAAGGGCTCGTCGTGTCCGAGGAGCCCGGCATCGCGCATGAGCCGGTGGAAGAAGCGCGCATACAGGAGGTGCAGGACGGCGTGCTCGACCCCGCCGATGTACTGGTCGACCGGGAGCCAGTAATCGACCCGTGCATCGAGCATGCGCCCGGACTGGTCGGCCGAGCAGTAGCGGGCGTAATACCAGGACGACTCGAAAAAGGTGTCAAAGGTGTCGGTCTCGCGCTCCGCCTCGCCGCCGCAGGACGGGCAGCGCGTCCGATAGAACTCCGGCATGCGCTTCAAGGGCGAGGCCACGCCCTCGAAGGCCACGGCCTCCGGCAAGACCACCGGCAGATCGGCCTCCGGCACCGGCACCTCCCCGCAGCGGGGGCAGTGGATGATCGGGATCGGACAGCCCCAGTAGCGCTGCCGGGAGATCCCCCAGTCCCGGAGCCGGTAGTGGACCTGCCGGCGGCCCCGGCCGTGGCCTTCGAGGTACTCGGCGATCGCCTCGAAGGCCGCCTCGGAGCTCAGGCCGTCGAACGCCCCCGAGTGCCTGAGCACGCCCGGCTCGGTGTAGGCGCCGTGACCGAAATGGTGTGAGTTTCCTGGCACTGCAGCGCCCGCGCACGGGAACACCACGGGTTTGATGGGCAGGCCATAACGGGTGGCAAACTCGAAGTCGCGTTGATCATGGGCCGGCACGGCCATGACGGCGCCGGTACCGTAGGCCATGAGCACGAAGTTCGCGACCCAGATGGGCAGGCATTCGCCGGAGACCGGGTGCAGGGCCTCGAGGCCGAGGGGCAGGCCCTTCTTCTCCATGGTCTCCAGCGCGGCTTCGCTGGTGCCGCTGCGGCGACATTCGTCGAGGAACGCCTGGAGCTCGGGGTTGCGGACCGCGGCCTCGACGGCCAGGGGGTGCTCCGCGGCCACGGCCAGGTAGGTCACGCCCATGAGCGTGTCCGGGCGGGTGGTGAAGACCCTGAGCGTCGTGGCGCGCTCGGGGATGGCGAAGCCGGCCTCGACACCCTGGGAACGGCCGATCCAGTGGCGCTGCATGGTGCAAACCGCCTCGGGCCAACCCTCCAAGGTGTCGAGCCCGGCGAGCAATTCCTCGGCGTAATCGGTGATCCGGAGAAACCACTGCGGGATCAAGCGCCGCTCGACAGTAGCGCCCGAGCGCCAGCCCTTGCCGTCGATGACCTGCTCGTTGGCGAGCACGGTCTGATCGACCGGATCCCAGTTGACCAGCGCGGTTTTCTTGTAGACCAGGCCCTTCCGGAACAGCTCCAGAAAAAACCACTGCTCCCACCGGTAATAGTCCGGCCGGCAGGTCGCGAGCTCGCGGCCCCAATCGTAGCCGAAGCCCAGTCGCTTGAGCTGGGCACGCATGTGCTCGATGTTGGCGTAGGTCCACTCGGCGGGCGCGATGCGGCGCTCGATGGCCGCGTTCTCGGCCGGCAGCCCGAAGGCGTCCCAGCCCATGGGCTGCAAGACATTCTTGCCCCGCATGCGCTGGTAGCGCGCGATCACATCGCCGATGGTGTAGTTGCGGACATGCCCCATGTGGAGCTTCCCGCTCGGGTAGGGGAACATCGAGAGGCAGTAGAACTTCTCGCGCGCGGGGTCCTCGATGGCGCGGAACACGCCCGCCTCCTCCCAGCGGAGCTGGACGGCGGGTTCGATGTCCTGTGGGCGATACGTTGGTTCCATGGTCATCCCCGCTCTCGGGGAGAGGATAACCCACCCGCCGATGACCGGGAAGGGCCGTGCGGTCACATCTATGAGGTCTCTCCGCCCCAGCTTCGCAGGATCCGTTTCCGTGAAATGGGTGCGGAGGAGGTAGCGGCCCTCGCGCCGACGGGAAACGAGCTTGAAACGGAGTCTTTGTTCCCCTATGATATTCCTACGATCAGGAGGAACATCATGAAAGCGGTCAATATACGCCAGTTGAAGAACAACCCATCGGATGCCCTGCGCATGGCGCGGCAGGACCTCGTCGTTGTGATGAATCGCGACAAACCGGAGGCTTTGCTCGTCCACCTGGACGATGACAAGCTTCTTTCCGAGCCGGGGGTGCGCGTGGCGCTGGCAACCGCGCTTTACAAGGATGAAAGCCTGTCGCTGGGCAAGGCGGCTAAGCTCGCCGGCATGGTGCTCGTAGAGTTCATGCAGCATGTCTCGAGGCGAGGCATACCAGTGATACGGGGTGATGCCGGTACTGTGAGAGAAGACATGCGGAACATCGAGGCATGGCTCGCAGAATCGTCCTCAGCGACGCGAGCCCGCTGATCCCGCTGACGGTGGTGTGCGGCCTGCCCTGGCTGAAGCAGCTGTTCGGCACCGTCCATCTGAGCTCGATCGTACGCGATGAGATCTTGACGGGTGCTGGCCTACCGGGAGAGAAGGACATCGCTACGGCGATGCGAAGAGGCTCCCTCCGCGTCGTCGAAGACCGCTACGCCGAGCCGCCGTTAGCGTGCCTCGATCTCGGTGAGGCGAGCACCTTGCGCTTGGCGGTGAATCTCAAGAGGCCAGCGCTGGTCCTGATGGACGAGCGCGCAGGTCGCGCACAAGCGGCGCAGCTCGGGATTCCCGTCACCGGCACCGCAGGCATCGTTCTGGCGGCCCGGCGGCAAGGACTGATCCCGTCGGCCCGCGCCGTATTCGACCGGCTGCTCCAAACCGATTTCCGGCTGTCCGCGGACCTGATCGCCGCCGTTCTAAGCGCTGCCGGCGAGGAATGAGCGGTGAAGCGTCCCCGTATCGTCGACAATCCCCTGTTTCGGTTCATGTTTTCGGACCCTCCCGGCCTGGTTACGACAGCCCTCGTCGTTGCGGAAGGCCGTGGTTGGTTTCTCAAGCGTTACGATCGGACGTGGAGGATATGACGCCGCTCCGCGTGATCGCGATCTCGAGTTGCAGCCGCGCTCGCTCCCTCAGCCAGCGCTCTTGAGGATATCCCTGATTTCCGTGAGGAGCTTCTCCTCTTTGGTTGGCTCGGGAGGGGCGGCGGGCGGCGGTGGCGCCTGCCTCTTGAGCTTGTTCAACGCCTTGATCATCATAAATATCGCTAGTGCGATGATGGTAAAATCAAACACCGTCTGGAGGAACTCACCATAGCCCACGAGAACCGCGGGCTGTTCCCCTTCTGCCGCCTTCAAGGTGAAGGCTAGATCTCTGAAATTCACGCCTCCGATGAGCAGGCCTATGGGCGGCATGATCACTTTGTCGACCAAGACCGAGATGATCTTCCCAAAGGCCGCCCCGATTATGATTCCGACCGCCATGTCGACTACGTTCCCCTTCATTGCAAATTCTTTGAATTCTGAAATGAAGCTCATATGCGCGCCCTCCGCTTGGACCGAATGGATTGATGCATCACCGAGATCTCATCGCATACTGTTCTCCTTTGAACATTGTCACGCCCAGCCACATTCGATAGTGCGTTCTTCTGGAGGAAATCGCAGACGAGCCGAAGGGAAGCGAGCATCGCGCTGCGCCCTGTTCACACACGAGCTTGACGAAAAGTCATCCGCTTGATCCCGGACCTGTTTCAATTGGAGCTCGGCACGTGACCCCCAGCCTCGCCCTCTCCCCGTCTATACACCCTAAAAGGAAGGATAGGAAATTCAATGGAGTTATGCAACAGATACTGTTGCATCGGGCGGGCAGACGGTGATCGGGTGGTCCGCGCGGCAGTGGAAGGAGGGCGTTTGGGCTAGTCCGGATTTCTCACCACTGCCCGTCGCGAGGCCGTCGAGGCGCCGGTCTGGTGGGCCGCACGGACTAAAAGGCGGCGAAGGCGTAGCGGACACTACACCGAGCCGCCTTGAAGGAGTACGGCCCGCCAGACCGAGCGGATCGGTGGTCGTAGCAGGGTGGTGGTGATAAATCCGGGCTAGGGCCCAGGCCGGCTTCCGGGTGGCCTTGGAGGACGCAGGCACGGCAGTCCTTCGCTCCGACGCGAGTCCATCGGTGCCGCTCAATCTGCGCGCTGCCGGCGAGGAATGAGCGGTGAAGCGTCCCCGTGTTGTCGACAACGGGCTTGCACTTGATAACGCAATCGCCTATTGTGTTATCATGATTCGGACACAGATCAGTCTCTCGAAGAGGGACCGATCATAACCACAGTACCTAGCTTTACACAGGCGTGCGAAACTGCCCTTCCTGTTTTCAGGAAGGGATCGCTTTTCGATGGATAAAGGCGTTGAGCCTTTGGGTTTAATGAAGCGTAGCCG
>JBQTJM010000306.1:0-4096 GCA_052387115.1 Gammaproteobacteria bacterium | reverse complement strand
CCTACGTCGAGCAGAAGATCGCAGAGCTCAAGGCCCGGATCCCGGAAGGAGGACGGCGTGAGGCGGGGATCCGTTCCATTCTCTATATCGGACTCGCGGACGCGTTCGCCGACGAGCGCGGCTTCGCTGTCATCCGCCGCCTGCGCGCAGAGCGCGAGGACAGCCTGCCGCTTGCTGTGTTCAAGCAGAAGCTGCGCGAGCAGTTCTTCATGCTGCTGCTCGACGAGGAGCGTGCGGTTCGCGCCCTCCCGGCGATGCTGCCTGAGGACCGTGAACAGCGGGAGCAGGTGTTCGCAATGGTGCAGGAGATCGCGCTGGCCCCGGGCGAGCCGAGCGAAGAACGGCGCCGGCGCCTTGCCCGCGTTGCTGGGCTTTTCGGGGTCGAAGCGGTCGAGCCCGTGGCGGCTAGCCGCAAGAAAGGGGCGGCTGCTTAGGTTCGATGCTCGGCGGTTTCAGAGAGGATATCTATGGGTAAAGAAACAATCGAAAACCGCACCTTCGCCGAGATTGCGGTCGGCGATTCCGCCGAGCTCGTGCGCACGCTCAGCCAGCAGGATATCAGCCTTTTCGCGGCTTCCTCGGGCGACCTCAACCCGACGCACCTCGACAGCGAATATATGAAGAAGAGCGGCCTGGGCGGCGTTGTCGGCCACAGCCTATGGGGGGGTGCGCTCATCTCGAGCCTCCTCGGGAACGTCTTACCGGGCCCGGGCACGGTCTACCGCCGCCAGGACCTTCAATTTCTGCAACCGGTCTATGTCGGAGACACGGTCACCGTCACGATCAGAGTGACGGACAAAAAGGCCGAGGACGATCTGGTGATCTTCGACTGCCGTCTCGTCAATCAGCAGCATGCACTCGTGCTCACCGGCACGGCGGAGGTGCGCGCACCTACCGAGAAGTGGGCCGGGCCCGTACTGGAAGCGGCCGGTGTCATGATACAGGGACATGACCGCTACAAGGCCCTGATCGAACGGTGCTCCAAGCTTGCCCCGGTCTCGGTGGCCGTCGCCCACCCCTGCGAGGAAACTGCTTTAAGGGGCGCCATCGAGGCGGCCGAAGCAGGACTCATTAATCCAACGCTCGTTGGGCCAACACAGAAAATTGCGCAGGTGGCCGCGGCATGCGGACTCGACCTCAAAGCCTATCGACTCGTGGATGTCGAGCACAGCCACGCGGCCGCAGCCAAGGCCGTGGAGCTCGTCCGTGCAGGCGAGGCCGAGGTGTTGATGAAAGGAAGCCTGCATACCGACGAATTGCTAGGGGCCGTGGTGTCCTCGGCGAGTGGACTCCGAACCGAGCGACGGATCAGCCATGTCTTCGTGATGGACGTACCGACCTATCACAAGGTCCTCCTCATCACAGATGCGGCGATCAATATCGCACCCGATCTCGATACCAAGCGGGACATCTGCCAGAACGCCATCGATCTGGCTCATGTCCTCGGACAGGAAACCCCAAAAGTCGCGATCCTGTCGGCGGTGGAAACGGTTAGTGCCAAGATCCCATCTACGGTCGAGGCGGCGGCGCTCTGCAAGATGGCCGAGCGTGGGCAGATCACCGGCGCCGTGCTCGACGGCCCGTTGGCAATGGACAACGCGATCAGCAGGGAGGCGGCCAAAACCAAGGGCATTCAGTCGGAGGTCGCAGGGGATCCGGATATTTTGCTCGCGCCCGATCTCGAGGCGGGCAATATACTGGCCAAGCAGCTCACCTTCCTCGCTCAAGCCGATGCGGCGGGTCTCGTACTCGGGGCGCGAGTGCCGATCGTCCTCACCAGCCGCGCGGACAGTGTACGCTCGCGTATGGCCTCCTGCGCCGTCGCCGTGCTACATGCCCATGCCATGCGGGGAGGCAAGCCAAGCGCAGGCGCCTCATGAACGGGCTCGTGGTGGTCCTGAACGCCGGTTCGTCCAGCGTCAAGTTCTCAGTTTTCGAGCCCGCCGATGGTGATCTCAACCCGATCGCCAAGGGTCAGATCGAGGGGATCATCACCGCACCGCGCTTCGTCGCCAAGGATGCCGGCGGCACGATATTGAAGGAAACCGGTTGGGATCCGGTGTCCGCCGATCAGGCGCATGGCAAGGGCTTCGAAGCGCTCGGTGAGTGGCTTCGCGAGTATATGGCGGGCACAAAGCTAACGGCGGTCGGGCATCGCGTGGTCCTGGGTGGACCTAAATATTCTACCTCGGTGCTGATCAATGAGACGGTGCTGGAGGATCTGGAGGCGTTGGTGTCGCTCATGCCGCTGCATCAACCGCATAACCTGAAGCCGATCCACGCTATCGCCACGCGCAGGCCCGAGCTTCCCCAGATCGCCTGTTTTGATACTGCATTCCACCGGGGCCACCCGAGCGTGGCCGACCGCTTCGGTTTACCCGATGAGCTTTACCAGAAGGGTGTGAGGCGATACGGGTTCCATGGGCTGTCGTACGAGTACATCGCACGGCGGCTCAAGGAGGTCGCACCCGAGATTGCGGAGGGCCGAGTGGTCGTCGCCCATCTGGGGAGTGGTGCGAGCCTGTGCGCAATCAATGCGGGCAAGAGCGTCGATACGACCATGGGTTTCTCGGCCTTGGACGGGCTTCCGATGGGGACGCGCTGCGGCAGGCTGGATCCCGGCGTACTGCTGTATCTGATGCGCGAGAAACGGATGGATCTCGATGCCATCGAAAACCTCCTCTACAAGGAATCTGGATTGCTCGGGATCTCCGGTATCAGCAATGACTTGAGGGATCTGCTCGCGAGCCCGGAACACCGGGCCTCGGAGGCGATCGACTACTTCGTCTATCGGATCGGGCAGGAGCTCGGCGCCATGGCTGCGGCCCTCGGTGGATTTGACGCATTGGTCTTCACCGCAGGGATCGGTGAGAACTCGCCCGAGATCCGCCGCCGCGTGTGCCTGGACGCGGCGTGGCTGGGTATCGAGCTGGACGAAGAGTCCAACCGGAAGGGCAGACAGCGGATCTCTCGTGCGGGTTCGCGCCCCTCGGCCTGGGTCGTACCGACGGATGAGGAACGCATGATCGCTCTGCATACGTTGCGGCTTGTCGCACCCGCGGACGCCGTCATTACCCGGCCTATGTAAGACGGATTGCTGCTAGAGCCCGTCCCCGCCGGATCGACTGAAAAACGAAGGAATGCTTTTATGTTTGAGCTCTTTGAACCCAAGAACCGCACCCTGGCCGGTAAGAAGGGCCTGGTGCTCGGCATCGCCAATCGCGATTCGATTGCCTACGGCTGCGCCAAGGCGTTTAAGACCATCGGGGCGGATTTGGCCCTGACCTATCTCAACGACAAGGCCAAGCCCTATGTGGAACCCATCGCGGAAGAGCTTGGGGCCGAGATCTGCATGCCCTGCGATGTGCAACAGACGGGTCAACTGGAAGCACTGTTTGCTGCGATTCGCGAGAAGTGGGGACGGGTCGATTTTGCCCTGCACTCCATCGCGTTTGCGCCTAAGGAAGACTTGCAAGGGCGCCTGGTGGACGCTTCTTGTGCCGGGTTTCTCAAGGCGATGGAAGTCTCCTGCCACTCGTTCATCCGTATGGCGAACCTCGCGGAGCCGCTGATGGCTGATGGTGGTGCGCTCTTCGCGATGAGGTTCTACGGCGCCGAAAAGGTGGTGAAGAACTACAACCTCATGGGGCCGGTTAAGGCCGCGCTCGAGTGCGCCGTACGCTATCTGGCGTATGAGCTGGGCCCGAAGGGGATACGAGTATACACGATCTCGCCGGGCCCCGTGAAGACCCGTGCCGCCTCGGGGTTGAAACATTTCGACGATATGTTATCGGAAGCCGCCGAGCGGGCGCCGAACTACCAGCTTGCGACCATCGCCGATGTCGGAGCGGCCGTCGCCTTTCTCGCCCTCCCGATCGCACGCATGATCAACGGGGATACGGTATATATCGACGGCGGCTATCATGTGATGGGATGAGCGGGAGGAGGGGAGAGCGAGCCTCGAAGGGATTGCCCTTTCGGCAATCCGATATAACGAAAACACGTGGAGCCTCAAGAATGGGTGCCGAGATCACCGACACGACCGGGAGTATCGTTACTGTGGAGGTCACCGGCCGGCTCACGGAATCGGAGCTCG
>JBQTJM010000305.1:0-6430 GCA_052387115.1 Gammaproteobacteria bacterium | reverse complement strand
CTGAGAGTGTCGTCCCTGCGGGCCCAATCCTTCGCTTATTCTGGTTAGCCGCCTTGTTTCACTGCGTTAAGGGCCGCTTCGCCCGCCGCGTCAGCCTGCTCTAGACAGTGCTCGTAGCCCTGTGGATCTGCGCGCTTGATGGTCTCACACTCCTGATGCTTGATCGAATGTTCCCGATTCGCCATCGTGAGCGCATAGGTATGCGGGTCCAGCACTCCGTGGCCCGGCATGTATCGACCATGACCCGCCGTAGATGCGTGCTGAGCCGATTGTCCGCCTTGCCCCGACATCTGTCCGTGCTGCGGAAGTGCGCCCTGGCTAGATTGTCCACTCGCTCCATGTTGGCCGGTCTTCTCTGTCGACCCGAACCCCAGATTCTCCGTTACGGCCTTGGTAACCTCGGCAACTTTGTCGGTAACTGTGTCTATTATCCCGGTACTTTTATGCTGACCAGATCCTTGGTTTGCGGCAAGCGTCTCACCGCCCGCGGAACGGCTGGTGCTTTGGCGCGTGGCCTCCGCCTCTTGCATGCATGGATCGAACTGATTAGAGCTCGAAGACTTCAGCGTGGCGCACTCCTGCGCGGCGATGACAAACTCCCTATCCGCCCGCTCCTGTATCCATCGGGATTCGTCCATGTCGCCCCGCGGACCGGTGAAACCTGTCCCGGTGTTCGGGCTAGAGGCCTGCTTCTCGGCGCCGCCCTCGTGCTCCGCCATGGCGGCAAAGCCAATGAGCGCCGAAACAGCTCCTACCGTTATCGTGGTGATTAACTTTGACATTCACTTACTCTCCTCAAAACACACATTGATGAACTGTGCACGCAAAAACGCGCGAGCGATGATCAGTCAACGTGCCGATCATTGAACGCTGCCTGAGCATCGCGCGTCACTACCGCCGCGTCTTCTATGCAATGCCTGGGACAGCCCCGCAAGCGGTTCGGCCTGCACGGCTATTCTTTCGGCCTTGGCTCTTGCGCTGACCCCCCTTCATCCACCGACCGATGCGTGCGGCGGTAAATGACGTTAACGCCATTCGATCGCCGCCAGTCCTGCCTCAGAGAAGGTCGTCACCGTAAAAGGCACGTCATTGGGGTCAATCGCCGTGCCAGTGCTGACCGTAGGACAAGTCAACCACTTACATAAACGGTTAACCTCCCGTCTTGTAAAATATGTAAAACGTCGTGTTCGAATCAGTAACATTTACCGATAAGGCAATAGCTGGCCAGTGCTAGAATCATCGTGAGCTGATATCCAGCCTCGCGTATTCCATCCGGCCCACTGGACCATTCCTATGCTCGGACAAATCGCGATCTTCCTCGCCGCAGCAGTGATCATCGTGCCGCTCTTCAAGAGGCTTGGCCTCGGCACGGTCCTCGGCTATCTCATCGCCGGCATGCTGATCGGCCCGTGGGGTCTTGGGCTCGTGCGCGATGTCGAGAACACGCAGCATGTCTCCGAGCTCGGGGTGGTGCTGCTGCTCTTCATCATCGGCCTGGAGCTGCAACCCTCGCGGCTCTGGGTCCTGCGCCGCACGGTGTTCGGGCTGGGCAGCGCCCAACTGCTGCTAAGCGCCGTGCCGATCGCGCTGCTTGCCGCGGCCATGGGGCAGCGCTGGCTGGCAGCGGTCGTGATTGGTGTGGGCGCGGGCATGTCCTCCACTGCGTTCGTGTTGCAGACGCTGGCGGAGCGTGGCGAGTTGACCACGCGGCACGGGCGCGAGTCGTTTGCCGTCCTGCTGTTCCAGGACCTCGCCGTGATCCCGGTGCTCGCCATCGTACCGATCTTGGCAGTCGGCCCCGAACTGGCGGAGACGGGTGTGGACTGGGTCGGGATCGCCCGTGCGCTCGCGGTGATCGTCGCGATGGTGGTGGTCGGCCGCCGCCTGCTGCGAGTGCTGTTCCGCGCCGTGGCCCGCTTCGGCACCCGCGAGATCTTCACCGCCGCTGCATTGCTGGCGGTCATCGGGGCGGCGTTGCTCATGCGTAGCCTAGGGCTCTCGATGTCACTGGGTGCCTTCCTCGCGGGCGTGTTGCTGGCCGACTCGGAGTTCCGCCACGAGATCGAGGCCGAGCTGGAGCCGTTCAAGGGCCTGCTGCTCGGCCTGTTCTTCATCGCCGTCGGGATGTCGGTCAATCTCGGCCTCATCGGAGAGCAGGGGCTCTTGCTCATCGGCCTCGCTACTGGCCTCATTCTCATCAAGTTCACCGTGCTCTATGTCATCGGGAGGCTGGCCGGCTGCGGCGGCGATGCCGCCCGCAACCTCGGCATCGCGCTCGCGGCGGGCGGGGAGTTCGCCTTCGTGCTGTTCGGCCTTGCTCGCGACTACGGGATCGTCGCCACCGAGACGGCCGAGATGTTGGTGATGGTCATCACCCTGTCGATGATGCTCGCCCCGGTGCTCTTTCTAGCCAACGACAAGTTGCTCAAACGCTGGGCCGCGAGACACGACGAGCCCGAGTACGACCGCATCGACGAGCCCGCCAACCCGGTGGTCATTGCCGGCTTCGGGCGCTTCGGCCAGATCATCGCTCGCATCCTGCGCATGCGCGGCATCGCGTTCACCGCGCTCGAGATCAGTCAGCCCCAGGTCGACTTCGTGCGCAGGTTCGGCAGCAAGATCTACTACGGTGATGCCTCGCGCCTGGAGCTGCTGCGCGCTGCCAAGGTCGAGAACACGAAGCTCTTCGTGCTCGCCATCAACGACATCGAGACCTCCGTCAAGATCGCGAACGTGCTGCGCAAGCACTTCCCGAGTGTTCCCATCTACGCGCGGGCCCGCAACCGCTTTCACTGCCACAAGCTCATGGATCTCGACGTCGAGGTGCTGTATCGCGACACCTATCTCTCCAGCCTGGAGATGGCGCGCGAGGTGCTTTGCGGATTGGGCGTAAACCGAGCGGAGGGGGAACGAACGGTGAAGATGTTCCGCGACTACGACGAGGCCCTGCTGAAACGCCAGCACGCGATCTACCACGATGAGACCGCCCTCATCCAGAGCGCGAAGCAAGCGGCGGACGAGCTGCAGAGCCTGTTCGAGTCCGATGCCGCCGAGCCCATCGAATAGGCCCGGGCCGCCGCAGGCGCACAATGCGCCGTGCAGCAGGACGACATGTCGAGCGTGCCGCCCTCCTACCCATGTCGCCGCCTCAACAACGCAGTGACAAGCCAATGATTGAGCCCCTTCTTCTCACCGCCGCGCGCGTCTTCACTTTCGAGTGGCAGCGTCTGCTGACGAATTCGAGCGGCTTTTTCTTCGAACGCGGCGATCGACTGTTCCTGGTGACGAGCCGGCACGTGATGATCGACGAGCCGAGCCAGCACTTCCCGAACCGCATCGAGATCGAGCTGCACATCGACCCGGACAACATGGCCAAATCCACCGGGTACTCGATTCCGCTGTATCGTGACGGTAACAGCATCTGGCGCCAGGGCGTCGACACGGCCGGGGAGATAGATGTGGCGGTGATCGAGATCGACCGCTCTGCGCTACCCGAGAAGACGGTCTACCGCGCCTTTACGCCCCAGCAGCTGCCCGGCCCACTCGACCAGGTTGAGGTCGGCACCTCACTGCTGGTGGTGGGCTTTCCGCTCGGCTTCCACGACACGCTGCATCACATGCCGGTGGTGCGCCACGCGGTGATCGCGTCGTCGTTCGGCCTGCGCTTCCAGGGCCAGGGCTACTTCCTCACCGATGCGCGCACTCATCGGGGTACCAGTGGAGCGCCCGTCGTCATGCGCGTTTCCGAACGAGATCCGGTGCACGGCGACCTGCCGTGGATGCTGCTCGGCGTCCACTCGGCACGACTCGATGTAGGCACGCGTGACCTGAATTTGGACGAGGCGCTGGGGCTGAACTGCGCTTGGTACGCCGATATCTTGCTAACCCTCACTGAACGCTGACCGCGTCACGCCCGCGCCACCCGGGTTGCTTGGTGCCCTCGATGACTTCCAGAGACTAGGGTCGATCCGGACTGTGTAAATATTGCAAACAGCGATGCAGTTCTTACCACCTCAAGCCCATCCACCTCAGGGTCGCGGACGACGCACTGCGCAAGTTACTGCTTTTTCTCATCAGACAGGTCTTGCCTAGCCGGGCACAAGAAATGCCACTTGCGGCTCGGGGCCCCGTCGACCCGCAACAGCGAGCTCTTGTGGAGGAGATAATGGTGAACGCAAACAATTTCCTGATGAGTTTGATCGTGGTGGGCCTCGCGGCGCCGGGGGGCTCCGGGCAAGAGGCGCGGGGCGAGCCGCCGGCGGAAATAGGCGCGGCCGCGGAGCGGCCAATGGAAGCATCGGCGAGGATACCGAGGAGATGCGCGACGCCAAACAGCCCGCCGGAGAGCTTATGGACGATACGGTCAACGACGAAGGTCAAAGCGGCGCTGCTGCAAGACCCTGCACCCCGCCTATCAAGATCATCGCCCGTGGACAACGCGCTAACGGGCTATAACCCCCTCTGGTGAAATGATGGAGCGCGGCGGCAAGGGCTTACCAAGGGCAATGCGGCGTCTCGAGGCCCGACGGCAGCTCTGGCGAGAAGCTGTCTGTGAGCCGGAGGCGTAACCATGACCTTGACGACGTTGCTCCTTGTCGATCTGAGCGTCTTGGTGGTCAGCGCCTTCCCGTCTCGGGGCGACAGGGACGGCGAGACATGGTATTCGCTCGACATTTTCGAGATCGCGCTCTTAGGTGCTGGTATCTTGACGCTCTTGATGCTCATCGGTTGACTATGACTCCTGTGCGCAGGAGTAGATAGACAACGCCAAGACCATGGACCGGGCAGCCGGCCGGGCGATGCCCGTGCGCAGGAACGGCTATCATCACCTGCCGTTCTTCTCTATCGGCGGCGAGCCCCCTTCCGTCCCGCCGATCTCATGAGGCCGGGCGCCGGTTCGAGCCGATGGCGTTTCACCAGGTTTTTGGTCTCCGTTCCTCCCTTATCGCTGCTGCGGCAGCGCCCGTGCCAGCCCCTCCTATCGTGGTAACTCGCTGATTTCACACGGCTATCCTGGACGGTCCAACTGGGCAGAGGTTCCGGTCACGAGCCCGCGTTCGAGGAATTATCACCTCTCCGGCCCGATGGGGTAGGATCGGGCGCGTGCGGCTGGCGGCAGGCAGGCGCTTAGCACCCCATGCGCAAGACCATCGACTTCCCGCTCCCGAGGGCGAAGCGGAACGTTTTGGAGGCTCCCATGAGTGCATCCGAAGAGGCTCAATCGACCGCGTTCGGAAACGAGCTAGAGCTCATCTTGACCGGGCTCACCGCGCTCAAGCGCGGGGATGTCTCGGTGCGCTTGCCCCGGGAGTGGCAGGGCCTGCCCGGCAAGGTGGCCAGGGCGTTCAACGAGGTGGTGGCCGGCAACGCGCGCATGGCCGTGAGGCTCGAGCGCTCGGTGCCCTCGGCCGGGAGCCAGCCGCGGACTTCGCGGCAAGAGGAGAGCGGCTCACTCAACGGTGCGACCAAGGCCGTCTTGGCGGCGCTAAGCTCCCTCAAGCGCGGCAACACCGGGGTCCGCCTACCGCTGGAGTGGACGGGCCTGGCCGGCAAGGTGGCCGAGACCTTCAACGACGTCATGGACCTCAACGCACGTATGGCCGACGAGCTCTCCCGCTTGAGCCGCGTGGTGGGCAAGGAGGGCAAGCTCCGCGAGCGGGCCTCGCTCGGGGATGTCACCGGCCTGTGGCGGGATTCCATCGAATGCATCAACTCCCTGATGGATGACTTGGTCCATCCCACCAGTGAGGTCGGGCGCGTCATCGGCGCGGTCGCTCAAGGGGACCTGTCGAAGAGCATGGCCCTGGAGGTCGACGGCCAGGCCCTCGAAGGGGAGTTTCTGCGCACGGCCCGGACCATCAACAAGATGGTCGAGCAACTCGGCACCTTCTCGGCCGAGGTCACGCGGGTGGCGCGTGAAGTGGGCACCGACGGCAAGCTTGGCGGGCAGGCCAAGGTGAAGGGGGTGGCCGGCACCTGGAAGGACCTGACCGATTCGGTGAACTCGATGGCTGGTAATCTCACCGACCAGGTGCGTAACATCGCCGACGTGACGACGGCCGTGGCCCAGGGCGACCTCTCGAAGAAGATCACCGTGGACGTCAAGGGCGAATTCCTGACCCTCAAGAACACCATCAATACCATGGTGGACCAGTTGCGCTCCTTCGGGTCCGAGGTCACGCGGGTGGCGCGCGAGGTGGGGACCGAGGGCATCCTGGGCGGGCAGGCGCGGGTCGAGGGCGTCTCCGGGACCTGGAAGGACCTCACCGATTCGGTGAACTTCATGGCGGGTAATCTCACGGGCCAGGTGCGCAACATCGCCGATGTCACCAAAGCGGTCGCGGCGGGCGATCTCTCCAAGAAGATCACGGTGGACGTCAAGGGCGAGATCCTGGAGCTCAAGAACACCATCAACGTCATGGTCGATCAG
>JBQTJM010000304.1:0-5180 GCA_052387115.1 Gammaproteobacteria bacterium | reverse complement strand
ACGGGACAGCTCCTCGGCCAACCCCTCCCGTTCGACCTCCACGACGTACTCGTGCAACTCGCGCTCGAAGCCCTCCATATCACTGCGCGGTTCTTTCGATGACCATCGCCCGGCGATGAACGCCTGTAGTCGCTCCACGGCGCTCAAAGGGGTGACACGTGCGGTGCATTCGTGGGAAACTCTCATTGGGGCAGCCCACTCAGCCCCTCCGACAAAATTGTCATATACGACGACAGACCCTCGCCTAACTCATTGATTCTAGCCTCAGAGGGGGATCTACTCCCTCCCACTCATAGTCATCATAGGGTGGGCCGTCCAGTTGGGCCATGAGAAACGCGCCGCGCACCTTGGCAGGCAGCCTGTCGAGCAAGGCATCGATCTCCACCAAGGTTTCGACGATAAGCGCATGCGCCTCGGGCGAGGGCGCCAGCCCTTCGGGCCGCGCCGTCAGGGCCTCCCAGTAGGCTCGCCCGATCGCGCTCCGCCGCCGGTGGTTGACGATGAGGCCATGGGCAATGGTGATGAGATAGGCGGGGTTCGCGGATGGTGTGCACATCCCGCGCGGCGATGACTCGAAGAAAATGATCTTCGGTGAGAAAACGGCAGGCGACTCGCTCCGCAGCCAGCCGAGCAGCCACGGATGAAGCTCCCGCTCTTGGCTACTAGCTAGATCCTGAGAGCTGCGGACCAGGTATTGATAGACGCCATGCTCTCGGTCTAGATACTCACGTCTTGAGTGTTGGACAAAACGACTCCAAGAAACGCACAGGCCCTCTCGCACTTCGGATAAGATGTAGGGTGGGTTAGCCGCGCTGTTTGCGGCGTAACCCACCAACCCGTCGGCCGGCGGTTGGAGTACGGCTTGGGAAGGAGGCCCGCTGCGCGGGCCAAGTCGGTGGGTTGCGGCATAAAAGGGCATGCCGAACCCACCCTACATTTCTGGAGTGGAAAATTTCAGATATGTTTGGCTAGATGATTAGGTCCGTAATTTCTCAGTTCGCGTTTGACGTAGGGCATGGAATGCGCTATGCTTGCGCTACGGCTCTGGGCCATTTCCACCGCCATGAACGCCATCGCCTTCGATACCCTTAAATTTGCCAAACGCCTCAAGGAAGCCGGGTTCACCGAGCAGCAGGCCGAGGCCTTGGCCAGTGCCGAGGCGGAGTTCATCGAGCACAACCTGGCCACGAAACGCGACATCCTGGAGGTTAAACGCGAACTCAAGGAAGTGGAGACGGGACTTAGGCGCGAACTCAAGGAAGTGGAGGCTGGACTTAAGCGCGATATCAAGGAGCTCGAGGTCAAGATCGAGCAGATCCGCTCGGATCTCACCCAGGACATCAAGGAGCTTGAAACCAAGCTTGCCCGCGACATGAAAGACCTTGAATACCGCATGACAATCAAATTGGGTGCGATGCTGGTGGTTGCGGTGGGCGCCATGGCGACGCTGGCCAAGCTCTTGTAAGCCCAAAAACCATTCTCCGGTACGCGGTAGGATCGTAGGTCGGAACCGGCTCCATCGGGTTCCGACAAACCAGCATCCAAACACCCCAAAGCACCGACGGATCGCGCAAGGCCTATCGATTCAAAGCTGTTCACCCGTCCCCCCTGCGTCGGAACCCAAAAGAGGGTTCCGACCTACACGGGGCTCGAGCGCCATCCGGCACGGACCCGATGGCTCAGCGAGGGATGAGGCGACGCGCTCCAGCCGTTGTCGGTATGCGCACGTCTGCTCCGATCCGGGCGCCCGGCTCGGCACGGCGATCGGATCGGCCGAGCGGTCTTCGTAGCCGGCACGCAGTGTGCGCTTGCGGGCGTGGTCGATAGAGAGTTGCGTCGCGATGAGGAGGGTCAGGGCGCGCCGCAAAATGTCGGGGTTCGTTCCTCAGCCCAACCTACCGCGCTAGCTAGGAACGTACTTAACTATTGGTTAAGATAGCATCGTGTATACGGTCAAGTACCATAGACGAGCCCTCAAAGCGCTGGCCATGATCCCCGCCACACTGGCGCGGCGTTTTCAGACGGAGCTTCTTGAGATAGCCAAGGCGCCTTATACCTACCAAGGAGACTTCAAGCGGTTGGAAGGGCGATCGGGCTGGCGTTTGCGTATCGGGGGTTGGCGCGCGATCTGTGAAATCAAAGAGAACGAATTGCTGATGCATGTATTGGAAATAGGCACCCGTGGAGATGTTTACAAATGAAAGTCCAACTGATTGAAAAAAACGGTAAACCGGAGTACGCAGTGCTGGCGTTCGCGGATTATCAGAAGCTTTTGGAAGAGGCGGAAATGCTCGCGGATATTCGTGCCTATGATGAGGCCAAGGCGCGGATTGCGGCGGGCGACGACGAATTCTTCCCCTCTGAGTTGCTGGACCGCTTGTTGAGTGGAGAACACCCCTTGAAAATCTGGCGCGAATACCGTGGCCTGACCTTGGCGCAACTGGGTGATGCGTGCGGCGTCTCGGCGGCGGCGCTATCTCAGATCGAAACCGGTAAAGGCGAACCCTCCGTGGGCCTCCTGAAAAAGCTGGCGGAGGCCCTGCGGGCAGACATGGATGCCCTCGTGCCATCATCGGCTCCATAGCGAGGTAGCCCGAATGCGCCGCAGCGGAATAGGGGAGCTTCGCACGCGCACCCCCGGATTCCATCGCATTGCGTCCCGGCTACGCTGGCTATCCCACTCATAGTCATCATAGGGTGGGCACGATGGGAGGCCCACCGTTACGGGAGTCTGGCGGGCAAAGAAGTGCCCACCCTCCCCGGCTTGTAAAAGCGGTGCGGCTGGGTGGGCAAAAATTCGGATCATCGAGACATTATTCGCTGCGCCATTCCTTGAGGTATCGCTGTATGATCCGCGTCCAGGCCGTGCGGTCCGTGCTCGCCGGTTGCGGCCCGTCGATGGTCGCGCGCGTGAAGCGGGGTCTCTTGGCCGGCGTTCAAGGTCCGGCGCGCGGTGCCGGGCGCTTGACGGCACTGTATTCCATAAGATACAGTAGGCCCATGCTCGAAATCCGCCAAACCGCCGAGTACGCCCAATGGTTCCAGGGCCTGCGTGACCGGCAGGCTCGGGTGCGCATTCAGGCGCGCATCGACCGGTTGTCGCTGGGTAACTCCGGCGATGTGCGGCCGGTGGGCGAAGGCGTCTCGGAGCTGCGGATCGACTATGGCCCCGGCTACCGGGTGTTTCGTGCAACACGGCCGGACTGTGATCGTGCTTCTGGCCGGTGGCAACAAACGCACGCAAGACCGGGACATTCAAGCCGCGCTGGCACTGGCGCGCAACCTTTAGGAATTGAATATGGCCAAGACCGAAACCTATCTCTACGATCCGGCGGAATATCTGAGGGACGACGCCGACATGGCCGCCTATCTGGAGGCCGCCCTGGAAGACGGCGATCCGGCTCTCGTGGCCCATGTACTGGGCGTGATCGCCCGCGCCAAAGGCATGTCTCAGCTCGCCCGTGCCACCGGGCTCAGGCGCGAAAGCCTGTACAAGGCCTTGTCCGCCGAAGGGAATCCCGAGTTCGCCACGGTGTTGAAGGTCATCCGGGCGCTGGGCCTGAAGCTGCACGCGGAGGTGGCTTGAGCGCGGGCGGAAGCCCGAAGGGTGTTCCGCCAAACAAGCCCGTGACAGGATGCGGTAAACCAGAGCGAACCGCGTCAATCGCGAGCGGTGCGGTAACTCCTGCCACAGCCAAAGCGCCAACCAACACGCACCCCATTGCCGGGGCCGGCATAACCGCAACTCACGAAGCCGCAGCCGCACCACCGCTTCGTCCGGCAGAACCCCCTTCACACCGATCTGTGGGGAATAGCGCGAGCGTGCGCGGCACCTTGCGCCCTCTTCGAAATACCTCGATCGATTTACGCCACGCCCACTCCTGCGAGGCGTTGATCTCCCCTAGATAAAGCACGTGGCGCTGTATCACCCGCCCGTCCGAGAGGCGCCTGTTCTCGACAATGCTCCAATAGCTGGTCAAGAGCTGGTACAATCACATCGGAGACGTTGGGGATTTTTCGCCCGACTTTCATACGCCGACCGAGAAGGACCTGGCGGATCTCGAGGTCGAGCCGCGGGCCCAAGATCCGGCGGTCCTGAACGCCGTGGCCGATGCCGTCAAGGCCCGCATCGCGCGCTACCCGGGCATTGCCAACCTCGCCGATTCACGCAAGCCCGGCAAGCCGGAGCTCCGCTACCGGCTCAAACCCGAGGGCGAACGCCTGGGATCGCGGCTCAAGGACTTGGCCGAGCACGTGCGACACGCCTATGAGGGCGAGGAGGCCCAGCGTTTCATGCGTGGTTAGGCGGCGTGCTGGCGCACTGGGCGCTCGGTTTAACCCTGTCCTTCCAGTCGCTGGTCGGCATGGTCGCGGCGAGCGGGGTGGTCGTCAACGATGCCGTGGTGCTACTCGACTACATCAAACGACGACGTACGAGGTACGAGGCTTCAGGCCGGAGGCTAGAGGTAGGAGAAAGCGCAGCAGATCGCGATCCAGGGCCTAGAGCCTCTGGCCTACAGCCTCCAGCCTCTGGCCTGATCATCGAGGCGTGCAGCAGCCGGTTCCGCCCGATCTTCCTGGTGTCCCTGACCAACCTGGCCGGCTTCTTCCCGATGCTGTTCGAACAGAGCGAACAGGCCAAGTTCCTGGTTCCGGTGACCGTGTCGCTGACCGCGGGGCTCCTCTGCGGGATGGCGGCGACCCTGGTCCTGGTCCCGGCGTGTTATGCCGTGGTCGAAGATCTGCGATCCCGCGTGACACGCCCGGGGCTGGCGAGCGCTCTTGATCTCTCCGTTTCGAGCGATGACCGCCCCGTGCCTCGTAAGGCAAGGCCCGCGGGGGATTGATCGCCTGCATGCCCGACTCCCTGTCGCAGCAAAAGCTCTATACCGTGTTCATCGCTTCGCGCGAGTCGCTGCACCGGTTTTTCACCCGCTACCTCGGATGTCCTGAGATCGCTTCGGATCTGGTCCAAGATCTCTATCTGCGTCTCGATCGCGCGCCGCCCGTCTCCAATCACGAACAGGCCCGCGCCTGGCTGTTTCGGGTGGCGACGAATCTGGCTCGGGACCACGCGAAGCTCCGCCGCCGCCGCGACGAGCTGCTTAAGACAGCACGGATCGGGGGGACAGAGTACGCCACTCCGACGCCCGAGGACCTCGTGCTCGGGTCTGAGCAGA
>JBQTJM010000303.1:0-5325 GCA_052387115.1 Gammaproteobacteria bacterium | reverse complement strand
CTTCGCGGCCCTCGTGCACGACCTCGGCAAGGGCACCACGCCCAGGGAACAATGGCCAAGCCACCGCGGTCATGAGGAACGCAGCGTGTCATCGATCCAGGGGCTCTGCGACCGCTACCGGGTCCCGGGTTCGCGCGAAGGCCAAGACCAGACCTGGCAGATGCTCGGCATAAGCTTTCCAGCGGCCCACGGAGCGCGTGTAGATCGGCTCGCGCACCTGCCAGCGGCTCGGCGTCTGCACCGCGCGTTCGGAGCGATGGAAGTGGAGGCAGCGCGTATCCCACGGCGCGCCGAGGAATTCCAGCATGCGCCGCGCCTGCGCTTCGACATCGGTCGCCGTTTCTTCGTATTGCAGATCCAGGATCGGCAGCGGCAGCACGTTGCGCCAGTGGGCCATCAGCCTTCGATACTGGGCCGTGTAGAACGCGAGGTCGTCGAAATCGGTGGCGTAGCGCTGGTCCGCGTTGAAGTTCTCCATCCAGATGGAGAGCGCGTTGTCATGAGAAGCGCGGCGGCAGTGGATCACGCGTGCGCCGGGAAAGAGCAGCGCGGCGAACGCGAGATGAAAGAAATTGAGCGGCGACTTGTCGCTGATGCGCAGCCGCCCCTTGGGCGCGCCATCGCGCAGCGCGCGCAGATACTCGTGAGCGAGCTCCAGGCTTTTCGTCCGGTCGAGCTTGAGCGCTGCCTGCCACGGCTGATCATCCGTATCGGCGAGTGCCTGGGTCGCCACGCGCGAGAGGGCCGGCAGCTCGCCCGCGCCGTGCAGCCAAGGATGCGCCGCGAGGATTTGCTCGATAAGCGTCGTGCCCGAGCGCGGCAGACCGACGATGAACACGGGTTGGTCGTTGCCGAGACCCAGGCGCCGGTGTTCCCGGAAGAACTCAGCCGTATACGTGCCGATGATGCCGTCGATGCGTGCCGTGAGCTTGTCGCGGTCCAGCGGCCCGGCCTTGCGCCGCCGGGCGGCATTCGCCATCAGACCTGCCGCGGCGGCTTGTGCGTATTCGCGCCGCCGGTCGTGATACTTGGCAAGACCGTAACCGATGAGGGCCTTGGCTTCGTCCGTGGCATCGGGACTCGCGATCGCCCTGTTCGCCGGGTCGAGCACCCGAGCCTCGGCGTCTCCACGTACCAGCGCCAGATACTGGCCGATGGCCTGCGCGTGGTCGGGCCGCCGCGCGATCACATTGAGGTAACAGCCGAGCGCGCCCTCGGCTACGCCCAGGTCCTCCAGCGTGCGCCCGAGGCCGAACCAGCCTTGCACTTGATCGGGGTCCAGGCCCAGCGACTGGCGGAACAGGGATTCCGCACGTTTCACCTTGCCGCGCGCCGAGAGCTCCTGCGCCAGACGGGTGCGCGCCGCGGCCAGCTTTGGATCGTGCTTCGCGGCCCGTTCGAAGCACCGCACGGCGTCCTCGAACTGATCCGTCTCGATCAACAGGTTGCCGAGGTTGAGATAGGTTTCGGCACGCGTGGGGTCGAGCAGCAAGGCGTGCTTGAGGGCGCTGAACGCATCCGCCTGCCGTCCCAGCTTCTTCAGCGCCGTGCCGAGGTTGTGCCAGCCGTCGGCGTAGCGGGGATCGATCCGGATCGCCTCGGTGAAGCAAAGGGTCGCGTCCTCGAGCTTGCCGTCCTGCGCATAAACACGCCCGAGATCGGACCAGGCGCGCGGATCCTCGGGTGCCAGCTCGCAGGCGCGGCGCGCGTGCCGCATGGCCAACCCGGGCTCTCCGCTTGCGGCATGCAGCTGCGCCAGATGACGGTGCGCGTCGGCATCGTCGGGGTGCTCGGACAGGCGCTCGCGGCAACAGTCGAGCGCACCAGGAAAGTCTCCGGCATCGAGAGCGGCTTGTAGTTTGATGTGCACGGTTTATCTTTTCTTCAACGCGTACCAACAACACACCGCCACGGGGATCGCGAGCGCAGCCCAGGAGACGGCATCGCCGATGCCGTCGGCGAGCAACGCGACGATAAGGCCAATAGTGGTGACGAGACCCAGTGTGATCGGTGCCGCCCAGACCCGGATCCCACTCCGCGTCTCGCTCACGCGTCACTGCCCTGTCGCGCGGAGACCCTAGGCATGACATCGGCGCTCCATTGCGCCGAATTCAGGCCGGTCTCAAACGCGACGTTTCGTTTCACCCACCATAGATACAGCCCGCTTCCGAGCACGACGATGGCGATGAGGTCCAGCAGCGCCCACAGGATCTTGAGCGGCAGGCCGCCGTAGTCGCCGAAGTGCAGCGGCTGCGAGAGCAGCAGCGCGCTTACATACCAGGGCAGATCGCGCGTGTCGATCACCTCGCTCGTGCGGGCGTCGATCAGCAACGGCTTCAGCAGTTTGGAGGTGAGCGGCGTCTGCCCGTTGATGTAGGCTACATAATGATGCGGGCTGGCGAAATCGTTGCCGGGGAAGGCGATAAAGCTGAGCCGCATGTCCGGCGCGGCCGCCAGCGCCGCGTTCACCGCCCGCTGCGCGGAACCGGCATCCGCGAGCGGCGGACGATCCTTGTACGGTGCGGCCATGTCGGCCAGCTCGGTGTTCTGCCAGTAACCGAATATGGGGATGGCCAGCGTGTTGACCACCCCTGTGAACCCGACCACCAGCACCCAGAACAGTGTGGCGATGCCGAGCAGATTATGCAGGTCCAGCCAGTGCGTGCGCCGGGATTTGTCCTTGCGCACGATGCCGAAAGCGAGCCTGCGCATGAACGGGCCGTAGACCACGGCGCCGGAGATCAGCGAGATCACCAGCAACAGGCCCATGGAACCCAGGAACAGCGTACCCGGCAGGCCCGCGTACAGGTCATAGTGCAGCCGGAACATGATGTCCATGAAGTCGTCGGGCTGTTCCGGCGTCCAGGTTTCCAGCAGATTGCCGGTGCGCGCATCGTAGGTGTAGAACACCGTGACCTCCGGTGCATCGGCGGTCTCGCCCAGCCCCACCTGCCAGACATCCGGCTCGTCTTCGTCGGTCGAGACGAACTGCATGACATCCCGCGGGCGGCGCGCCCTGGCATCGGCGACGATGGTGTCGAGGCTGATGCGCGGCGTGCCCGCCGGCATATCGGGTGGCTCCACATGGTCCCCTAAAGTGTGTTGGATCTCAAGCCCGAAGATCATCGGCAGGCCGGTGATGAACAGCATCAGCAGGAAGATCGTGGCGATCAGGCTGGTCCACTTGTGGACGAGGTCCCAGGTCTTGATGGGTTGTGTGTTCATCTAATCGCCGAAGCCGTAGCGCACGGTCAGCAGCACCGCGGTCGGCGCGCCGAAGTGGTTGAGCGCGTTGGGGCGCTCCACGGTTTCGATGTACTCCTCGTCGAAGACGTTGCGCACCTGCAGTGCGATCTTTAGCGGCTTGAAGCCGTTGTAGAAGGCCTGCAGGTCGACGCGTTCGTAGCCGTCGATCGTCCCTGGGCTGCGCTCCGTTACCGGCCGGTCATCGATGGCGAACAGGCCCACACCCGCGCCCCACCCCTTGAGTGGTCCGCTCTGCAGCTCGTAGCTGGTGTACAGGCCCACCTGCCAGTCCGCCGCGTTGCGCGGGGCGTTGCCGAAATTGGGATCGTCGCGCTCGATGAACTCGGCATCGAGCAGGATGCCGCCGAAACTTAAGTTCCAGCCGGGCAGCGGCTCGCCGTTGATCTCCAGCTCGAAGCCGTCCGCGCGTTGCAGGCCGGCGTTGACGACGAAGAACTCACCCGGCCCGTTATCGGGATCATCAAATCGGCACGTCGTCGCGCTCGATGCGGAATAGCGCGGCGTTGACGCCCAGCTTGCCGTCGAGCCACTCGGTCTTGAGGCCGGCCTCCCAGATCTCGCCGGTCTCCGGGTCGAGGGGGCCGCCGTCGCGGGTGGAGCCAAAGATCGTGGGCGAAAACGACTGGGCGTACAGCCCGTAAACGGCGATCTGCTGCGTCACATCGAAGGTCGTGCCCGCGCGCCAGGTGAACTCCTCGTCCTCCTGTTCGCTTCCGGTCGCATCGCTGCCCGGCGGCGTGGTGGACAACTTGGTATCCGCCCAGTCATAGCGGCCGCCCAGCAGTATGCTCAGCCGATCCAGAGGCCGGAACTGCATCTGCCCGTACACCCCGGTGCCCTCGAACCGGGTGTCCCTTTTAGTGATCGCAGTGGCTTCGACGATCGGTATGTCGGCAAAATTTTCTTCGTAAATGTTGGCGGTGCCGAGCCCCACATACGCATCGCGGCGGTGGTAGTCGAAATCGTTGTGTTCCGCGCCCAGCATGAGATGGGCGGGCCGGCCGAACAGATCGACTTCGCCGTTCAGGCGCAATTCCCCTGTCCAGATATCCGCTTCGTTCTCGAAGATCGAGTTATACAGTGTGGTATCCCCATTCGGCGCCAAAAAGTACGCATAGCTGTCCTGCGAGGCCCTTAACTCAGGCGATTGCGCGTTGAGGCGCAGGGTCGCCAGCCAGCGGTCGCCCAGTTGCTGGTCGAGCTGCAAGGTGCCGGTCAGCAGCTCGCGGGTGCTGTTGTCCTCGTCCCGGTCCGGCACGCCGAAAAACAGCGAGCGGCGCACGTCCGGCGCCTTGAAATCTTCGCCGTCGCGTTGCAGCGGCACGCCGTAGTGCGGAACGAAGCTGTCGTCCTGATAAGTGCCTTGCAACAGCAGGCGGGTGCTGGCGGTGATATCGAATTCCAGGCTGGGCGCGACGACGATGCGCTCGCTCTCGGCGAAATCGACGAACGAGCCGGCGTTTTCGTAGGCCAGCACCAGCCGCCCGCGCGCCTTGTCGGAATTCAACAGCGGGCCGGTGACGTCGGTATCGACACGATAGAAATCGAAGGAACCGATCTGCGGTGAAATTTCCGCGGCGAATTCGGGCAGCGGCTTCTTGGTCACCAGGTTGATGAAGCCGGCCGCACTGCCGCGCCCGTAGAGCACGGAGCTCGGCCCTTTCACCACCTCGACCCGTTCGTAGGTCGCCAGATCGCGCGTGCCGGTCAACTGCGGCGCGAAAAAGCCGTCCTCCAGCTGACCGAAATAGAACGGCGTGTCGACACCGCGTATATCGAAAGTCGTGAAGCCGGTGAAGCTGCGCCCCGCGAAGGGGCCGGGATCGCTGGACGAGGTGACACCTGCCGCGGTTTCCAGCGCCTGACTGAGGGTAAAGGCCTGCCGCGCTTTTATCGAATCCCGCGTGATGACCGAGATCGACTGCGGCGTCTCGCGGATCGTGAGCGGGGTCTTGGTCGCGCTCTCCTGCATAGTGGCCTTGAAGCCCTGGTCGAGCGGCTGGCCGATCACCGTGATGGGGTCGAGCTCGACAGGCTGCTCGGCGGGCGGCACAGGCC
>JBQTJM010000302.1:0-15971 GCA_052387115.1 Gammaproteobacteria bacterium | reverse complement strand
TTGTTTTCACTGGACGTATAGCACGCCCAGAAGTCCGGGGCTGCGTGGTGATTCAAAGAGGCGTGGTCTTTCCGTTTGCGTGCTCGCGCAACGCCTTCTCTGCAAACGCATCCAGCTTTCCAGCTTGAACATCACGTTCGAGCTGGCGATCCCAGGATCCTAAATCGAACTCAATAAACCAATCTCGAAACCGTGCTAGCTCTTCGGGAGACAGCGCTTGAACTTGTTGCTCGATGGTTTCGATCTTTCCCATACGCATCACCTACAACACTTCCCCCTTCCAGGGGGAAGGAACCGAAAAGAGCGTACAATTTCAAATACCTTTGGCTAGAACCTCACTTCTCTAGCCCAGCTTGCTTCAAGATGCCGGCGCCGCGCGCTAGCCGGCCCCCGCGCCGGGTTTGACCTTGACCAGCATGTAGTTGAAGTGACCCTCCGTGAGGCGCTGGCGCGCGCCCTGGAGGCTCTTGAGGTCGTGGAAGGGACCGACGCGCACGCGATACCAGACATCGCTGCCGTTGATCACCACCCGCTGGATCCCGGCCGAGACGCCCGCGAGCGCAAGCTGGGCCTTGACCCGATCGGCGTCCTGGTAGCGCTGAAAAGACCCCACCTGGATCATGTAAGACCCGCTCGCCTCACGGCCGGATGGCGGTACGGCGGCCGGCGGCCGTTTGGACTCCCATGGCGATCTGGACTCAGGCGGCGATTTGGACTCGGGCGGCGGGGTCGCCTCCCACTCGGGGACCTTGACCTCGCGTTCCGGGAGGATGGTGTAGAAGTCGAAGCGCGGTTTGCTCGCGCCAGCCTCTTTGGGGTCGGGTGGGTGGGGACTCGGCGGATCGCGGCGGGCGGCCACCGGTCCGAGTCCCGGGTTCGGCACGAGATTCGGGCGTAAATAGACGAACAAGGCGACCGACAGGCCCAAGGTCAGCCCGACGAAGAACGACAGCCAGCCGCGTTCACGGCGCGCTCTGGGCCTCTGCGGGTGCCTCGACACCTACATGGCCTCGGGGGCCGAGACCCCGAGGAGGGCCAGACCGTTCTGGAGCACCTGGCGGGTCGCGGCGATGAGCGACAGGCGGGCATTGCGCAAGGACGGCTCATCGACTAGGAACGAGTGGCTGTTGTAGTAGACGTGGAAGTCGTTGGAGACCTCGCGTAGATAGTGCGCGATCTGGTGCGGCTCGCGCGCCAGCGCCGCGGACTCGACCACCTCCGGGTAGCGCGAGATGCGGTTCATGAGCGCGATCTCCTCGGCTTCCGTGAGCGCCGCGAGCCCGCCTGTTTCGCTATCCCAGCTCCAACCCCTCTCGAGGAGTTGCCGGAAAACGCTCGCGATGCGGGCATGGGCGTACTGGATATAGTACACGGGGTTGTCCTGCGATTTGGACTTGGCCAGCTCCAGGTCGAACTCGAGGTGCTGATCGCTGCGCCGGGTCACATAGAAAAAGCGCGCCGCGTCCCGGCCGACCTCGTCCACGAGCTCTCGCAAGGTCACGAACTCCCCGGAGCGGGTGGACATCTGCACGCGCTCTTTGCCGCGAAAGAGCGTCGCGAACTGGACCAGCCTGACTTCCAGGCGGTCGGGGTCTTCCCCGACGGCGGCGAGCGCGGCCCGCACGCGCGGCATATAGCCATGGTGGTCGGCACCCCAGAGATCGATGAGGAGATGGAATCCGCGCTCGAGCTTGTCCAGGTGATAGGCGACATCGGAGGCGAAGTACGTGGTCTGGCCGTTCTCGCGCACCAGCACGCGGTCCTTCTCATCACCGAAGGCCGCCGAGTTGAACCACAGCGCCCCGTCCCGGACGTAGGTGCGGCCGAGGGCTTCGAGCCGCTCGATGGCGCGCGTAACCGAGCCGTCCAGGGTTAGCGCGGACTCGGGAAACCAACGGTCATATCTTACCCCGAAGTCCTCGAGGTCCTGGCGGATCGCGCCGAGCACCTGGTCCACGCCGGAGCGGTGCAGGTGCCGGTAATCGGTCTCGCCCAGGAGCTCGCGGGTACGCCGGATCGCCGCATCGAGGCAGGCGTCCGGGTCCTCGCCCGCGGCGAGCGACTCGAGGACGCGCGCCGCTGGCACCCGCCATCGATCCCCGATCTCCGCGTAGAGGCTGGCCGCGATCGCCTTCACGTATTCGCCGCGATAGGCGTTGGCCGGAAAATCCAGGCGTTCGCCGCGGTGCTCGAGATACCGCAGGAACACGCTCAGGGCGAGGATGTCCATCTGGCGCCCGGCGTCGTTGACGTAGTACTCGCGGGCGACCTCGAAGCCCACGGCCTCGAGCAGATCGGCGATCACGGCCCCATAGGCCGCGCCTCGCCCGTGTCCGATATGCAAGGGACCGGTCGGATTGGCGGACACGAACTCGACCTGGACGCGGGTCCCCCGACCGAGGTGTGAGCGGCCGAAGGCCGGGCCCTGTGTCAAGGCTCGCGCGATCGTGTTGCGGAGCGCCTCCGGTTTCAAATAGAGGTTGAGGAAACCCGGTCCGGCGACCGCGGCACGCGCCACCCAGTCGGACTCGGGCAAGGCCTCGGCGATGCGCGCGGCGAGCGCGCGCGGGTTCATCCCGACCGTCTTCGCGAGCACCATCGCGATGTTCGAAGCGAAGTCGCCGTTCCGCGGATCGCGCGTCCGATCCACCTGGACCTCGCTCGACGCCGGCACGGCCAGACCGAGCCCGGGCAGCACGCGCGCAACGGCATCAGCGACCAGGGCCTGGATATCGTCCTTCAAGCTCTCCCCCGAGGGTGAATCCGCCGGTCCTATTATGCCAACGCGCTCACGAGTGGGTTGCTGACGTGGAGCCCAGGGAACCGACCGAAATCGCGGTCGGCCGACCACAGTTCGCGGACGCCATGTTGCCGGCACAGGGCGGCGATGCGCGCGTCGTGTACCAGGGGCCCGGCGACGCGGGCCGACTCCACCAGGGTACGGAGCTCGAGCCAATGCGACTCCGTTTCCGCGAGCAGCACCAGCGAGGGTGCCTCCAGCCAGGCGTCGATCTGATCGAGTGCAAGCGCGAGAGGCGTGGGCGGATCGTAGACGCGCGGGTGGGTGGCAATGGCTAGGAACTCGTGCAGGCACGGCCAGGGGATCGCCCAGGCGGCCCGCCCGTTGGCCAGGGAATCCAGACAGTCGCGGGCGCGCTCGTGGAACGGCGAGTCTTCACGGTGGGCATAGACCAGCACGTTGGTATCCACGCCGATCATCCGCCATGCCCTTCGTAAGCGATCTCGCGCAGGCGCTCCCAGGAGGCGCCTTGGAGGCCCGCTTGGAGACCGTTGCCTTTGTAACTCGCCCTGCGCAGGCGGAAACCGGTGGCGCGCTTCTTCTCGGCGATGATGCGGCGCAGACCGAGCTCCACCAAGGCCCTCAGGGTCAGGCCCTCGCGTGCGGCGAGCCTGCGCGCGTCGTTCAGCACCGGGTCCGATATCTCGATGGTGGTCTTCATATGGGCACCCTTATCATACTGTAATTATAGCCATATTCCGGGCCTGGAAGGGCAATGTCAAGCGCACTCTGCATTGAAACGTCCCCGCGCAAGCGAGACTGGTGTTCCGCACCGCCGCGGTGCCCGCTGGGCTCGATCGGATGCAGGGACTTACGTGTATGTCATCCGCTCACCCCTTTGCGCCTGGCCTTCCGAAACCGGTGGCTGAAGTCCGGGGCGTAGAGGCGCGAGTCGGCGAAGTCGGTCGCCTCCAGCACCGGGCCGACCAGGATCATGGCCTGCGAGCGGATCCCGGCCGCCTTCACCTTGGCTCGGATGTCGGCCAAGGTCCCGGTCACGATCTTCTGGTCCGGACAGGTCGCCTTGTGGACCACGGCCACCGGGCAGTCGGCCCCATAGGCCGGGATCAGGTCTTCCGTCACCTCCTTGAGGAGGGTGATGCTGAGAAACAGGGCCAGGGTCGCGCGGTGGCGGGCGAGGTCGGCGAGGGCCTCGCCCTCGGGCATCGGCGTCCGTCCCTCTGCGCGGCTCAGGATCACGGTCTGGCACAGCTCGGGCAAGGTCAGCTCGCGCCCGAGCACCGCGGCCGCGGCCGTGAACGACGAGACCCCGGGTACGACCTCATAGGGGATCTCGAGCGCCTTGAGCCTGCGCATCTGCTCGGCCGTCGAACCGAACACGAGCGGATCGCCGGTGTGCACGCGCGCGACATCGTGCCCAAGGTCGCGCGCCGCCACGATGACCGCGATGATCTCATCGAGTGTCATCCCCGAGGAGTCGAGGACCTGGGCATCCGGCCGGGCGCGCGCCAGCACCTCGCGCGGCACCAGCGACCCGGTGTAGAGGACCACCGGGCAGCGCTCGATCAATTCGGCCGCGCGCAGGGTGAGGAGCTTGGGATCGCCGGGACCGGCACCGATGATATAGACGCGCATCACAGGCACCGAAGGACGGTGTCGCGCACGATCTCCCAGACCCGATCGGGGACCTCGGCCAACCATTGAGCATCGATCTCGTCGTCCTCCGGCACTTCCCCCTCATCGTCCGCACCGATCACGAGGCGCCAGAGGCGATCGCTCACCGAGCCGTTGCGCTCGATGAGGAACCGCCTGGCGAGGAGCCGCGCCAGTTCTTCTCCTTCGAGGGCTAACGTCAAGCACGGCGGATCGATCCGCGCCGACCCCGCCACGGAGAGCCTGATATGAGCCTGCTGCACGGCATCGATCTCGGCGGGCGGCTCGAAGCCGGCCACCCAGAAATCGCAGGGCTCCTTGGTGTTCCCGATCAAGTACCACCGGCCCTCGGTCTCGGCCAGGATGGCGCCCGCGAGACGCCCGACGCGGGCCATCACTCGGCCTCCGAGGCGGGCAAGACCAGCGAGTAACCGGGCCGCTGTCCCGGCAAGACCTCGCCGGACTCGTCGTATTTGTTCTTGTAACCCCGCGGCGTCACCATATAGCCCTCGAAGACGAAGGTGTTGGACGAACCGACCAGCACCGTCGTGAGCATCCCGATCTCGTAGTCGAGAAAATTATCGAGATCGGAGAGGACCACCTGCTGGCGTTTCCGGTAGGCGCTTTTCACCAGCGCCACGGGCGTCTTACCGTCGCGGTGGCGGCGAAGGATTGCCTGGGCCTCGACGATCTGACGGGTGCGCCGGCCGCTCGCCGGGTTGTAGAGACCGACCACGAAGTCGGCCTCGGCCGCGGCCTCGATGCGTCGCGCGATCACCGGCCAGGGCGTCAAGAGGTCCGAGAGCGAGATGGCGCAGAAGTCGTGGACCAGCGGCGCGCCGACCAGCGAGGCGCAGGAGTTCATCGCGGTCATGCCTGGGACGATGCGGAGATCGGGGGAGTCGCCGCGCTTCCAAGCCATGTCCCGCAAGACCTCGAAGACCAAGCCCGCCATCCCGTAGACCCCCGCGTCCCCGGAGGAGATGAGCGCCACCCGCCCCCCGTCCCGCGCCCGCTCGACGGCCGCGCGCGCACGTCCGATCTCCTCAGGTCATGCCGGTCCGGATCACATCCTTGCCTTTGATGAGGCGGCCGACCAGCCGGATGTAGGTCGTGTACCCGACGATCAACTCCGCATCGGCGATGGCCGCGAGCGCCGCGGGGGTGGCGTGATCCTGGGCGCCGGGGCCGATCCCGACGACGTAGAGGATCCCCTTCGATTCATCCCTGTCCGGCATCGCTTTGGGCGGCGCTTCGTCTGGGATAAGGGATCCGCGCCACCGCCAGGGTCATCGAGCGTCCCGCGCCCGGCTCCGTGTAGACCTGCTTGGGGAGCAAGAGCACATCAGCCCCGGCACGGAGGAGGGCCGCCGGCTCCGCCACGCCGCGGGTCCCGACATGGCGCTTGACGGTGTCCGAGGGGTTCTCGATCCCCGGCACCGCGTCGAGTGTCTCGGCCGGGTAGGTCTCGATCGGCCAGCCGTGGCGGTCGCGCAAGGAGAGGAAGGCCGGCTCGTCCGCTTTCCGGTCTACCGTGGCGATGGCCTTGACGGATCGTAGGGAGAGGTTGTGGCGCGCGAGGATCGCGCGTAGCCCGCGCTCCACCATCTCGGCCGACGCGCCGCGATCGCATCCGAGACCCAGCACCAGGGTCTTGGGCCGGTAGATGACGGCGTTCGCCCAGTGCGCCGGATGCGTCTCGCGGAGCTCGCGATCGGTGGCGATCAACAAGATCTCAAATAGCGTCGGATCGACGGCCTCGATCGATGTCGCGTACACCACGCCCTCGGGTAAGGGCTGGTCCTCCGGCCAGAACCCAGGCTCGCCCGCCTCCTGCACGAAGGCGACCTGTTGCGCGTTCACGACCGCCGCACAGCCGCGGGTCACGTTGCGGTCGGGATCGTCTAGCGTCCAGCCGAGCTCGCGACCCAGGATGTCCACGGTCAGCGTGCCGCGTACGTCCGATGCGGTGGTGATGACCGCCTGCGCTTCCAGGAGCCCCGCAATGCGATCCGTGTAGGCGTTGCCGCGCCCGACATGGCCGGACAGCACGCAGATGGCGTAGCGCGCGTCATCGTCCACGCACACCACCGCCGGATCGGTCTTCTTGTCTTTCAAGAGCGGCGCGATCATCCTGACCACCGCGCCCACGCTGATGATGAAGACATGGCAGTCGTAGGCATCGAAGCTCTCGACGAGCCGCGGCCCCATGGGCAGGCGCAGGGGCAGCGCGCCAGCGGGCGCCAGCGTGTGGACCTTCTCGGATACATAGAGGTCTGCGCCGGGCAGCCCCGCCGAGAGGCGCGCTGCGATGCCGATCCCGTGCTTGGTGATGGCGTAGATGGCGAACGGCTTGCGGGTGCTCATTGCGCCGCTCCTACTTTACCCATCGCTGGGTCGCGTGCTCGCTCGACACTCGCTGATTCATTGCTTCTGCCGACCCGATGCGTGGAGCCGCTCTGGTATACATGCAATACTGGCTTGATGGGTTCCATGCTCATGTCCTCGTCGGTGGGGTCGCGGGACTGTGCTTACCCGGCGAGCTCCCTGAGCGGCACGGTGCCTGCCAGGAGCCCGCTCCGTTCTTTGCGTGAGACCACCACCATCGCGAAGCAGTCACCGTGCTCGGCGGCGACGGCGCGCAGATCGCGCACGATGCGTTGCTCGTGCATGGTGGCGCGCGAGACGTACACGGCGCGCTCCAAGAGCCCCTCGGCTTCGAGCGCCGCGATGATGCGGGGCAACTCGGCGCCTATTTTCATGAGGACGACGGTATCGAATCGCCGTAACACCTCGACGAGGTCCTGGAGACCATAGGTGCCGGGGAGGATGGCGATGCGTTCCTGGCCGTCGGCGAGCGCGACTCCGGTCACGGCCGGGACCGCCGTGATCGAGCTGATACCAGGGATCACCTCGATGCGCACCTGTGGCCAGCGCGTGGGCGTCTCTTCTCGCAAATAGATGAAGGTGCTGTACAGCGACGGATCGCCCTCGGTCAGGAAGGCCACGTCCCGGCCCGATCCGAGCTCCGCGCCGATGCGCGCGAAGGCCCGCTCCCAGGCGGGTCGGAGGCGCTCGGGGTCCTTGCTCATCGGGAAGGTCAGGAACAGGCGCTCTTGGCCGGGCACCTCGCCGATCGTCGGTTTCACGATTTCCCAGGCCTTCGAGGCGCCGTAGTCCGAGCCGCGTGGTAGCGCCAGCACCGGGACACGCCGGATCGTCTCGAGCGCCCGGAGGGTGATCAGATCGGGCGCGCCGGGGCCGACGCCGACACCGTACAAGGTCGCCGTCACCTCATCTCCTTCGTGACCGCGAAGATCTGGATCGGATTCAGCGCCTCGTAGCGCAGATAGTGCGCGAGCGGCTCGGCGCGTGACACCTGCAACAGCGTCACCTCCGGAACCAGGTCCCGGCCCCGGATCGCCTGATAACACTCGGCGGAGTTCTCAAGCGTGATGGCATTGGCGACCAGGCGCCCGCCCGGATGCAGCCGTTCCAGTGCGGTCTCGATGATCGCCGCCATGCTGCCCTTGCTGCCGCCGACGAAGACCGCGTCCGGCGCCTCCAGATCGGCGAGGGCCTCGGGCGCCCGACCGGCCACGACACGCACGTTGTCGACGCCGTGGGTACGGACGTTCTCCTCGCAGATCGCGACCCCCTCGTGGTCGAGCTCGATCGCGTATACGCGCCCCTCGAACGCCAGCAAGGCCGCCTCGATCGCGACCGAGCCCGAGCCCGCACCGATGTCCCACACGACCGTGTCGGGCCTGAGCGCTAGCGCCGCGAGGGACAGGAGGCGCACCTCGCGCTTGGTGATGAGGCCCTTCTTGGGCATGCGCTTGGCGAAGGCGTCCTCGTGCAGGAACGGGATCGCGGGTGGCGGCCGCCACGTCGGATCGTCGCGCTGGAGGATCAGGACGTTTAGGTTCGAGATCTCGTCGAGCTTCGCGATCTCGGAAAGGGCGAGCACCCGCACGCGCTCGTCCGGACCCCCGAGGTTTTCGCACACCCAGGCGCGCCAGGCGCTCTCGCCGTGCTCGATCAGATGCGCGGCGATCCGAGCCGGGGTGTTGTCCGGATCGGTGAATATGCCGGCCTTGGAGAGTCGCTTGAGCCGGGTGGCGAGGCCCGCCAGCGGACGGCCGTGGAGCGAGATGAACGCCGCGTCATCCCATTTGAGTCCGGCGCGGGCGAAGGCGAGCTGCATGCTGCTCGGCTGTGGAATGACCTCGATGTGCTCGGCCCCGAGTTTTTTCATCACCAACGCCCCTATGCCGTAGAACAGCGGATCGCCCGAGGCCAGGATGCAGACGCCATGGTCCTCGGCGAGTAGCGCGATGCGGTCCAGCGCCTGGCCGATCGCGTCCTTCAGGACCACGCGCTCGCCCTGAAAATCAGGAAAAAAACCGAGCTGTCGTGCGCCGCCCGCCAGCACCTGGGCGCGCGCGATGGCATTCATGGCGCGGCTCGTGAGCCCTGCGCAGCCATCGTCGCCGATCCCGACGATCGTGACGGCGCGCCTCATGGGGGCGGCCCCGCGGAGATCATCAGTAACGCATGGAGGATGGCCACCGCGATCGGGCTCCCGCCCTTGCGTCCCAAGGCGACGATATAGGGTACCGGCAATGTCAACGCCGCGTCCTTGGATTCGGCGGCCGAGACGAAGCCGACCGGCACGCCGATGACGAGCGCGGGTCGCGCGCCCGACTCGCGCGCCAGGCGCACGACCTCGAGGAGCGCGGTCGGGGCGTTGCCGATGGCGACGATGGCACCGTCGAGGAGCCCGAGGCGCTCGGCTTTGCGCATGGCCTCGATGGCGCGCGTGGTGTTGGCCGATTTCGCGGTGGCGATGACGTCCTTGTCCGAGATGAACGAGCGAATGGTACAGCCATAGCTCGCCAAGCGCTCCTCGTTGAGACCGGCCGCGATCATCTTGACATCGACCAGGATCGGGCAACCCGAGCAGAGCGCCGCGATGCCCGCTCGGACGGCCTCGGGGTGGAACCGCATGAGCTCCTTGAACTCGAAATCGGCGCTCGCATGGATCACCCGGCGCACGACTTGCCATTCGGCCGGGGGAAAGTCGTGCGGGCCGGCCTCGCGATCGATGATGGCGAAGCTGCCGTCCTCGATGCTGCGGCCGAGTGCCGTCATCTGCCGCATGTCGTTCATGTGTGCGCCTCGGGGTGCTGCCCCGGCCGGGAATGGCCGAGATCCGCCGAGCGCGAAACGACGTCAAGCGACATGACTAGTAGTCGTCAAGATTATTCAAACAGGCACGTCATTCCGGCATGGATTGCCGGAATCCAGAGCACATGGACGTAGGTGCTGTCCTGCATTCTGGACCCCGGCAATCCCTGCCGGGGTGACGAATCACTTCGATTTAACATGACTGACTACTAGGTTGAACAGCTCTCGTGTAAGAGCGAAAGGATCTATTGCGGCAAGCGCTCGAGCAAGTCGTGCTCCTCCGGCGTAAGCGCCTGTTCGAGGATCGGGGTCGATTCCAGAAGCGCGTGTGCATCGGCAAGGTCCTGCAAGCGTTTCGAGCGGCGGCGGGCCGGATCGGAGGCGGAGCGGAGCTTCTCGTGCAAAAGATCGGTGCGGTTGATGACACGCAGGCGTACGGACTCGAGCTCGATCTCTTCGGCACGCAGGATCGCGCCCATGAGCGCGGGATCGTCTGTAAATTGCACCGGTGTTCCTTCGGGTCCAACCCAGTTCTCGGAATGCGGGAATCGTCCGGTACGGACGAAACCGGCCGCTTGCAGCGGCCCGCGAGGAATATGACCGTATGTCGCCACGGCGACGTCGATATCGAGTGTCGTGCGTGGCTCTGCCTGGTGAGTCTGGAGCGCCACCCCTCCGATAATGGCATAGCTCGTTTCCGTGTCTGCCAGGACCCGGGCAAGGGCCAGTAGGGCGGGACGTTTCGTGCGTTCCATCTCACCTTGCAATCGGAACCACTGACGATCCAGGATGAATCCTGTTTCGAGCCCGGACCTCATGGTGGATAGAATACCACCCGCATGTCGTTCATGAAACCGCCTCCGGGTAACGCCCGAGCAGACCGCCTCCGAAATCCACGAGGCAGGCCCCTACCTCCAATTCCCCGCCCGCATGGCGGGTGCAGTGCTCCGCGACCTTGCGGCACACGAGCGTGGTGATCCCGATGAGCCCTGCCTCGCGGCAGAGATCCAGCACATGGCGTGCGGTATTGGCTGCACCGATATCCTCGAGGAGCGCCGCGGAGCCGCCCAGCTCGGCGGCCAGCGAGGCGAGGAATCCCATATCCACCTCCGAGCCGGCCGCATGCGTCTGCATCTTGCCTTTGGCCATCTTGGACAGCTTGCCCATCATCCCGACCACGACGGCGCGGTGGATGCCGCGTCTCGCGCAGTGTCGCACCCCGACGCCGATGAAATCCCCCACCTGGATGAAGGCCGCCTCGGGCAGCTCGGGGTAGAGCGCCATCGCGTATTGCTCGGACTTGCCGCCGGTGGTGAGCACCAGCATGCGCTCCCCGGCGGCCGCCGCGACATCGATCTCCTGGACCACGCTGGCCCGCCAGGCGGCGGTGGAGTAGGGCTTGACGATCCCCGTGGTGCCGAGGATCGAGATCCCGCCGAGCAGCCCGAGCCTTGTGTTGGTGGTCTTCTTCGCCATCTCCTCGCCGCCCGGCACGGCGATGGTCACGAGCGCGCCGCGATACGGGCTGCCCGACAGCTCCTCCTCCACCATCTCGGTGATGTTGCGGCTGGGGACCGGGTTGATGGCGGCGGTCCCGACTTCCAATCCCAGCCCTGGTTTTGTGACTGTCGCGACCCCGCGGCCGCCGCGGATCTCGATGCCCGGCGTCTCGCGTAATTCCACCTCCGCCACTATCTCGGCCCCATGGGTGCAATCCGGGTCATCGCCGGCATCCTTGAGGATGCTGCAGGTCGCGCTCTGGCCCGTGCGCTCGCAGCGTTCGAGGGGGAAGCGGACGCGGCGCCGGTTGGGGAGGGTGGTCTCGATCTCCTGGAGCACGGCGTCCCCCAGGAGACAACGCGCCGCCGCCTTGGCCGCCGCGGCGGCGCAGGCGCCGGTGGTGTAGCCGGTGCGATGGCCTTTCGGGTCTCGGGGCGGGACGGGCATGGCTCATGATACCGCGCGGACCGCCAAATCACCGGCCGGCCCGTCCGACGCAACAATACACGTTGCAAAGCCGCGTTGACTTTCCTATACTTCGTTGACTTTCGTATACTTTATACTTCAAAGCGCCACGCCGCGAGATCAACCGAGCGCTGCAGAAGGTACTTTCGTACTTCAAGTTATTATATGCAGGTACAGGCTGATCGTAAGGCAACCTCGTTTGACAAAGGAGACAGCAGCCATTACCACACAGTCTTTCATTTGGGCACTAGCGTTAATTTCTTCTTTGAGCCTGTCGGGTTGTACCGACGCTGAACCCGACCAAGCCACCGCATTGTGCATAGAGGCAATGGAGATCAATGCCAGCCAGCTCCGGTGGGATGACGAGCGAAAGCGGGAGGTTGTACACTACGCATGTGCCCAAGGTGCTAGCGGACGTACTGCCGAACAGTGGCAATGCGTGCTCACTGCTATGAAACAGAGCGAGTCGTATGTTAAGGCGACCGATACATGCTTCGCGAAGTAACATCGGGTATCGACGATTAGCAATAAAGTTGTTCGGAACGCGAATATTCGCTCTCGTTTTACTTCTCGCGCTCGCCGGCTGTGCGGGGATGGGGCCGGGTTCGTGCACGCCTGGCACCGGCGAAAAGCGCGTGGCCCAGCTTTTCTTCGGCCGCGATATCGGCGCGACGCTCGGCGTGAGCGACGCGGATTGGCAGAGCTTCGTCGACGGCGAAGTTGCCTCGCGCTTCCCGGACGGCTTCACCGTGATCGACGCGACCGGCCAATGGCACGGGAACGACGGCGCCATTGTGCGCGAGCCCTCGAAGGAAGTGATGATCGTCCACTCCGGGGCGCCCGACGACGACACCAAGCTCGCCGCCATCCGTGAGGCTTACAAGACGCGCTTCCACCAGGACGCCGTGATGCTGATCGAGACAAAAAGCTGCGTCGGATTCTGAGGCCTGGGTCAGAGTCAAAACTCCCCGTTTACTAGCTGCTTTTTCTTGCGTTTCTGGACGTGTAAGGCAAGATCAGCGCGGCGGCGCAGGCGCCGGTCGTGTAGCCGGTGCGATGGCCCTTCGGGTCTCAGGGCGGGACGGGCATGGCTCATGATAGCCCGTTCACGGTTGGCAGGGAGCGGGATAGCGCGCATTCATCCGGACTTCTTCGGCATGTTGAAAAACGATTCTAAATGGTCCTTGGTGGCCGGGATCCCCGCCGCCACGAGGTCATCGAGGAGCGCATAATTCACGGCCCCATCGCCGCACGCGAAGGCCTGCCGGATCACGACGCTGCCGAGCACCTCATGCAAGATGGCGCGCGCCTGCGCGACGCGCGCGGGATCCCCGATGGGCGGGGTCGCGGCGATGCAGAGCTCACTGCAAGCGGGCGGCACGCGCTCGCGCACCAGCGTCTCCGGCAGGAAATAATCGCGCGTGGTGCGCAGCCAGATGACGATGGCCTCAGCGGCCAGGGCCTGGAAGCGGACGCCCTGCACGAGGCCCAGGGCGGCCGTGATCCCGGTGTCGGTGGCGAGCACGAGCGTCGGCCCGGTCACGCCGTTCGGGGGAAAGAACCGGCCCCAGGGACCGGAGAAACGCAGCGTGGCTCCCGCCTCGAGCGCGTGGATGAAACCCGAACCTGGACCGCCCGGGATCCGTTTGACGGCGATCTGGAAACGGCTCTGTTCCGCCTCCGGGGTGAGCATCGAGTAGGCGCGCTTGACGGCCTTGCCGCTCGGTTGGACCAGGCCGCTGTCGACGATGATGTACTGCCCGCCCGTGAAGCCCAGGGGCTCGTCGGGAACGAGATCGACGAGGCGGGTGTCGGGACCGAGCGCCGTGAGCGCGGCGACGTGCGCCTGTCTCGGGATGGCCATGCCGTCGGTGCGCTACTCCGCCGGGTAGATCTCGTGTACGAAGTCGTGCATGGTATCGAGATCGCCATAGAACTTCGTGAGCCCCGCGAGCTGGTGCTCGAGATCCAGCTCGACCTTCTTGGTCAGGACCACGAGGGTGCGGAGATAGGGCAGCCTGGGGTCGTCGGGGGCGGTCGTCGCGACCCGTTCCTCCAGCGCCGCGACGGCAGCATCGTAGGCGCGTTTCATGTCCGCGAGGTCCTGGGTCTCACACAGTGTCTTGATGGGACCCGCCTCTGCCGCGGCCCCGCCCAGCTCGGCCAGCTCGTGCCGGCGCTCGGCCTCGTCAGTGCGCCCCAGGACCCGCATGAGCCCCAGGCGCAACGCGGCGATCTCGTGACAAGCCATCTCGTCTTTCCCTATTGCATGATGTTGTCGACCAGGCGGGCCACCAGCCGGTCGTTGAGCAGGTGCTCGTGGAACAACTCCTCGGCGTCGGTCTCGCGGACATAGCGGTACCAGATCCCGTCCGGGTAGACCGCAACCGTCGGCCCCTCCCCGCAGCGGCCCATGCAATGGGTGCGGGTCACGCGGATGTCCCGATTGCGGCCGGCGGCCCGCACCAGGCGCCGCAGGGTCGCGATGAGCGGCACGCTGCCGCGCTCGGCGCAGTCTACATTCCCGCACACGAGGACGTGCTTCCGGAGCGGGGGGTGGGCGTGGACATGCGGCATCGCCTGGGTGTGGGTGTAGCCGTGGCGTAAGCTAAAGAGCAGCGCCTTCAAGCCGCCGACGTGCTCGCTCACGCCAGCGACCGGTAGGCGATACTGGCAATTATCACAGGGCAAGGGTCGACGACCGTCGAGGGCTTCCCGGAGCCGCTCGTCGATGAGCGAAAACAGGCGCTGGTCCGGACCGAGGTGCGGTGCAAGCTGGGTCTTCATCCACGGATAGCGTGCGCGGAACGCCTCGATCTGGTTGCCGAGCTTTTCGATGAGCCGTCCGGCGAATAGAAAATACGGGACGACCACGATGCGGGCAGGTCGGGCACGGGCCAAGAGCTCGATCGCCTCCTCGAAGGACGGTCTGGTGATGCCGATGAAGCCCGGCACCACCCAGGCGAGGTCGCGGCCCTCGCCGAGGAGCCGCACCATCTTGCAGAAATCACCGTTCGCATCCGGATCGCTCGATCCGCGTCCCACCACGACCACCGCCGTCTTTCGCGGCGCCTCATCGAAAAACGGCCGGGCACGGGCGTAGGCCAGATCGACCAGGCCCGGGTCCACCCCGAGCGCCCGCGCGGCGCGAAAGCGCGTGGAGGGAAACGCCCGCCGGGCCTCGGCGAGGGCCAAGGGGAGGTCGTTCTTGACATGCCCGGCCGCGAACAAGAAGAGCGGCAGCACGACCACCTCCCGGCAGCGTCGTGTCAGCGCGGCGAGCCCCTCGGGCAGCGCCGGCCGGGCCAGCTCGACATAGGCGTGGCCGGTCTCGTACCCCGGCCGTGCCTCGCGGTACTCGGCCACCAGTGCCTCGAGCTCGGCATTCGCCAGCGCGTCGCGGCTGCCGTGACCGACGATCAAGAGGCCAATCTTTTCGGATCCATGCATCGAGTGGGTACCGCCGGCTCTGGGCTGTCCCGTCGCCGCAAAGCCTACCAGAGCGAGGGCGCCGCCGGTAATGGGCGTGACTCGGGCCGAAGGGCGACTTCGCGGGCCTCAAAGCTTTTCTCTCCCGGAGGGGGATGCACGGTTGTCGCGACAACCGTCTCTTTCCAGGTGTGTTGGGCTAGGCCCGAGCCCGATAGCGCTCCTCGCGGTAGAGGCGCAGCACGAACTGCCCGGCGCGCGTCTCGCGCATCTCGCGGACCACGGACTGCATCTCGGCAGGTGCTTGATCAAATGTCGGGAGTGGCCCCTGCTGGCCCGGATAGCCGCCGTAGCCCTGGGGCAAGACCAGCGGCGCGCCCGCCACGGCGAAGGCGATGTCGGCGAGCGTGAGGCGATCACCGGCGAGATACGGACGGCCGTCCGCGAGGCGCTCGTCCACCGCGGCGAAATAGCACCGCAGCACCACGAGCGCCTCGGCGGCCCTGGAGGTCCCGAGCTTCAAGGCCTTCCACAAGAACAGCGCCGGCAACGGGTAGAGGTAGCGGACGGTGAAGCGCTCGAGGGCGGGCGTGCCCATGCTCAGCGGGTCGATCATGACGCGCCATTTCGGGAGCAGAACGGTATAGGCCCAGGTCACGGTGGCCTGGTCCATGATTAGGTCATAGTCCGTCCACAGACGCTCGACCTCATCCTTTTGGGCGGGCGGGACGAGGCGTCGTTCAGGGGCGGCCAGGGCCTCGAAGTGCCGGATGATGGCCGCAAGCCCGGACAGCCGTACATCGGGGTCGATGTACATCGGGACAGCCCGCCCGCGGTTGACCAAGAGCACAGGCAGGAAGAACGGGGGCGCGTGCGGCTCTTCGCGGTAAGCGATGCCGTAACGATCGAGGACCCAGCGGGCGTTTTCGCAGTCGCTGCTCGGCGGGAAGGTGATGAGGCGCGGGACGCTCGG
>JBQTJM010000301.1:0-11503 GCA_052387115.1 Gammaproteobacteria bacterium | reverse complement strand
CCATCATCGTCACGATCGGATCGAGGACGACCGACCCGACGAACTCTCGCTCTGGCCCCTTCACCGGGGCGCCTACCGGCCTCACCACCCGACTTACACGGGTGTAACTTTGCGGCTCGCCCTGGTACGCAGGGTGCCTTATCGGAGGATCGAGGACAGTGCAATTACGGGATAGTTGGATCGGCCTACGTCCAGAAATGCCGGACGTCCATTACCGTACCCTTCTCGAGGGATTGGTAGAGCGAGGATTTTCTTCAGCTCCATGTCGAGAATTCTTAGAGGACTCGGTCGCAAAGGACGGCCCCCTCGGCGAGTATATTGCTCCTCGCTCGGCGACTGATGGCGGCGGCATCGCGACCCGAGAGCTCGTTTCGGACTACTACGAGCGACGCCGGCAATGGATCTGGGCGGCCGGCTCACGAGAGAGACGGGTTATCTTCCGCGAGCGTGTGGAGCCAGAGGACGTTCCCTCGATTGCAGAGATGATCAGGTGTGCGTCGCGTGCCGAGAGTAAGCAGCAACTCATATCCTCCGCTGAGGAACTTGCAGAGCTTGACCTAATCGAGGCGTTTTGCGAGTTGTACTCAGAGGCACACGAGGCGCGCGGCCACGGGAGGTGGCCCGACCTACGTAGCCCAGGAATCATACGGCGGGAACACTCGTCGTTAGCCGTCCGTTATCTCGACACGCAGGTTATTCTTGACCCGCAAATGAGTGCCTCGGGTTGGACGACGAACGATTGCCGCTATCCGGATGGTCTCCCGCAGGATGTAGCGGCCATTCTGCTCACGCACGGCCACGCGGACCATTGGCATCTGCCGTCAGTGTTGACCGCGGCCAGAGAAGCGACCGTTCCAGTGGTCGTCCCAGACGTTCCCGTCTTAAGCATCTTGAGCGAGGAGCGCCTAGCCTCCAGCCTCGCGTGTGCAAATCAGCGGACCATTACCGCCACATGGAACTCAACTGTCCAGGTAGGTGACTTTGCCGTAACGGCGGTTCCATTCTACGGGGAGCAGCCCTTACGAACGGAGCGTATTGTCGAGGCGGGCGTTCGCAACTGGGGCAACTGTTATCGCATTTCCTGCCCGGCATTCTCGATGCTTGTTCTCACTGATTCCGGTGCGGACCCAGCCGGGACGATGGTAGACGTCGTTTCGGAAGTGACGGCACGTGAAGGTCCGACCGACATAGTCGTTGCGAACTGCTTTGAATTTCCCGAAGGTATAAACGCCGGCCTTCCTCATTACGCGTTCGTGCTGCCCTTTGTTATGCTACAAAAGCTCTTCTCGGACGCGGCGCACGGACCGCGCGCTTCGATAACTCTCGGGGTCGACGGACTGGCAGAGGTTTGCGCGGCTGCACAGGCCAAATACTTTCTTCCGTACTCGCACGGTTTTGAGGGCATCGGGCAGCTTCCACATTCAGTCGGCGGCGCGAGGCGCGGAGAGAAAGAGCTCTTGAGGCAGCTCGAGGTCGCGTTAAGCCTGCGTGCTGCATCGACGGAAGTCGTCCCTTGGGTACCTGGCGACGTATTTGTGCCAGAACAGACACGCGTCTGATGCTGAACCTCGGGCGATTGGGCCCACGTTCTTGTTGTGGTGAGCAGGGTCCGTCGATCTAAGTCTACTCTGACGCCCTGCACGCCGAGAATGCGAGGGCGGGCGGGTCGGACAAGGGAATCCGAGGGAAGCCAGAGGGAGAAGGTGTCGGCCGGGGACAAGTCAGCGGGGCGTGAGAACCCGCAGCTAGATCGTTGGGCTGAGTGGTTGCTCCATGGGCGAGACGCCGGGACAAGTTCTCTCCAACGTGCCCAGACAGAGAAATGGCTGAACGCGGTGCGAGATCGCGTTCTCGCGCTCGCGGGTATCCGGGCTGGTGCCCGGGTGCTGGACCTCGGCGCGGGAACGGGTCTTCTCTCCCACGCAGCTCGTCGGTTAGCTGCGCGCACCGGTCTAGTTGTGGCCTGCGACGTCTCGCGAGATGCTCTTTCGGAGTGCGCACAGCGAGCCGCCCCCGGACCCGATCTTGCAGATATTGAACACTGCGTCGCTGACGCTGTAGCTCTTCCCTTTGCCGATTCCGCCTTTGAGGCGGTCGTCATCCGGTCGGTTCTTATATATATCTATGACAAGGACGCCGCTATCCATGAGATCGCTCGGGTCCTTTCGAGTGGCGGTTGCTTGTCACTTTTCGAGCCGATTAACGACGCTCAGGCCTCGTTCGAGCTTGGCAGCGATATGGTCCCGGACGAACTGGAGGGAATGCATGCGGAGGTAGAGCAATGGTACATAACGCAATCAGCACACTGGTCATCCATGAGGAACTTTGACGAGCGCGACCTCGTCCGCCTGTGTGTGTATTCCGGCTTTGACGACGTGAGACTTAGCTATGAGGTGGAGGTGTCTCGCCGCAGGCGGACGCCTGCTGAGGTGTCGAGGTGGATCAATGCCCGGCGCAACCCAACCGCGCCAACGTGGATAGAGGCAGCGGAAGCTGTGCTGGGTCATCAGGCATCGTGCTATTTGGACGGCTACGTTGAACACCTGACAGCGAAGGAGTCCGTAACGGTCGAGGCCTACGCGTATATCGTTGCACGCCGCAGGCGCTAAATGTTGCCGCCGCCGCCTCACTCACTAGTGCCAACGGAGCCCTCCTGGTCCTCATTGCTCCGAGGGGCGTCCCGCGACGCTGCGTTTGCACGTGTCGAGGCGATTGCCGACAAGTTGCAGAGTCTGGAATGTGACGACGCTTCGCTTGCACGCGGCTCAGCTGGAGTTGCCCTATTCTTTGCTGAATTCGCACGCGCGACGGACGACCGAAGGGCCGCGGAGATCGCCGTTGTCTTCTTGGAGAGAGCGCTGAGGGCGGAGGCGCAGGCTCCTAGGCGGACCTCCCTGTTGGAGGGGCGCCTTGGCGTTCGGTGGGCATTGGCGCATGTCGCGGAGCTGCTTGATCTCGGTCTTGGAGTCGAGGATCCAAACCGGGCAATGGACTCGGCCGTCCTCGACGCGCTTAGCGCGCCTCGATGGGCTGGGCAGTATGACCTTGTAGGCGGTTTAGTTGGCCTTGGCGTGTACGGTTTAGGCCGCGTGAGTACGGGAAGTGGAGCAGCGATAGTGTCGCGTGCGATCGACCATATTGTAGACTTGGCGACGCGCTCTCCTGACGGCGCACTGTGGTGGACTCCGTCGCACCTCCTGACCGCAGCTCAGCGCGCCGCCGCGCCTTCCGGGTACGTCAATCTGGGCATGGCGCACGGCATCCCCGGCGTCCTTGCGTTCTTAGGCTACGCCGACTGTGCAGGGATGGTGCCGCCCGCGGTACAAACTCTCCTCCAGGAAGGCGTGAGGTGGCTCCTAAAACAGCGACTTTCAGGGGCGAACCAGGCGTTCCCTTCATGGGTCGATGCTAATGGTATTGCTGCTCCGGCTCGGCCTGCTTGGTGCTACGGCGACGCGGGTATCGCGGCGGCGCTGCTCGCGGCTGGTTACGGAAGGGAGGCAGGCGCGATGGCACGCAACGTAGCAGAGCGTGCCCGCGGGAGCGCCTGGGTGGTGGATGGAGGGCTATGCCATGGCGCGGCGGGTCTCGGTCACGTCCTAAACAGGATCTACCGCGTCTGCCGCGATGAAGTTGTGGCTAATGCAGCGCGGGACTGGTTGGCGGAGGCCCAGAGCCTCCGTACGAACGGCTCAGGTCTACTAGAGGGCGACGCCGGTGTAGGCCTCGCACTTCTTGCTGCTTCTTCAAACTGGGAACCGATATGGGACGCCGTATTACTCATCTCATCACCCGCGCCACGGACGTGGCGGCGGCGGGAGTGAGGTCGTTGTGGAAGCTCACCGGCCATCAGGATTCTTCGTCCTCCGGACCCCGTTGCTTCCGTTCAAGGAACTTTCGGGGTGGAGCGACGAGGCTGCAATTCGCCATGCGCTGTCTCGGCCAGAGGTGCGCGAAGCGCTGTACTTGGCGTCGCCTGACTTCGCGAAGGTCGTTGATGACTGGGTTGCCGACCCCTCAAACAAGAGAGGCCGCAAGGCCCTCCCAGCCGCCGTCTCGTACCTAACTCGTATGACAACCCGGTGCACACCATTTGGTATGTTCGCGGGAGTCACCCTCGGGCACCTGGGTCCTACGACCAGCATGGCGGTCACAGGCCGGGGCAGGTACTGTCGCCATACCCGGCTAGATTGCGGGTACTTAGCAGCGGTGGTTGACGCCCTCGAGCAGAATCCAGCAGTGCGGCGTGCGATCCGTTGGGAGACCAACTCGAGCGTTTACCGTGCAGGTGGTCGGCTTCGCTATACGGAAGCTCGCACTGCACCATCGGGTTTCTCGTATCACCTGTGCGCGGTTGACGGTACCGCAGAGCTCCGTCGCATCCTCGCGGTGGCACGACATGGTTCGCGCTATGACGAGCTGGCCCGATCACTCGTTGATGATGACATCGCTCCAGCGGACGCCGAAGCCTTCCTCTGTGATCTTATCGATGCTCAATTGTTGGTGTCGGAGCTCCGGCTTGAATTGACTGGCGAGGATCCTCTTCCGGCTTTAGTAGAGCGATTGTTAGCCCAGCCGGAGACGCAGAAGCCAGGACGGATTCTGCAAGACGTTAGAGTGATGCTAAGCGTCCTTGATGCTAATGGTCTTGGCCGGTCGCCCGAGCAGTATCACGAAATCGAGGCTGCGCTTGAAGCTCTCGAGGTCGAGCCTGGTGTCGCACCGCGATTTCAGGTGGACCTGGTAAAGCCCGCTGAACAGGTCACGCTCGCTCGACCAATCATCGATGAGTTGTCCTTCGGTGTCAAGGTGCTCCATGCTTTCTCCCGACCGCGGTTTGAAGACGAACTGGATAGCTTCAAGAAGCGCTTTTTGGACCGCTACGGCGAGCGAGACGTACCTCTCGCTGAGGCGCTCGATGAGGACATAGGGGTAGGCGTCCGTGACGAGGTGTTCATAGACCCGACACCTCTTCTCGTCGGAGTGCGCTTCCCGATGATCCACCGCCAAGCTGTCTCGTGGGACGGCGCTGACGAACTGCTACTTCGTAAAGTGCTCGATGCCGTGCGCTCAGGTAGCGACGAGATAACGGTCGAGCCCGGGGAACTTGCGGTACTCGACCGTGACCCCCCGCCGCTCCCAGACGCGTTCGAAGTACGAGCAACCGCTACGGCAGGTGCGCAATCAGACGGTCATACCGCCGGCCTAGACCTCTTCATCCATAGTGTTTCGGGTGCTCCAGGTGTGCGCCTTCTGGGACGGTTTTGTCACGCCGACAGGGCCCTTCATGAAGCCATCGTCCACCACCTTCGAGCGGAGGAAGCACTGCAGCCGGACGCCGTGTTCGCTGAGATCGTGCATCTGCCTGAAGACCGGTTGGCGAATATCCTCTGTCGTCCAGTGCTGCGCGCCTATGAGATCCCCTTCCTTGGGCGTTCGGGAGCTGCGGCGGACGCCCAGCTTCTACTTGAGGACCTCTATGTTTGCGTCATCGGCGACCGTATCGTACTCCGCTCGCTTCGTCTTGGAAGGGAGGTTCTCCCGCGACTGACTTCGGCTCACAACTTTCGCCGGCATTCCGTCAACGTCTATCGATTCCTATGTATGCTTGCGCATCAAGGCGTGACAGCCGGACTTAGCTGGAGCTGGGGTCCGTTACAGACATTGCCGTATCTACCGCGTGTGCGATGCGGTCGGATTCTGCTTGCGCGGGCCCAATGGCGCCTTATCCGAGAGGATGTGGTGTGCATCCAAGAGTGGCGCGCAGCAGGTCGGCTCCCCCGCTATGTTGCGGTGACAGATGGGGAGGACGAACTACTTTGCGACCTTGATAACGCCCTTTCACTTGCGGCGCTGACTCGGCATCTGCACGGGCGAGCTGTGTCCACGATCGTTGAGGCGACTAGTTCCTCTGAAGAGCTAATAGCATCCGGCCCCGAGGGCAAGTTCGCACATGAAGTGATCGTACCCTTTGTGCGCGGCAAGCCGCGAGGCCCGACTCATCCTCGCCCGCCCGACCGAGTAAGATCGGGGTTGCAGGTTTTCCCCCCCGGCTCTGAGTGGCTGTACGCGAAGCTCTATTCGGGCCCGGCGACTGCCGACCATGTGCTGGCCCAAGTGATCGCTCCGATCGTAGCGGAGGCGACCGCTCAACAATGGGTCGACCGATGGTACTTCATTCGCTATGGCGACCCAGAGTGGCACCTGCGAGTTAGGTTCCACGGTGATCAGCGCGTCTTGGCTGCGGAGCTGCTCCCTCGGCTAGAGGCGCTGATCCAGCCACTCCTCACAGACGGGACCCTCTGGCGATTCCAGCTCGATACATACAGCCGAGAGGTAGAGGCGTACGGAGGCGAGCACGGTATTGACCTCGCAGAACAGGTCTTCTGTGTTGACAGTGAAACAGTACTTGGGATCATGAGCGACCTTCCTGACGACCCTCGCGATGCTCGGTGGCAGCTAGCGCTTCTCGGAATCGACCGCCTTCTCGTGGACTTTGGTTTGGATTTGGCCGCCCGTCAGTTGTGGTCGCGCCGGAGGCGCGACGCTTTCGCGGCCGAGTTCGGATCTGACGCGCGCCTGCGTCGCTCTTTGGGTGAAGTGTATCGGCGCCAGCGCTCGGCACTTGAGGAGTTGCTCCAAGAGATCCGCCGCGATAACGCGGAAACCGTTCAGCTCGCAACGCCCGTGAGCGTCTTTGACGAGCGGTCGGCGAGGCTCGAACCCGTCGTTCGTGCGCTGCGCGACCAGCGCCTAACTGTTGGGACCGAGCGGCTACTCGACCGCTACACTCACATGCACGCGAACCGTCTTCTGCGGTCTGGGCATCGAGCGCAGGAGTTCATAATCGCAGAACTCCTGTACCGAGCCTACACTGCAAGGTTCGCGCGGGCACGCACGCGACACCAGCGGGACCCCTCATGAAGGCGTTAGGACATGACACCTCCCTGCTCCGGACGCCCTACTGGGGCCGCCCTATGCAAGGGCCACGCCTGTGCGAGCAGCGTTGGTGAGGACAGCGCGGTCCCGTGTGAAGGATGATCTCTTGCCTGCACTCACCCTCGCGTGGCGTGCCTCGCCCAGCGGGCTCTTCCGTATTGTCGCGATCACCGTTGTCAACGGTATCACTCCCGCTATCATCGTCTTATTGGGAAAGCGCTTCGTTGACGAGGTTGTCAGTAATGGGTCGCCGGATTTGTCAACCCCTGCCCTCACCCTCGGCCTGTGTTTAGCTCTGCTTGCGGCTGCGCAGCGCACGACGACCCTGTTGTACGCAATTGAGACGTACGAATACTCTCGGCTCGTCACGCACGAGGCCCAACTCAAATTCCTTGAGCGTGCGTCAACAAGCGACCTCTCGAACTTTGATGACCCAGACTGGCACGACCATTGCAATCGCGCAGTTCGCGACCTGGCCTGGCGGCCGATTCAGCTGGTTCAGAACTTTCTAGGGCTGCTTAGCTCGATCCTGACGGTGCTCGGCATGTTTGGGATACTCGCCTCCGTGCATCCGATCCTGTTGGTCTTTGCGGGCGCGTCGGCGGTGCCGTCGTTTGTGGTGCAAAGACGAATTAATGCGGCGAGCTATTCCTTTTTCATCTCATCAACGGAAGCTGAAAGAGAGAAAACCTATATCGGCGAGATACTCACGGGACTGACGAGTGCCAAGGATATCCGAGCGTTCCAGACGTCGGCCTACTTCCTTGGCCACCACGACCAACGCGAACGTGACCTGATGCTCACTCTGCACAGGCACTACTACGGGTTGAAGTGGAAATGCTTGTTCGCGGGCGCAGTGGCTGCGGCTGCTCTTGCGCCCGCCTACGTGTTTATAGCGATTCAGGGCCAGCGCGGCCATTTGTCCGCGGGTGCCCTAACGGCTGTACTAGGAGCAACCGCTACGGTTGCATGGCAGAGCCACCTGCTGTCAAATAGCTTAACGACGCTCTCCCACCACGCAAGCTTCCTTTCGCACTACTTCGAGTTTATTCGACGCTCAACCTCCTGTATTGAGCCGCAAGAGCTACGAATCGAAGAAGGGGCTGAGACGCGCGGTCAAGCCTCTAAAACAGGCGCTATCTCGCGTAGAGCACCCTCCACGTGGTCGGTTACCTTCCGGGATGTCACATTTACGTATCCCGGCCAGGATCGGCCACTGTTGGATTCTCTTACCTTCCATGCCGAGAGTGGAAAAGTGACGGCCCTCGTCGGCAAGAACGGTGCCGGCAAGACTAGTATTGCGAAGCTGCTCCTGCGTCTCTACAATGTCGATTCGGGCGTCGTCGCCATCGGCGACGACAATATCCGCGATCTCGATGTCAGGGAGCTTCGACGCAACGTTGGAGTTATGTTTGAAGACTTTGTGGGTTACGAGTTCGATGCCAAGGAGAACGTACTGCTTGGACACATACACCGCCGCGCAGGGGAAGAAGAGGTGATCGCGGCTCTCGATGCGGCTCAGGCGTTGGAACCTATCCTACGTTTGCCGCGTGGGGTCGAGTCTCGGTTGGGCAGGCGCTTCGCTGCCGGCTGCGAGTTGTCGCGAGGTCAGTGGCAGCGCCTGGTGCTTGCTCGCATAATGTTCCGGGATTCGCCGATCTGGGTCCTAGACGAACCAACATCCGCACTTGATCCCGTGGCGGAAGCGTTAATAGTCCGAGAGCTTCGGAGAAGAGCGGCAGAGGGGCGAACCGTCATAATAATAACCCACCGGTACCCGCTTGGAATGCTCGCCGATCACGTTGCCGTCGTATGCGACGGGCGAGTCGTTGAAAGTGGAACGCACTCGGAGCTCTTGAAACTTGGCGGGCATTACGCGGAATTGTGGCTTCAACAGTTTGGACACGTTGAGACGCCGGACGGGCCGGAAGGAGAGCACGACGGCGAGCCGACTGCTCATCGCTCGATATGACCGAGCGGCGGCAGAGCGGCTCGTACAGTTCGCGAGCCGGTTCCGGGCTGCCCGAGTCAGGGGGCCGTTCAGTCAACGATTACGTGTGCCATCTGGTAGAGGAGCTAAAGCGTATTGGTTCGATTAAGACGGATAGCATTGAGCAGGCGTTTAGGAACGTAGAGCGCCATCGCTTCGTAGACGGTTGGTTCTTTCCGGATGACCAGGGAGTCTATAGGACCGGACGGTTTTGTGAGGTATCGCAAGGTCGTCTCGACGGCGGCAGCCTGGAGAGGATCTACGGCAACCAGGCCCTTGTCACAAAGATCGAGAACGGTTGGCCAGCAAGTTCCGCTTCTCAGCCCAGCCTTGTAGCGGAGATGCTAGAGCTATTGCACGTTCGCCCGGGACAGAAGGTACTCGAGGTCGGTACGGGTACGGGATTTAATGCTGCCCTTCTCGCGGAGATCTGCGGCTCGCGCAACCGCGTTGTCTCCGTCGAGCTTGATCCGGCGGTAGCGGCGCGTGCTCGCTCGTCTCTTAATCAGGCGGGATACGGTGACGTCATAGTCATTCAGAGGGATGGCTTCTTTGGTGCCGTAGAGCACGGACCGTTTGACCGTGTCATTGTGACGGTAGGTAGCAATGAGATCGCCCCGAGGTGGCTCGCCCAGCTGGCTGCGGACGGACTTGCCCTTGTTCCCCTCGAGCATGGCGGCGCACACCCGCTGACCTTAGTGCGTCAAGCAGAACGCGGGGTACTCGGACGCGTTTGCGGTTTAGCTGGGTTTATGGCAGGGGCCGGGCACATGCGTTGTGAAGGTGATCGGGGCCGTGTTCGAAAGCGCGTGTCTGACGGGAGTCGGGTGGGTCGTGTTCCGTTCTCGCTACAACCGGACGAGGCGCGGGACTTTTGGTTCTATCTCGGGATTGTCGAGCCGCGCACCCGCCTTATGTATCCACAGGGGCTTTCACTTCACCCACTGTTAGCGCCAGGATACGGCTTGGACGGCGGCCCGGAAGGGTGGGCGGTGATTGATGACGCGGAGGTTTGTTGGATAGGAACTCCGGACTTTGCGAGGGATCTCCTATCCGCGTTGGATGGATGGGACGCGTTAGGCAGGCCGAAGATGGGAGAGTTTCAGATCAGTTTCGTGCCCAAGGAGCTGTCGGTAACTGCTGAGTTGGTTGTCGAGAGGGCACATCACTGGGAAGTGTTCGAGCTGTAGGGCTTGAGGCGGGCGGGGGCGCGTGAGGTCGGTGCACCGCGGGTTTTGGCGAACTCGCCGGTGGTCGGCTGGTGCCGGAGGGGCCAGTGGCCCGGCTCCGGCCAGGCCAGGCCGCCAGAACCGTTTGGCTCCCTGCTGGAGGCAAGCCCTGTGATCCGCGCTCCAGCGCTGGCGAAATCGCGAGGGCTTCCGATTGAAGGTGATTGAAGCATCCCGTCCCGCGCCCGTCGCGCTCATCCGTCCCGGGTCGTCCACCAGGGGACGGCCGTAGTCGACCACCGCCGCCACGACGGCCAACCAGCTCACCCCGAGCGAGCGGGCCACGCACGCCACCGAGCGGTTCTGCTCGCCCACCTGGCGACACGCCTCGGCCCGGGCCCGCTCGGTCATCGACGCCCGAGGAGCGATGGCGCCGCTCCGCTCCGTCCAGCCGCCCACCCAGGAACGACAGCGTGTACAGCACGGCGGCCATGCCGGAAATCGTGGCACGGTCGCGTCGTGGCCGCCCGTAACCTGACTGCCGTGGTTTGGAACGCGCCCGAGTACTTCTCCGACACCGAACTCGGCCCTCGGCCGTTGGTCCTAGATGACCTGCCGCCGGGTGCCTGGACCGGGCTCTCGGCCACCTTCCACCGCTTCGCTGACCGGCACTACTTCGCCGCCGAGTTCCCCGAGCAGTGCGAGGACGGCAAGGGCGTCTCCGGCACGAGCATGGCGGGACTGCATGGTTTGCTCGTGTCTCACATTCCGGACCTCGGCGGCTGGCCTCGCGAGAATGAACAGCCGGACACTGTCACGGCGATGGATCTCGTCGTGTTCAGTTGGCAGCACGTACAGGAGCCGAAGGTCGCGTCCAACCACGAGTTCTTCGGCCACAAGCACTACGCATTCGACCGGGCTCGTGGGCAGGAGCGCTGGCGCACCGAGGTCAACCGCATCCTCGAACGGAACGGCGTCGCGCTCCGCCTCGAGCCCAAGGGCCGCGTCGTCCGGATCGGGACGGTCGCGTCGGGCCTTGTAGTTCAGTCTCCGGTTCCCGAGACCGGGGACGCGCAGCTCGACAGCAAGGTCGCGACTGCACTGAGCAAGTACCAGGATCCGGACGTCGCGGTGCGCCGAGAGGCGCTAGAGGCGCTTTGGGATGCCTTCGAACGGGTCAAGACAGTCCTCGAACCCTCCGACAAGAAGCGCTCGGCCGAGGCGTTGATCGACCTGATGGTCGGCGACGAGGCTTCCCGAGCGGCTGTGGCCGAGGAGTTCCGAACCCTGAGCCGCCTCGGGAACGACTTCCAGATCAGGCATCACGAGGTGGCAAAGCATGACGTGGAGCCGGCGATCATCGACCTTCTCTTCGTCCGCGCGCTGGCCCTGATCGAGCACGCGG
>JBQTJM010000300.1:0-3072 GCA_052387115.1 Gammaproteobacteria bacterium | reverse complement strand
TTTAGCGCCTGCCAGAGCTCCGCATCCGTCTCCGGCCGTAGCTCGTCGGGCTCGCCTGAGGGACGACTCATACGGAAATAGGGGTCAGACTGATATTTATTCCACCGAAACCCTCGCCGCAGTGTATCAACGGTCGTCAATAAATATCAGTCTGACCCCTATTTCCCTCCGATCCGCCTCAGTCTATAGTACGCCGCTCCGCGATGAACGGATGCCGCTCGGCCGAGCGGCCGGAGGCGTGAGGCGTTCGCAGACGTCGTTCCCGGCGCTCCTCGCATCACCTTTGGGTGGAATCCTGCGCCCTGGACGGCAAGGCCGATGAGGACGATGCGCCCGTCGCCGATCGTGCCGAGGCGCGTGGCTTTACCCGTCTCCAGGTCGATCGCGTAGAGGGTGGACCCAGAGGCCGCGAAGGCGCTGTCCCGGCCATTGCCATCTGTGACGATGTCGAAGCCGCCCGCTCTGTCGAAATCGATACCGAGCGGCCCCACCGTCTCCAAGACGCCGTCATTGGGCGGGTCTTGCAGGACCAGGAGGTCGAGGCCGGAATCGATGTTGAAAAGCTTGGTAGACGGGGCGGCGCGGACCGAGTTGGTATAAGCCGCCGCCGTGATGGTCGGTTTGGTACCGGAGTGCGGGTCCTCCTCGGCATAGGCGAGCGGTGCGTCCGCCGCCGTGGCGCCTATCTCGGGGTGACTGCGCACGTTCTGGCCATTGGCTCCGACCAACCGTAGCCGATCGGACTGCGGGTTGAAGTCGAAACCGGAATGCGGGCCCCCGTCAAAGGAGACGGTCAAGGTACAGACGAGCGCCGCGGCGCCGGTAACCGGATCAATGGTGTAGAGGTTGCTGTCCTCGCTCAACGCATAGAGCCGACCGTTGGTCGGACGGTAGTCGATCCCGAGCAAGCTGCCGCTGGTTGCGCTGATCTCGATGCGTTTGACCTCACCGGGACGATCCGAGGTGAACAAGACGAGCCGGTTGTCATCGGTCAGACCGACGAGATCGACCGGGCTTGCGGGGACCGCCGCTCCCATCCTCATCACCGCCACTAGCAGTGTCATGAGGACGAGGCGGTAGCCGCTCGAGGCCGGGACCGATCGCACCGTGTCTACCCCGTGTCGCGCAAGGCCATCCTACAGTACCGCTGCCGGCCGGGCAGAACAAGGATCCCGTGCTTGCGCAGACTCATCATCCTGCGGCACACTCCGGTGGGTGCGAATAACAGGGGGATCGGATGCGGACACCAATCCGTGGTGCAATGGCGATCGTCCTGGTCGCGGCCGGCATGGCAGAGACCACCGCCGCCCCCGGTGAGTGGCAGGATTACATCAGTTTCACCCTGAGCGAGCGGCTGCGCGGGGAGTTCGTCGACTGGTTCCGGCCGCCTGCGGGCACGGCCGCCCCGGGCGCAGAGCGCTACGACTTCTTCGCGAGCCAGCTGCGCGCCGGCCTGCGCGCGACCTTTCCTCATGCCCAGCTCGTGGTCGAGGTGCAGGACACCCGCATCACGAGCCTTCCGGACGACGCCAGCCTCCCGCCGCCCGCCGGCAACCTCGGTCCCGGGGCGATCTACTTCGCGCACACCCGCGACACGAGCCAAGGTAAGGTGTTTCTCAAGCAGGGGCATGTCACGCTGCGACACAGCGGGTACCTTGCGAGCGTCGGACGGATGGAGTACAGCGATGGCCTGGAAACCGTCCCGGCCGATCCCACCCTCGCGTGGCTCAAGCGCTGGCGGATAGCCGAGCGGCTGGTCGGGCCCTTTGGTTACACGCACGTGCAGCGCAGCTTCGACGCCGTGCGCGCGGCGTACGACCGTGCCGATTTCAACCTGACGGGCCTGGTCGCCCATCCCACCCACGGCGGCTTCGAGGCGAGCGCGAACCGGGAGCTCGACGACGTGAGCCTGGCCGGTCTCGCCTTCACGCTGAAGCAAGCTCCCGCGCTGCCCCCGTCGGATCTGCGGCTCTTTTATCTCTACTACGAGGATGATCGCGACACACCGGTCAAGGTCGATAATCGACCGCTCGCCGTACGCGCCGCGGACCGGGACCTCATCGCCATCCATACCTTCGGCGCGCATGCGATCACGGGCATCGACGTCGGGCCGGGGATCGTGGACGGCCTGGCGTGGACCGCGCTCCAGACGGGGGAGTGGGGAGGGCTCGACCACGGTGCCTGGGCGTACGCCGTCGAGGCCGGTTATCAGTGGCCGCGGTGGCCCGGGGATCCCTGGCTGCGGGTCGGCTACAACGCCAGCTCCGGGGACCATCGGCCGGGGGACGACGAGCACGACACCTTCTTTCAAGTCCTGCCGACCTCGCGCCCCTATGCCCAGCTGCCGTTCTTCAACCTGATGAACAATGAAGATCTGTTCGCGCAGTTGATCCTGAAACCGCACCCGCGTGTTACCGTGCGCGCCGACTATCACTGGCTGCGCCTCGCCGAGCCAGGCGACTTGTGGTACTCGGGCGGCGGCGCGACCAACGAGGACATCTTCGGTTATTCTGGCATCCCCTCGGGGGGCTCCTCGGAGCTCGCGCATCTCCTCGATGTGGGGATCACCTTTCGGTTGCACGAGCGGCTCACGGCCTATGCCTACTATGGTCACGCCTTCGGGCGGGGCGTGGTAAAAAACACCTTCGCCGGCGAGGACGCCGACTACGGCTACCTCGAGCTCACCTTCCGTTATTGACGCGCACGTTGCCACCCGACGAGCAGGTCATGGCATACGCAGGGGACGGTTGCATGGAAGCCCCCCACCGGACCCTTGTAGTTTCAGGGAGCGGTGGGGGCTGGCCGCGGGTTGGATCGATCCCCAGCCGGTTGGGGTGGACCGATCGCCCTAGAACAAGGGCAAGAGCCCCAGTAGTCCCTGCCTATTCGGGCGGTTGTCGAACAGTACCAGCTCGCGCACACTAACGACCTTGTTCGTCGCATTGGCGATCCCCGCAGCGAAGCTGCCGCTCACCGTCGAAACCGCCACCGCCCCTCGTGAACGGTCTTCGAACGCGATACCGATACCCGGGTTGGGGGTGTTATCAACGCCTAGTCCCTCGCGGAAACCCG
>JBQTJM010000299.1:0-4472 GCA_052387115.1 Gammaproteobacteria bacterium | reverse complement strand
GCGATCCCCGCAGCGAAGCTGCCGCTCACCGTCGAAACCGCCACCGCCCCTCGTGAACGGTCTTCGAACGCGATACCGATACCCGGGTTGGGGGTGTTATCAACGCCTAGTCCCTCGCGGAAACCCGTGGCGTTGACTCTTGTGTTCGTGACGGCCACCCTAGCGCCATCCATGACGTGAATGCCGAAGTCTCGATTGCTTTCCAGCCGGCAATTATCGATGGCCACACGCGAGGTACCGATCTGGCAACGGAGGTGCGGTTCTGTACCCGAGACCCGTGCGTAGAAGAGGTTCTTCCAGGTCTTGATGTCTTCGACCCGAACCCCGATAATGGCGAAATACGAGTCAGACTGATATTTAGTCCACCGAAACACTCACCGCAGCGTATCAACGGCCGTCAATAAATATCAGTCTGATCCCTATTTCGCTTTTCGCACGTGGCGGAACGTCTCCTGTTTCTGACCGGCAAGCTGGCCGAGCCGGGGCTCTGCCGGATCCTCGGGGCGTTGCAAGGCCCCGAGCTAAGCTACGAGGTCTTCAACCTCGGGGTCAGCGTGGCGGCGCTCATGAGCGCCGAGATGATCGCGCGCCGGTTGGACGGGCCACGCGGCGCCGACCGCGTGATCGTCCCGGGCCTGTGCGCGGGTGATCTCAGAGTGCCGGCAGAGAAGCTCGGCGTCCCCGTGGTGCGGGGTCCCGAGGACATGAAGGATCTCCCGGGCTTCCTCGGTCGCGGCGGGGTCCCGCCGGATCTCAGCCGCTACGACATCCGCATCTTCGCCGAGATCGTGGATGCCCCGCGGCTCTGCGTCGAAGGGATCCTGGAAAGGGCCGCCCGCTATGGGGCCGACGGGGCCGACGTGATCGACCTCGGTTGCCTGCCCGGCGTCCCTTTTCCGCACCTCGAAGAGGCGATCGCGGCCTTACACGAGCGTGGCCATCGGGTGAGCGTGGATTCCCTGGTGACCGAGGAGCTTCTGCGTGGCGGGCGGAACGGGGCCGATCATCTCCTGAGCCTCAAGGAGAGCACCCTGGCGGTGGCCGATGAGGTGGGCTCGATACCGGTCCTGATCCCGGAAGAGCCTGGCGATCTGGCGTCTCTTTGTCGCGCCATCGACGCGCTCTCGGCGCGCGGCCGGGCGTTCATCGCCGACAGCGTCCTCGACCCCATTCACTTCGGGCTCAGCCGCTCGCTCGCGCGCTATGTCGAGCTGCGCGATCGCTACCCCGGGATCGATATCATGATGGGCACCGGAAACATCTCGGAGCTGACCGATGCCGATACCGCCGGGCTCAACGCCTTCATGCTCGGGATCATGTCCGAGCTTCGCATCACCCATCTCTTGACCACGGAGGTGAGCCCGCATGCCCGGTCCGTGGTGCGCGAGATCGATTGCGCGCGCCGCATGTTGTTCGCGGCCCGCGAAGACCGGAGCCTCCCGCGCGGCTATGATGCCTCGCTGTGCGCCCTGCACGAACGCAAGCCGTTTCCGTATTCGGAGTCCGAGATCGCGGAGATCGCGGCCGAGATCCGCGATCCGAGCTACCGCGTGAACGTCTCGGCGGGTGGCATCCACGTTTATAATCGCGATGGTATGACGACCGCCATCGATCCCTTTGACCTCTACCCCAGACTGGACCTGCTGCAAGGCGATGCCCCGCATGCGTTCTATATGGGGGTGGAGCTCGGGCGTGCGCAGATCGCCTGGCAGCTCGGCAAGCGTTACGTGCAGGACGAGCCTCTCAAATGGGGCTGCGCCGTGCGTCCCGCGGCGGGCGAAGATACCGCGACCCCGCACGCCTACAAACCCGAGGGCACGACCTTGAAGGCCGGTAAGCGCAGGCGCGGAAATAGGGGTCAGACTGATATTTAGTCCACCCAAACAACCGCCGCAGCGTATCAACGGTCTTCAATGAATATCAGTCTGACCCCTATTTCCACACCTTGCTTATGCCAAGATTACTGGACGCCATCGAGATCGAGACCGGGAAGAACCCCTCGGCCAGCGTCATCTGGATGCACGGCTTGGGCGCCGACGGCGGCGATTTTGTGCCTATCGTGGACGAGCTCGGGCTCGACGCGGCGCCGACGCTCCGTTTCGTGTTCCCGCACGCGCCGATGCGGCCCGTGACCATAAACGGGGGCACCGTCATGCGCGCCTGGTACGACGTCTCCTTCGGCGAGCTCGAAGGCACGTCGCGCCGTGCCGACGAGCGGGGCGTCCGCGAGTCGCAAACGCAGATCAACGCCCTGATCGGCCGCGAAGGAGAGCGCGGAGTCGCCGCGTCGCGGATCGTGCTCGCCGGATTCTCGCAGGGCGGCGCGATCGCGCTGCAGACCGGGCTGCGCCACCCCCATACGCTCGCGGGCGTGATGGCGCTGTCGGCCTACCTGCCGCTCGCGGAGTCGCTGCCGCAGGAAGCGCCGGCGGCCAACAAACAAACGCCCATCTTCATGGCCCACGGCCTCTACGACCCGGTCGTGCCGCTGACGATGGGCGCGGGTTCGATGACCTTTCTGGTCGGGCTCGGCTATTCCATCGAGTGGCACCAGTATCCGATGCCGCACTCGGTCTGCCCGCAGGAAATCGGCGATATTGGCGCCTGGCTGCGGAACATACTAAATGCGTGACGTGGTCAAGCGCGACTCACGCCTTCTAGCGATGCACGCATCCTCATGTCACGTCACGCCGCCAGGCTCTTCAAAAAGGGCCATGGTTATACTATTTTGTGGTGGAGCCCAAACGGATTCTTACGGCCCCCGCGCGGGCCGCCGGATCACCGGCCGGCCCGTCCGACGCAACAGTAACGCAACCGTACCTGTTTCCTTCCTGTTGCCAAGCAGCGTTGAACTTCCTATCCTTAGGCACCTATGCCCTCACAGGCCCGCAACCACCCACGAATCGTCCTGAAGAGCCCAAAACCATGCCCACAGATACCATCAGCAAAACCATCGGCGTCGTCACCGAGCTTACTGTCATCGCGCCGCTCAAAGAAGGCGGCGCCGCGCGGCTGCGCCAGGTACTCGCCAACCTGCAGACCAACGCCGGCGGCCCACTCAAGAAAATCGACACCATCCACTTCGCGCGATGGGTCATCTTCGACAATGACACGCGGATGCTTTTCACAAGCAATTTCGATGGCTCGCTTGGAGCCTATCTGCGCGACTTTTGCGTCGAAACCCCGGAGGGAATGGACTCGATTTTCGGCAACTGCGAAGGCTACCCGCCGGGCGGCTGCGCGGACTTCGAGGCGTTCACGGCATACGTGCGCAAACACCAGGTGCCGACGGATCTTTTCTACCCCGCGTATCCCGAGAGCACCGTGAAGGCCGTGAAGAAGGCGCTCGAAGTGAAAGCGCTTGCGGACCAGCTCCTGGAAAAACTCGCCTGAGCCTCGCTCCATGCCCGGCTTCGAAGACGAGTGGCCCGACATCCAGGGCAACATCCTGCGTCCCTACGCCCATCCCCACGCCCGCTACGCGATCGTGCGGATCGACGAGGCGGCGGGCGCGCGCCGGCTGCTGGCGAGCGTGCTCGACCAGCGACTCGTCACCACCGCGGCGCGCTGGATGCCCGGGGAAAAGCCCGACGCGACGCTGAACGTCTATTTCTCGTGGCACGGCCTCGCCGCGATCGGTCTCCCGCAGTCGTCGCTCGACAGCTTCCCGGAAGAGTTCCGCCAGGGCATGGCGGCACGCTGGCAGCGGCTCCACGATCCCGACCCGGCGGGTTGGGAATTCGGCGGCGACCCGGGGCAGACACACGTCTTCTTCGCCGTATATGGGAACACGGCCGCGAACGTCGATACGCGGCTGGAGAAGCTGCGCGCAGATCTGGCGCAGGTTGGCGGAGCGGTGACGGTGACGCACCGCCAGGACGCGGCGTTGCTCGCGCGGCATACGGAGCACTTCGGCTTTGCCGACGGCTTCGCGCAGCCGCAGATCGCCGGCAGCGGCGCGCCGGAATATCGCGGCGACGGCACGCCCGTGGGCGCGAACGACTGGGCGCCGATCGCCACGGGAGAGTTCATCCTCGGCCAGGCGAACGAAACCGGCTTCCCCGGCCCGGCGCCGCTGCCGGCGGCGCTCGGCCGCAACGGCAGCTTCATGGCCTACCGCAAGATGGAGCAGGACGTGCCGGCGTTCCGCGCTTTTCTGCGCGCGGAGGCCGAGCGGCTTTATGGCTCCCGCGCGCCGGAGAACGTCGAGCGCCTCGCGGCCAAGCTCGTCGGGCGCTGGCGCAGCGGCTGCCCGGTGATGCTCTCGCCGGACCACGACGACGCTTCGCTCGCCGAGCAGTGGGGGATCAACAACGACTTCCGTTACGCCGCCGACCCGCGCGGCGCGGTCTGCCCGCTCGGATCGCACATTCGCCGCATGAATCCGCGCGACGGGCTGCCCGGCGACACCGCGACGCTCGTGCGCACGCATCGCATCGTGCGCCGCGGCCTGCCCTACGGCGAATGGCTGG
>JBQTJM010000298.1:0-11044 GCA_052387115.1 Gammaproteobacteria bacterium | reverse complement strand
TGAAGTAAGCATGGCGCGCCAAGGCTCTGAAGGCCAGCGAACCAAGGCCGAGATGGTCTACCGGGATCTCACCGGCCCTCGCTTCCGCCAACGCGTCGAAGCCATAGTCGAAGCGTTCTCATCGATGCGGGAAGACCTCGATAAGGAGCGCAAGGCGATCATGAAGCAGTGGGCAAAGCGCGAAGAACAGATCGAGCGGGTCATGGGCGCGACAGTCGGCATGTATGGTGACCTTCAAGGCATAGCCGGAAAGTCGATTCAAGAGATCGAGGGCCTTGAATTTCCAGCTATAGAGTTTAGGAATGGCGACGGCCACCGGTCCGGCCCGCCCGGGAACGGCCCCGGCAGTTTCGCCGGGCGGAACATTGAGAGACGATGCGAAATAGATCAACCTGGAAGTCCATATGGCGACGCTTCAGCAACAGATAGCCGATAAGTTCCTTACGAAGCTCGCGGAATCCAAGGATGTGGACGCCGAGAGAATTGACCAGCTCCGAAGCTTGCTCGCCGACAGTAAAAAGTGAAGGCCGAGGACCTCGTGACGGTTTTCTCGCTTCCTGCGCCGGCGCGATGGGTGGATATTCTACGAGTGGATGCTACCCTGGTTCAAGCCTCGCCCCCGCCTTGCGCGAGGGCGAGCCCTACACGCTCCTCGAGCGCATGCCCTTGGAGACCTTCGTGTGCCGGCGACTTATTCCGAAACGAAATTCCTGATTCCCGTCGCGACGAACTGCACCCCGATGCACACCAGCAGCAATCCCATGAATCGAGTCATGGCGTCGAGCCCGCGCGGTCCCAGCAGGTGCAGGAGCTTGGTGGAGCTCCGCAGCACCAGCCAGGTCACTAGCGCGACCAACAGAATCGCGAGGCTGACCGCCGCATACGACATGAGTCGGTGCGTAATATCCGGCAGCGCGCCGGCGTGGGTTGTCATGCTCATGACCACAGCCATCGTCCCGGCCCCTACGAGGCTGGGGAATGCCAGCGGCATGAATGCGAAATCCAGCTCCAAATCGTCCTTCTTGCTGTCAGGTGCTATGCCCGGAGTCGGGGTCGCGCTAGGGAACAGTATGCGGAACCCGATGTAGGCCACGATCAATCCTCCGGCGACACGCAACGCCCCAATCGAGATCCCAAAGAAATGCAGGATCACCGCACCGATGTACAGCACGACTAGCATGATGACGGCGGCGATTGTCGATGCCTTGAGCGCCTGATACCGTTGCTTGGGAGCGGACATGCCGGAGGTGAGGCTCAGGAACAGCGGCATGGTGCTGAACGGATTGACCATCGGGAAGATGGCCGCGAACGCGCCGAGAACGTGTTCGACGAACTGGATCACCGGTGGAGCTGATACGGGGTCTGGCATTCGATTGGCTGCCCTGTCGGGCGAGCAGCTTTAACGGAATGACTTCTCGGCGGGTCCGGTCAAATGGCTAAGGCGCCTATCCAAACCAGCCGAGCCGGTCGATGACCATGCACCACACGCTGGCGCGCCGCCCCTGTCGCGGGCACGCCGAGAAAGCTTGCTCGATGCGTCCCGGTCCAGTATAGGAAGAATAAACGCCTTTTTTTGTCTCAAAAAAGGGTACTGATGAACCAGTGAGTTGTCAAGCATGCGAGGCGGTATGATTCCGCCATGCCTAACTATCGTCGCGCCCATGTGCCGCGCGGCACCTATTTCTTCACCGTCAACACCTATCGCAACACCTATCGGCGCCAAACGTTTCTCACTGGCTGCCAGCAAATTTGGGAAGCAACATCGAATCACTCAACGACGCTTACTTCGGCGAATGAGTTGGCGCGCCCCTGCCCTTGGCGCAGTGACGGGCATGCCATTTCATCACGGAGTCATCACCGGTGACGACGGCGGGATCCCTTGTCGATCAGGTGCTCGGCAAGGCGTTGCGGTGGGGCTGGGTCGGATCCCTGCGCGTCGCCCAGCGCTAGCGCTAGGCGGTAGAGGGCGTTGCGGCCGTGTCCCGAGATGGCGCTCGCGGCGGCGGCGGCCTGGCTGGGGCTCAGGTAGCCCAACAAGATGGTCAAGAGCCGCCGGTCGCTTTCCTCATCGCCGTCGGGGACCCCGGCCGGGGCGACCATAATGACGAACTCCCCCTGCCCGCGCTCCGGCCGCTCGCGGAGCCAGGCTGTCAGATCAGCGAGCGTCGCGCGGTGCGTCTCCTCGTGGAGTTTGGTGATCTCGCGCGCGATGGCCGCCGGGCGCTCGGGACCGAGTAGCGACGACAGGTCCTCGAGGGTCTCCCCGACCCGGTGCGGCGCCTCGTAGAACACCAGGGTCCGCGCCTCGCGGCAGAGGGCCGCCAGGCGCTTGCGCCGTGCCTCACGCCTGGCGGGGAGAAACCCTTCGAAGGCGAAGCGCTCGACCGGCAGACCCGACACCGCGAGCGCGGCGACGAGCGCACTGGGACCGGGTATGGAGATGGCCCGAAGACCGGCCCCGTGCACGGCTTCGAGAAGATGGAACCCGGGATCGCAGAGAAGTGGGGTGCCGGAATCGGAGATGAGGGCCATGGAGTCGCCCGAGGCCAGGCGCAGGGCGAGCCCGGCGCACAGGTGGCGCTCGTTGTGGTCATGATAGGCGAGGAGCGGGGTGTGGATGCCGAAGTGGGTGAGGAGCCGCCGGCTGCGGCGGGTATCCTCGGCCAGGATCAGGTCGACCGCCCCCAGCACGGCCTGAGCGCGCGGGCTTAGATCGGCGAGGTTCCCGATCGGGGTCCCGACGACATACAAGGTCCCGCGCTCCACCGGCCTTTCGATTGACACTGCCATGGGGGCACTCTAGGCTGGAGACTAGAGGCTAGAGCCTACAGTCTCCAGCCTCCAGCCTCCAGCCTACAGAACGCCCTCACCATGCTCGGAAAAACCGTCCGCCGGCACACGCTTTCCCACACCATGTCCGGCGTTGTGAATGGCTTGGTGTGCCTGGGCCTCGCGGCCGCGTTGAGCGCCTGCACGGGATCGTTGATCCCAAGGCTATCAGGACCCGGCGACACCGACCAGAAGGCCCAGGAGCTCATGCAGCGAGGCGAGCCGGAGGCCGCTGCAGAGGAATTCCTGCGCCTCGCCGCGATCCCGGCGCCGGAGAGCTACCAGTACGCCCTGCGGGCGGCCGAGGCCTATATCGAAGCCGGCCGGGCCGTGGAGGCACACCGTCTCCTGGAGGGCGCCGAGGTCCCGGAGACCGAAGCCGATTGGTCCGGATGGCGCACCGTCTTGCTCGCGCGCGTGGCGCTCATGCAGAACGATGGGGCTCGTGCCTTGACGCTCTTGCAGTCGGTGCGAACGGGCTTGGTCTCGGCCGCGATCGAGCGCCAGGCGCATCACGAGCGGGCCAGGGCCTATAGTGCCGTCGGGCGGGGTCTGGAGGCGGCGCGCGAGTACATCGAAGAGGCCAGTTTTCTCAGCGAGCAGGACGCCCTGGATGAGAACGCCCGCGCCATCTGGGCGGCGGTCAATCAGCTCGATGCCGCGGCCCTGTCGCGGGACCTCGCGGGGTTGAGTGGCGATCTGCGCGGTTGGGCCGATCTTGCCCTGATCGGCCGGTCGCGGTGGCTAGACAACGCCGCCTTCGAGCGCGCGCTCGCCGGGTGGCAGGGGCGTTATCCCAGCCATCCCGCGGGCTGGAGCGTATTGCCTACCCTGGCGGCGCGACCTCCCGCGACGGGCCTCAGCCCGCGGCGCATCGGCCTGCTCCTCCCCCTCAGTGGCCAGTACGCCGCTGCCGCGCGCGCCATCCAGGACGGTTTCATCGCGGCCTGGTATGAAGACCGTGGCGGTGATCCGGAGCGAGCCGTCGTCGTCTATGATGCCAATGCCTCCAACATCCAGGCGCTCTACGATCAGGCGGTCGACGAGGGCGCCGATTTCATCGTGGGGCCCCTGGAAAAGCCCGCGATCCAGACGCTGCTCAAGCGCGGATCGTTGCCGGTCCCGACCCTCGCCCTGAATCAGATCGACAGCGCCGTACCGGCAGGGATCGACAGCGCCATACCGGCAGGGATCGACAGCGCCGTAGCGGCGGGCGCCCCCCAGGCCGGCGGTGCGGGTGCGGGACCGGCGCCCGCTGTCTATCAATTCGCCCTTTCGCCCGAAGGCGAGGCGCGCCAGATCGCGGAACGGGCCTGGCTGGATGGGCGTGTGCGGGCGCTGGTGATCGCGCCCGAGGGTCCGTGGGGTACGCGCGTGGTCGGGGCCTTCAAGCGCCACTGGGAGGCGCTGGGCGGCCGCATCGCGGCCTATAAGACCTTCCGGAGCGCCACGCGTGATTATGCCTCGGCCGTGGACGCACTGCTCGCGGCGAGTGGTCGGGTGGCGGCGGTGCCGAGCGGGGCGCCCGGCAGGGCGGGCAACGACTTCGTTTTCATGGTGGCGACACCGCTCGAGGGCCGCCAGATCCACCCGCAGCTCGCCCAGGAAACCGGGGATCTGCCCATCTATGCCACCTCTCATGTCTACTCGGGCTCCCGCGCGAGGGAGGCCGACCAGGACCTCGACGGGGTGATGTTTCCCGACATGCCCTGGATACTGACACCGGAGCGGGTCTCCATGCGCCAGGTGATCGCTCGCCACTTTGCGCAGACCTTGCGGGAGCAATCCAGGCTCTTGGCCTTCGGCGTCGATGCCTATGAGCTCGTCTCGCGACTCGCGGGCCAGCAACTGGACCCGGTCAGGGGCTACGAAGGGGTCACCGGGACCCTGCGCCTCGACGCAGCGGGACGCATCCAGAGAAACCTGGTTTGGGGCCGGTTCAGCGCCGGGGTTCCGGTGTTGCTGGAACCGTGACCTGAGAGGTTGTGACGGGGGACGGTGGGTAAGACACAAGAGCGAGGGCGGTGGGCTGAGGATCTCGCGTCCCGTCACCTGCGCGGGCTGGGGCTCAAGGAACTGCACCGCAATTACCTGTGCCGGGGAGGCGAGATCGATATCATCATGCAGGAGAAGGCGACCCTGGTGTTCATCGAGGTCCGCTATCGGCGTTCCGACTTCTACGGCGGCGCCTGCGAGACCCTGGGTGCCACGAAGAAGGCCCGGCTGTTGCGGGCCGCGAGACATTACCTCTGGTCTCGCCGGGGCGGCGTCGATGCGCCGTGCCGGTTCGACCTGGTGGCCGTGGAGGGTGAGCCGCACGCCCCGAAGATCGAATGGATCAAGGCGGCGTTCGATGCATAAGGGCAGCGAGGAGCCATGGGCAGCGTCACACGGGTAGCCGAGCTTTTCAATGACAGCATCGAGACCAAGCAGAGGGCCGCCGAGGTCCTGTGCCCGGTCGTGGCCGAGGTCGCGGAGGCGCTCATCAAGTGCCTGATCGAGGGGCACAAGTTGCTCGTGTGCGGCAATGGGGGCTCGGCTGCGGACGCCCAGCACTTCGCGGCCGAGATGCTGAATCGCTTCGAGGCCGAGCGCCCGGGTCTGCCGGCGATCGCCTTGACCACCGACTCTTCGACCCTCACCTCGATCGCCAACGACTACCAGTTCAGCGACGTGTTCGCCAGGCAGATCCGCGCGCTCGGTCAGAGCGGCGACGTGCTCCTCTGCATCACCACGAGTGGGGGTTCCGCCAACATCGTGAGCGCCATAGAGGCTGCGCACGATCGGGACATGCCGGTGGTCCTGCTCAGCGGTCGCGATGGGGGCGCGGCGGCCGTGGCGCTGGCGCGGGGGGACCTCGAGATCCGTGTGCCGAGCGGCTCCACGGCCCGGACCCAGGAGGTCCACATCCTGGTGCTGCACTGCCTGTGCGATCTCATCGATCGGCGCCTCTTGGGCGAAGGAGGCGACTAGAGTTATTTCACGACCTTGAGGTTCGGCCGGCGCGGCGGCGGGCTGCTGAAATCGTCTGGGCTGGGATCGCTCGGGGAGGATCCCTGGGTCTCGGGCGGGAACACCAGGCCCTTGCCGTTCTCGCGGGCGTAGATCGCCTCGACCGCGGTCACCGGCAGGCTGATGTCGTAGGGTCTGCCGGCGAAACGTCCGCCGAAGCGAACCGTCTCGTTACCGATCTCGAGGCCGCGTACGGCGGCCGGAGAGATATTGAGCACGATCTTGCCGCCGTTGACGTACTGCCGCGGTACCACCACCCCCGGCTCAGAGGCCACAACCAGGAGCTGCGGGGTCAGCTCGTTGTCCACGATCCACTCGTACAGGGCCCGCAGGAGATAGGGACGTGTGGATCTCAAGGTCTGCATGGACATCTGGCAGAGAGCGCCGGACAGGACGCCGAGCTACAACGCGCGCAACTCTCGCTCCATCTCCGATAGACTGCCCTTGAAGGCCGAGCGCTCATAGACGGCTTCGGCATAGCGCAGGACCGGCTTGGCCTGCACGGGTAGCTTGATGCCGTAGGCCGGCAGGCGCCACAGCAAAGGCGCAAGCGTGCAGTCCACCAGGGAGTACTCGTTGGACAGGAAGAACTGACAATGCTGGAAGCTCGGCGCGATGGCGGTCAAGGTATCACGTACCGCTTTTCGGGCGCTACCGGCGGCGATCTCGTTCTCCCCGACCAGGCTGTCCGCCCATTGATAGAGGTCACGCACCACCCGGTATCGGAACTGGCGGTTGTTGGCCCGCGCCACGGGGTCTACCGGCATGAGGGGGGGATGAGGGAAGCGCTCGTCCAGATACTCCATCATGATCTGGGCGTCGTACAGTGCCAGATCGCGGTCGACGAGGGTCAAGAGCGTGCCGTAAGGGTTCAGATCGTGGAGGTCCTCGGGCTGATCGGCGTGGGTGATGTAATTGATCTCGACGCTCACGTCCTTCTCCGCCAACACCAACCTGACACCGTGTCCGATCGGGTCGAGCGCTTCGCAATAGAGCGTCATGATGGAACGGCGTCCGGCGAGTGTAGCCATGGTCCTAGCCGCCGGCAGAAAATAATCTGGCGCCTTCGCGTCGGGCCACATACGCGCCGGAGCCGGCACGCTTCCTACTCCACATCCCGCCAATACTCCCGCTTGAGCAGGTAGGCGACCGCCAGGAACACGGCGAGATACCACAGGACCCAGAAACCCACGCGCTGGCGCAACGGCTTGGCGGGCTCGGAGACGTAGGCGAGAAAACCCACCAGATCGCGGACCGCTGCCTTGAATTCCTCCGCACCGAGGACACCCGGCTCGGCCAGCTCGACGCCCACCACGGTCTCTACCGGTTGGCCGGACTCGTCGGGCCTTTTCTCGATCACGGGCTTCTGCCAGCCTTGCAGCTCCCACAACACATGCGGCATGGCGGTGTTTCTGAGCATCAGGTTGTTGACGCCGCCGGGACGCGCCGGGTCGCGGTAGAACGATGTCAGGAACGCGTACACCCAATCGACCCCGCGCGCCCGCGTCAGCACCGACAGGTCGGGGGGCGCCACCCCGAACCACGTCTCGGCGTCGCGCGGGTTCATGGCCACCTGCATCGTGTCCCCGATCTTGTCGCTCAGGAACATGAGGTTCTGTTTGGCCACCGCCTCGGGGATGTCCAGATCCCGCGCCAGGCGCGAGTACCGCATATAGGTTGCCGAATGGCAGCTCAAGCAATAGTTCACGAACAGCTGCGCACCGCGTTGCAGGGAGGCCTTGTCGTGGACGTTGACTTCGATCTCCGGCAGAGGCGTCGCCGCCTGACTGCCGAGAGACACCCACGCGAGGAGGGCGGCGGTGAGCGCTCCGGATCTCACTTGGAGGTGACCCGCTCCGGCACCGGTTTGTCCTTGTCCCATCGGGTGTAGAACGGCATCAAGAAGAAGAACGCGAAGTACGTGATCGAGAAGATGCGGGCCAGCCACATCAAGACCTCCGTCGGGCTCTGGGTCCCGAGGTATCCCAGGGCCACGAAGCTGATGGCGAAGATGGCGAGCGCCGTTCGATACAGCGGACCCCGATAGCGGATCGACTTGACCGGGCTGCGGTCCAGCCACGGCACCAGGAAGAAGATGAAGATCGCGACCCCCATCGCGATCACCCCGAGGAGCTTGTCCGGTATCGCGCGCAGGATCGCGTAGTAGGGAGTCAGGTACCACAGCGGTGCGATGTGCTCGGGGGTCTTGATGGGGTTCGCGGGCTCGAAGTTGTTGTGCTCCAGGAACCACCCGCCCATCTCGGGCGCGAAGAACACCACGAGCGCGAACAAAATCAGGAACACGGCCACGCCGACCACGTCCTTCACCGTGTAGTAGGGATGGAAAGGGATCCCGTCCAGGGGCCGGCCCTCTTGGTCCTTGCGATACTTGATCTCGACCCCATCGGGGTTGTTGGAGCCGACCTCGTGCAGCGCCATGATATGGGCCCAGACCAGCCCGATGAGGATCAGCGGGACTGCGATCACATGGTAGGAATAGAAGCGGTTCAAGGTGACGTCGGAGACCACGTAGTCCCCGCGGACCCACAGCGCCAGATCCTCGCCGATCACGGGGATGGCGCCGAACAACGAGATGATCACCTGGGCGCCCCAGTAGGACATCTGGCCCCAGGGCAGGAGATAGCCGAAGAAGGCCTCGGCCATCAGCACGAAGTAGATCAGCATGCCGATGATCCACAATAGCTCCCTCGGCTTCTTATAGGAGCCGTACAGGAACGCGCGAAACATGTGGAGATAAACCACGATGAAGAACGCCGAGGCCCCCGTCGAGTGCAGGTAGCGCATGAGCCAACCCCACTCGATATCCCGCATGATGAGCTCGATCGAGCCGAAGGCCAGGCCGGCGTCGGGTTTGTAGCTCATGGCGAGCCAGATCCCGGTGATGAGCTGGATCACGAGCACCAAGAGCGCGAGCGATCCGAAGTAATACCAGAAGTTGAAGTTCTTGGGGGCGTAGTACTGCGCGACGTGCTCGTTCCAGAGCTGGGAGAGCGGGAAGCGGTCATCGACCCAGCGTCCGAACCTGGCAAGCGCGCCGCTCACGCCCCGGCCCCTACATCCGCCTCCCCTGCACCCGCCTCGTCGCTCCCGACGAGGATGCGACCATCGCTCAGATAGCGGTGCCGCGGCACCACCAGGTTGCTGGGCGCCGGAACGCCCTTTTCGACCCGGCCCGCCAGATCGAAGCGCGACCCATGGCAGGGGCAGAAGAACCCGCCCTGCCACCCGGCGCCCATCTCGCCCGACTGGCCCTTGGGCTCGTACAGTGGCGAGCAGCCGAGGTGGGTACAGATCCCGATCAGGATCAGGTATTCGGGTTTGATGGACCGATAGAGGTTGGTGGCATAGGGGGGCTGGTTCGGTTCCTCGGAACCGGGGTCGCGCAGCGCGTCATCGTGGCCTTCGAGGGACTTGAGCCCCTCCGGCGTGCGCCGCACCACCCACACCGGCTTGCCCTGCCACAGGGCGCGGATCATCTGGCCGGGCTCGATCTGGTCGATCTCGACCTCGATCGGCCCGCCCTCCGCACGGGCGCGCTCGCTGGGTTGCAAGGCGGTCACGAACGGCACCGCCGCCATCGCCGCCCCCGCCCCGCCGACCACCGTCGCCGCCGCCGTCAAAAAGCGCCGCCGCTTGCCGTCTACCAGGTCTTCATCGTGATCCACTGAACCCCCCGCCCCATGGGCCGGACCCCCGCACGCGGCGATTATACAAAAAACCTGCAGGGAACAGGCATGGTCAGCGAACGTCGCGCTTGGCCCCCACCCCGCCCTCCCCCGTCCGCAGAAAGCGCGGACAGGGGAGGGGGTTTCCGATCCCCTCCCTGCGGAGCGGGGGAGGGCTACGGTGGGGCTAACGCCGTGGCCCCCGTTCGACCGGCGGGTCGAACCGGGGGCGTGGAACACGCGCCGCAGACGCCTAGCTAGCGCCGGATCGGCAACCGCCTGACGCGGAAGGCAGTATCGCTCACGGAGGTCACGGCCCCCGCCGCGATCTCGTTGCCGCATCGGGCCAGCAACTCGGCCAAGCGGCTGTTGACCACTTCCGAGCTCTGGTCGTTCAGCCTGACGATGATGACACTTGGCAATCGTTCGCCGCTGATCGCCAGAAGGTAGCCAAAGTCCAGATCGAGTGTCAGTACAGTACGCCCTTCGGAACGGGCCTTCACGAGGATCTCCTCATCGGGCAAGCGCTCTAGATGCTCTTCCCGAAGATGTAAGGCTTCGTGCCCTTGCCGACGTAACCACTCGACCGTGCGTTGAGAGATGCCCATGTCGGCCAGGAACCTCATCCAATCGCCTCAAACCCTCTCGGATAAACCTGCTCGCGTGTCAACCACGCCGCGTACTCCAGCGCCTGTTGAATGTCTTCGGGTTCGACGTCGGGGTATTCGTCGATGATCTGAGCCGCCTGTTTGCCGTGCGCCACGAGGTTCACGATCAATGAAACGGGTATGCGCATCCCGCGAATACACGCCTGGCCGGTCATTATTCTGGGGTCGAAGGTGATACGGTCAAAACCAAGCATGTCTGAATGACTCCTGGCGAAGCTACCCCGTTAGAGGTAATAGTCGATATTCACGAACCGATGCGGAGACCCATCCCTCATGCTAACCTGTCCCTTGAGGGCGGAGGCCTTCCAATTGTTCAACTCCTCGTGTGCGACATGGGCGATAAAATCCAAGCGCGGAGATGTAGGGCGGGTTAGCGGCTTTATCGCGTAACCCGCCTTTCGAGAGGTCCGCCCCATCATTCCAAATCCCATTCCCGAGTAGCCGCCGGGGCCGCCCATTCCGGCGGATAGAGCCCCAGGCGCACGAACCGATGGAAGCTGGAATGCGGCCAATCGGCGACCCGAGCCACCCAGCCATGCTTGACCGGGTTGAAGTGAATGTAGTCGAGGTGCGCGTCATAATCCCCTTGATCCTGGATCGCATGCTCCCAGAATCGTCGTTGCCAAACACCCCTTTCGTGTTTCATTTGCCTTCGGGTTGATAACCGCTCTCCCGGCGCGATGGCGCGGGCGAATGACGACTTGATCAAGCGCCAGCGGGTCGAAAAATCCGAATCGTTCGGTGGTAACGTCCAAAGGCAATGGAGGTGATCGGGGAGTATGACGATGGCATCGATCCGGAACGGTCGTCGAGCGCGTACGGAACCGAAGGCTTCGCGTAAGGCTTCGA
>JBQTJM010000297.1:0-3435 GCA_052387115.1 Gammaproteobacteria bacterium | reverse complement strand
CGCCACCAAATTATCGTCTCCTATCGCCGACGGCAACGAACCAAGCTCACCGGCGCGCCGTTTTTGGGCGCGTCCGGTGAAGCGCCCCGTTGGGCACATTGCCTGTGAAAACAGCGACTGGCACATGGCGAGCGACTGCTACGGACTTACGAAGTGTCTTGATACGCTCAATCTCGTGCATGGTTTGAGCCGTGAAATACGACTCACCGCAATGCGGACATGACCACATCGGAATGCTCTCTATCACAAGAAGCTTAGGGCCTCGACCAAAACTCCGGGTGACCTCACGACGCTGAATCCCAGCTTGCCCGCATGAGGCGCGTTCGCTAGAGGAGGTAGACGGGAATGACGACAGGTTTTCCGGTAGGGCCGACTTTGACAACGGATTCCGCTTCGCGATCGTCGAGGGTGAGGCCGCGGATGACACATTTGACCTCGGTCCCAGGTGATAGGGCAATTACGCAAAGTATGGGACTCGGGGAAGCACGCCCAAAAAGCCCAGCAGCCGCCGAAAGGTTCCCATCCTTTGACTATACAAAGTGAAGTATGCCATACTTGGGCCGTGGCCCCTAATGCCGGTCTCTGCGACAGCTGCAGCCACCAGCGCCTCGTTCGCAATACGCGGGGCTCGAGCTTTTTGCTCTGCGAGCGCTCGCGCACCGACCCGGCCTTTCCCCGCTACCCGCGGCTGCCGGTGACGAGCTGCGCCGGGTACGAGCCATCGAGTGGCGATTCCCGCGAGGGCACGCCATGACGTGCGTCCTCCGCGGTACCCGGATCCGGATCGCCCTTGCGGCACTGATCGCGATCGGCGGCGCGGCGGGCGTCATGCTCCCGTCGGGCGGCGCCTCCGCCGACGGCCAGCAGGCTCGCGTCACGAGCGCCGATCGCTGGCTGCCGCTGGCGCCGAGCCCGCTCCAGCGCACCGAGGTCGGCGCGGCCCGAATCGGGCGCTTCATCTACGTGCTCGGTGGCTTCGTGCCGACTCCGTCGGGCGCGACGACGAGGGAGGTCGCCCGCTACGACATCGACGCCAACGAGTGGACGAAGGTCCGCTCGATGCCGGTCGGCGTCAATCACCCCGCCGTCGCCGCCTACAAGGGCAGCCTCTACGTGCACGGCGGATACACCGGCGTCGTAGCCCAGCCCATCGATCGCCTCTTTCGCTACACGCTCGCCACCGATAGCTGGGTGGAGCTCAAGAATTCCGGCCGGCCGCGCGCTGCGCACGCCCTGGTCCCGATCGGGGGCAAGCTCTACGCGCCGGGCGGCGCCGACGGGCAGCGCGCCTTCCGCTTTCTCCAGCTCTACGACCCGGCCCGCGACCGTTGGCGCTCCGGCCCCGCAATGCGCGTCGCGCGCGAGCATATCGGGGCTGCTGCGGTGGGCGGAAAACTGTACGTGATCGCCGGGCGGGCCGGCGGACTCAATCTCGATGTCGTCGAGCGCTACGACCCCGATACGCGCCGCTGGAAGAGGCTGCGGCCCGTCCAGGTTCCGCGCAGCGGCTTCCAGGCCGCGGTCGTCGGAGGCCGCATCGTCGCCGTAGGCGGCGAGCAGTTGGCCGAGGGCGACAGCACGATCGGAGAGGTCGAGATCCTGAACCCGAAGACGGGCCGCTGGCGCAGACTCCCTTCGATGCTGACTCCCCGCCACGGGCTCGGGGTCGTCTCCCGCGGTCGCCGCGTCTTCGCAATCGAGGGCGGCCCGATGCCCGGCCTCGCCTTCTCGAGCGCTCTTGAGTTCCTCGATCTCGGCCGGTAACGGGCTAGCCGCCCGGGTAGGCCCGAAGGAAAGCCGCCACGGAAGGGCGGCTGTCAAATGCCACGGCCACCCTTTGCAATTCGTACCGATGAACGCCCCTCCATCGGCGGCAGCGCCTGTACAAAACGACTTTTGATTGTCTTAATGCGATCGGGAAAAGCATCGTCCCCGGTGGTAGGGCAATTACGCAAAGCATGGGACTCGGGAAGCACGACCCAGGTCGATAGAGAATGGTCACTCGGCTCGCGTACACTTCACTGCCTCCCGCAACGGTTCGATATGCTGCACCGGCAAGTAGGCCCGGCGCCCGGATTCCACTTCGTTCCATCCGGGCTACGGGAACTGGTTAGCCGTCACTGCGTACGCCCGCGACGTGAGCGAATTTGCGCTACGTCTAGCCCATGTCAATACCGAGCTTGTCTCGGGCATGACTCCCCCAATTAGGTCTGCTGCCATCGACGTCTGTGAAACCGTACTCGCGAGCCAGATTCCAAGTTGCTACCGCCTTCCCGCTTTTCGCCAACACGTTCTTGTCTGAGGCGAGCGCAACGACTGCACGGCCAACGTACCGCGGCGTTTCCGACACGGCAAAGTTCGGATCCTTCGCTATGGCGTCGCGCCATGTGGCTCGGTTACTCCAAAGTGCTCGAGCATGGCTTCCGAGCGCAGGAAGCCGGGACTGAGCGCCACTGCGCAGCGGAGGCAGGGCCGTCGGCTGGAACAGTTGGTTGGGCGGGCACGGGAGTGTCACGTCTCATCGCGATGCGCCCGCGAGAGACAGAACCGTGGCCACTACTCGAGCAAGGGGCATTGTGGTTACGATCTCGTGCGTTGCGCTTCGCCGCAACAGCGGTTCCACCTACTCCAGATGATGCAGCACTTCTACCAATTCTTCAGGTCGTTTCCCGTAGGATTGTCCGTCCGCTTAGCCGTCGCTCTTTGATCACATCGGCAGGTGCGCTCATCAGGATAATGTGGCTGAACTGAGCATAGAAATTCACCTGATTCTCAGCACAGCCGCTCACGAAGAGATGGTCAACGTCGTCGGCTTTGAATACCTCCAGGAGTCGATCTTCACACCACAGTTGATGGCCCTCAGCGTTGTGTACGGACCAGCCAGACTCGTCCATATCTATGGCCGTAAAGCGTTTCCTTCTGAGTTCACGGATGACACTGGATTCGCCTGTTCCGGACATCCCCGTCAGTAAGACCCGGGTCATGCTCGACCCGTCTGATCTACGGTCATGGAGGTACCTCTGTGGCCCCACGAAAAAAGATTGATTAGCGGCGCCGGACAAGGGGGCTTGGAAAAGCGAGGGGGTTTCACGGCAGCCCGGCTGCTTTCATTTTGGCTTTGGTCGAAGCCATGAGCTGTCCGGTTCCCGTCGTTGCTAAAAAAGGCCCCCACGGGCGCGGGGGTTAAGGTGGGGTAGGCACACATTCACAGCGCCTTGCACAAGACGATGCGATGACGAACAGCACTCCCAGGAAACGTCACCGGTGTGGAGGATCACCGCCTTCCATACCGGTGACAAATTGTCGCGGATCCAGGACTGATGTTGGCCTCGATTCGCTCGTCTCACGACCAGGAGGATCACCAACGATGCCATGCGATTCTTCGTAGCGGCTCGCCACGGAAACAGCCGTGGGCGCGGTTTCGGTATCCATCTG
>JBQTJM010000296.1:0-12829 GCA_052387115.1 Gammaproteobacteria bacterium | reverse complement strand
CCGGTCTACTCAACCAACCCGTCGCAGTTCCGTGGTGGAACGGGATACCTCTACGCCTCACCGCTTGATCAACGGGCACACCTCACCAATGTTAGGCCAATTACCCTCCGTGGAAATTCAGGCTAGCTAGGCGCCTCAGTCGGCTTGATGAAGGATAGGTTATTCAATGCCCTTGCGCAACGGTGCTCGAGAGGATAGGGAATTCAACGCGGTGTCGCGACGTTTGGTTTTCGGGTCGGAGGGGCCGGTGGTGACGGGGCGACCAGCGCTGGGGCAGGAAGAGGTCCTTCCGGTCGGCCCTGGCCGACTTCCGGTGACTGCGGGGGGCGCGGGGGCGAGGATCGGGTGCCGGGACGCGAGTCCGCCGGTGCCGATCAAGAGGCCTCGATCGGCACCGGCGGTGCGGAGTGGGAAGGCGCCGACAACTCACCGGCTGATCAAACTCAACTCGGTTATTAGGGTTGCGAAGCATCCGTCCTGGATTGGCGGGCAGCGCCCTATTGTTGTGTCCTCGGCGAGCCAAGCGGGGCCAATCCCGCCTTGGCTCTCCGACGCCACGCAGGACAAATGTATGGGCCTTCGCGTGTACCGAGGGCTGCGTGGCGGGTCCTCGCTGGAGCTAGAGTCTCAGCACCCACCCTACCGCGCCATCGCCGGATAGGCCATAAGGGCCACGAGGTAACAGACCAGCGCCAAAGCCACTAGCGCCGAGACGCCCAGGTGCATGGCACACAGCATGGCGAGCACGGCGCCGATCACGGAGGCGCAGGCGTTGATGCCGTAGGCCCAGGGGATGAGCGCGGGCGCCCGATGGCCGAGCAGGGCGAGCGCCGTCGGAAAGGGTTTGCCCATGCAGAACCCCAGGGGCGCGATGAGGATGAGTGCCAAGGTGGCCTTGGCCCACATCCCATGACCCGAGGTCCAGCCGAACACGCCCGCGTCCGGCAGCCCGACCAGGTACAAGGACCCGAGCACCACGATCCCCGCGATCGGCCAAGCCATGGCGGGGCGGGTCGGACGGCCTTCGCGGGACACGGCCGCGCTGCCGAGGCCGGCGAAGACCAAAAAGCCCGACAGCGCCACCGCGACCGCGAGGAGCGGATGGCCCAAGTAGAGGCCGAGCTTCTGGATGAAGGCCATCTCGATGAACATGAACCCGAGCCCGATGGCGGCAAATAGGACGATCACTCGAAGCGGCAAACCCGGTCCGCTGCCGGCGACCAGGCCCCGCCAGCGCCGCACCCCTAGCGGGGCAAGGATCAGGGCCACGCTCAAGACCACCGCCTGGGACAAGGTGGCGAGGATCACGGGATAGCCCAGCTCGAGCAGGGACACGCCCCCCGCGCCGCGCATCGCCACGGCCTCGCGCAGCAAGGGCCATCGGAAGAACTGGAAGAAGTACGGCCGGTCGTCGGTCGCCGGGGAGATGTCGAACTTGTAACGCCGGATGAAGTCCTGCCGCTCCGGCCCGAGGAGCGCCTTCGCCCCCTCGAAGAAATAGGGCTGCCCCAGGCGGTTGTAGCGGTCGCTCTCGGCCGCGGATGCGTCCTCGAGGAAGGCGACGTCGAACGAGCGGTTTCGACAGAAATCCCGGATGCGGGACCGGTCCTCGGCCGCGAAGGCACCGTTGCGGAGGAGCAGGGTGTGGGTCTTGAACCCGCGTATCCAGGCGAGCCGTCGCGCCGGCTCCCGCTCGCCCTCGGCCGTGAGGGCCGAGACGGCCATGGCGAAGAGCTTGAGCCCGTCGCGGGGCGGGAGCGTCACGGTGCGCGTGATGGCGAGGATGCCGCCGGGTGTGAGACGGCGCAGATAGGCCCGCAATGCCTCGACCGTGTAGAGGTAGTTCGCGTTCGAGGCCTGCAGCCCGGCCGAGGCGCCGGCGGCATCGAGCAGCGAGAGCTCGATGAGGTCGAAGCGCCCGCCTCCGCTCGTGACGAAGCCGCGCGCGTCCGCGCTATGAACACGGACCTCGGGTAGGTCGAGGATCCCGCCCGTGTATTCGCGGAAATCGTCCCGCAAGAGCGCGATGATCTGCGGGTTCAGCTCGACGGCGTCGATCTCCCGCGCGCGGTGATAGACGGCCTGCAGCACCCCGGATCCGCCCCCCGCCCCCAGCACCAGGACCGTGGGGCGCTCGAGCAGGTGATAGGGCAGGGCCGACGGCAGGTAATCCAGATAGGCGAGAGTCGCGCGCTCGCCTCGATAGCGGGTGATCGCGCTCATGCCGTCGGCGTCTTGGAAGAGCCCGAGCTGCTCGGGCGGCTCGGTGGGGGCGTTCAAGCTCAAGCCCGGGGCGTGGCGGAACGGTACCTGGGGGCTCTCGACGATCTGAAGGATACCCAAGGGGCTGGAGCGCTCCGCGATGACGCGGGTCCCGAGTATTTCGAGCGCCTGGGGGAGGCCCTTGTAGGGCAGCGGCTGAGGCCGCACCCAGCTCTCCGGTAGCACCAGCAGGCCGGCGATGGCGAGCACCAGGGCCGCGACGCCCCACCTCGATCCGAGGCCGCGACAGGCGATGAGGGCCGCGAAGAGGCCGAGAAGGGCGACGGTCTTGAGCGCCGTCCCCGGCAACACAAGATACAGGAGGCCCATCACCCCCATAGCGCCACAGCTCGCGCCGACTAGGTCGCAGGCATAGACGTAGTGCAGGCGCTCCCGATAGTGACCGAGGGCGAGCCCGATGCAGCACGCCGCGAAGGCGAAGGGCAGGCACAGAAGGAGATAGATCCCGCATAACCTGAACACGTGGCCGGGGTCCCAGAGGGCTTCGAGGGGGTTGAAACGGAGCGCCTGCGCGGCGAGGAAACACGGGATGGTGGCGATCCCGAAGAGTGCAGCCTGGAGGGCGAAGGCCCTGGCGAAGTGCGTCTCTAGGTGCGCCGCCCACAAGCTCAGGAAGGACCCGCCCGCACCATAACCGAGCAACGCCACGCTGATGATCATGAACGCGAACTGGTGCCACTGGATGATCGAGAAGAGCCGCACCAAGAGGACCTCGTAGGCGAGGGCCGCGCCGGAGATCAATCCGATCGCGAGGAATATCCGAGGTAAAGAAGGATCGGTGCCACCCCGCATTACAGGACTAGACTCGTCGGAAATGCCTTGGCCATCGCATAGACCGCCAGACAGCTGCCGCAGCCGATGTCGAGCACATCGATCCCCGCGCGGAGCCGCGCAGGAAGCCCCGGCGCCAGCGGCAGAATGTCATCGACCAGGGCCGCCACCACGGTCTGAACGCTTTCCTCGGCCATCTCGCATTCATCTCGCATAGGCGACCCCGCCGCCTCGTTCGAAGCAGTCTACAATCTCATCCTCGACCCGCCCGAGCAAGGGAATATATTGGGTGAAGGCGGCTAGGTTGTTGGGGACGGCGGAGCGGGTCAGACCCGCCGCGTGCTCGCCCGCGCCGGATCGTAGTCGACCAATCGGCCGGTGACCACCGCGCCCAGCCATTCCCGCACGTAACGTTCGTTGAGCCCTGCGCCATTGGCGATGCGCAAGCTAGCTAGTCGAGGGAGGAAGCTCGGCCAGGGTGTCGGACAGCCCGGTGCGGTGACCGACGGAGATCATGACGGCCAGGGCCCCATCGTTGAGGACGCCGAGCAGCCTGTCCGCAAGAGCTGTTGGTGTGGAAGCAGTCATCACTGACTCCTCGCTGGGGGTGGATAGGACATGCGGGGCGCCGCGCGTGCGGCGCCCCGCAGTCGTTGCGCGACGCGATCGTCAGTCGCCCTTCACTTCGAGCCTGTACCGCAAATTGACGCCGTTCAGTCCGTTGAATCCGATCATGGTCTGTTTCACCTCCCCGCGTGCCTCGTCGAACGGTCCGGTGCCCCCTGTGATGGCGCGCTTGATCGGCACGCCCACGTCCACGAGCTCGAGACCCGCGCTCGTCAGGCTCATCCGTCCCACCTTCTCGGCGAAGTCGTAGAGCTGCTGGGTGATGACCCAAGGCCCCGTCACGGTGGCCCCGCCGTTGCCGACGTGGAATCCCCAGCAGTACCACGTGCCGATCACCCGGTCGGGATACTGCGGGCTGCCATCGGGATTCACGCCGTCGCCATCGCCCGTGAGCGTCCCGGACTCGTAGATATAGCCTTCGGTCTTGAACTCGTTGCCGTCGCCGGGTACTTCGTTGCCGTCCGGCCCGGGCGTCATCGGGGTTTCATCGAAGATAAAGCGCTTGGCATTCTCCGAGACATCGAAGCGGAGGATGCGCTCGTGCCGGTGCCCTTTCACGTCCGCTGCCCTCCCTGGGTCAATGGTCGCCGCGGTATCTGCCGCCCATGCCCCGCTCGGGGGCATGGCCGCGGCCACGGCGATCGCCATCGCATAGGGCAATGCCGCGGAGGCCTTGAATCGCTCGTGCTTCAGGGTTGTGTATTTCATGGTGTTCCCCTCATCAAGTGGTTCATCGATCGTTCACGTGCGTGGAGCGCTGGATGCGTTCTCACGAGCCACAAGATAGGGGCCGGGCGTGATGCCGCCGTGATGGCGAGCGTTAATAAAGCGTTAAGATCGACCCGCTAGAGTAACCCCGCACCGCCGCGCGCGGTGAGCCCTTGGGACTGACGGCTATGGGAGAGATCAGGCTCTTATTACTCGGGGGCTTCGAGCTGCGGGCACCGGTGATCACGCCATTCGGATCGCGCTCAAGAAGGCCAAGGCGCTGCTCGCCTTCCTGGCGCTGAAACCGGGCCAGATGCATGCCCGTGACCGGTTGTCCGCGCTGCTCTGGGAGGAAAGCAGCGAGGCCCAGGCGCGCCTGAGCCTCCGCCAAGCCCTGGTCAACCTGCGCAAGGCGTTGCCCAATGCCGAGCAGATCCTGGTTGCCGACGCGGGCACCGTGAGTCTGCTACCCGACTCCATCGAGGTGGACGTGCTCGCCTTCGAGCGCCTCCTCGCCGCGGATACGCCAGAGTCGCTCGTAGCGGCCATGGGGCTCTACCAGGGGGAGTTCCTGGAGGGTTTCAGCTCCCGTTCCATGACCTTCGAAGACTGGCTCATGGCCGAGCGCAGTTGCCTTCGCGAACAAGCCCTGGCGGCGATGGCGAGGCTCCTCGATCACTATCTGGGGAGCGGCCTCATGGAGCCCGCGTGCACGCTCGCGATCCGTCTCTTGGCGCTCGACCCGTTGCGGGAAGCGGTCCACCGCACGCTGATGCAGATCTATGCCAAGCAAGGCCGCTACGCCGCGGCCCTAAAACAGTATCGCGTGTGTCGGGCGGTATTGCAGCGGGAGCTCGGGGTCGGGGTCGAGCCCCAAACCCATCGGCTCTATCAGGACCTGCTCGGGAACCGCCGCCAGGCGGGCGCGGAAACCGGCCGCGCCTACGGGCCGCTGCAAGACGCGATCGCCACGCCGGTCGAACCCGAGCCACGTCAACTCGCCGTGCTCACCGTCCGGCCGGCTCCACCGGCCGAGCCGCCGGCTCGCGACCTCATAGCACACGAGGTCGAACGCTATGGCGCCACGCTGATCCGCGATACGCCCATGAGTTGCGTCGCGCTCTTCGGTGTCCCTGTGGCCCACAGCGATGATGCGGGGCGCGCCGCGCGTGCGGCGCTGCGGATCCGCCAAGCCTTGGGTGAGGCCGGGCGCGTGGTGCGCATCGGGATCACCGGCGGTCAGGTATTGATCCGCCAGCGCACCGGCATCGATGGGGAGGGGATCGAGGCCAGCGGCGAGGTCTTGGATAGGTCGCAGGAGCTCGCCGCCCGCGCCGGGCCGGACGAGATCTGGATCGATACCGCCATCCATCGCTGCATCGCGATGCACTTCCAGATCGAGCCCGCGTCTTCGCAGGATCAAAGATGGCGTCTCGTGACCTCGGATGCGCATCGACCGGCCACCGGCAGCTCGAGCTTCGTCGGTCGCCGCGCCGAGCTGCTGCAGTTCACCGCCGCCTGCGAGGCCGCGTTGGACACCGGTTGTGGTCAGTCCTTTCTCATACGCGGCGAGGCAGGGATCGGGAAGTCCCGCCTGGTCACGGAGCTTCAAGCGATCGCGCAGAGCTTGGGCTTTTCCGGAGCGAAGGCGCAGGTCTTGGATTTCGGCGTGAGCGTCGGTGAGGACGCCGTCGGCTCTCTGCTGCGAGGTCTACTGAATCCGGCTCCCGGCGGGCATGAGGCCGGTGCGGTATGGTCGGGGCTCGAACCCGAGCAGACGATGGCGCTCAATGACCTCCTCGGCCTCTCCCAGCCGGCCGGTCTCGGTGCCGCTTACGCCGCGATGGATGGCGCCGCCCGCCGCAGGGGAAAACAGGCCGTGCTGGCGCACGTCCTTCATTCGGTCAGCGAGCGGTGTCCTCTGTTGCTCGTGGTCGAGGATATTCATTGGGCGGATCACGAGACGCTCGGCCATCTCGCGCAACTGGCCGCCGCCGTCCACGATTGTCCCGTCTTGCTCGTCATGACGACCCGTGTCGAGGGTGAGCCGCTCGCGCCCCGATGGCGGGCCGCGATGCAATGGACACCGCTCACGACCCTGGACCTCGGGCCGCTCCGGGCCGAGGAGGCGCGGGCCTTGGCCACCGAGCTGAAACGTGGCGCCGACAGCGGCCTTATCGAACGCTGCCTGCGGCGTGCCGCCGGCCACCCCCTCTTCATCGAGCAACTCGTGTCCGCTCCGGAGGTGGGCGATGACCTGGTCCCGGACTCCGTGAATAGCATCGTGTGGTCGCGCCTGGACCGGTTGCCGAGCGCCGATAAACAAGCGGCGCAGGCCGCATCGGCGCTGGGCCAGCATTTTCCCTTGGCGGCCCTGCGTTACTTGGTCGAGACACCCGAGTATGACTGCGCGCCGCTCGTACAACAACGCTTGCTGCGGCCGGATGAGGAGTATTTCTGGTTTGCGCACGCCCTGATCATGCAGGGTGTGTACGCCTCGATGTTACCGGCGAAACGGCGCGCTTTGCATCGTCGCGCGGCCGACTGGTACCTGGCACGGGACGCCGTGCTGCACGCCGAGCACCAAGAACGTGCCAATGACATCGCGGCGCCCCGGTCCTATCTCGCCGCGGCGCAATCGGAGGCCCTGCATTATCGCTATGACGCCGCGCTGCAACTCGTGGAACGGGGCCTACGTCTGGCCAAAGACCCACGCACGGAACACGAGCTGACGTTGCTGCTGGGAGAATTGCGCGCTCAAGCGGGGGAGACGGAGGGCTCGGTGCAGGCCTTCCGGCGGGCACGGGCCCTGAGCCGCGACGCCGCGGAGGCCTGCCGCGCCTTGCTCGGCATCGCAGCGGGATGCAAGGTGAGCGATCGCTATGACGAGGCGCTCGCAGCGCTCGACGAAGCAGAATCGCTGGCAAAGCCACGGGAGCTCATCCATGACCTCGCGCAAGTCCACTACCATCGGGGCGCCATCCTCTTCGTCCAAGGCAGGATCGAGGAATGCTCGGCGATGCAGGCGCTCGCCTTAGAGTATGCGCATGAGGCAGCGGTGCCAAGGCTCGAGGCGTGCGCGCTCAGCGGGCTCGCCGATGCGCAGTTTCAGCGCGGCCGGATGATCAGCGCACACGGTTATTTCGAGCGCTCCATCGAGATCTGCCGTTCTCATGGCCTAGAATACATCCAGGTCCCGAATCTCGCCATGCGTGGCTACATGCGGTTCTTTCAGTTGCGCCTCACCGAGGCCACGCAGGACTGTCTCCAAGCCATCGCGTTGGGCTCGCGAGTGGGCAATCGGCGGGGCGAGGCCATCGCCCACAACCTGGCGGCGACCGTCGCCCATTACGCCGGAGACGATGCGGCCGCGGTGAAGCATGCCGAGCGAGGCCTGGCCTTATGCAGGCACATCGAATCGAAACGCTTCGAAGCGGACAATCTATTGCTTTTAGGCGCAGCGCTGGCTGGTCTCGGAAAAACGAGCGAGGGCGAGAAGCATCTCAAGCAGGCCTATGGCCTGTGTCGCGGACCGGGCTTGCTTCCCTATGTCGGACCCTGGATCCTCGGGGCGATGGCCGTCGTCACGCAAGACCCGGGGGACCGACGGGCGCTGCTCATGGAAGGCGAGGCATTGCTGGGGGAGGGATGCGTCGGCCACAACTTTCATCACTTCTACCAGTTGGCCATCGAAGCCTCGTTGGCAAGCCGGGACTGGGCAGAAACGGATCGTTACGCGACGGCCCTCGAGGAATATACGCGCGAAGAGCCCCTGCCTTGGGTGGATTTCTTTGTCAGCCGCGGCAGGGTGCTCGCGTCTTACGGCCGGGGCGAGCGCAATGCCGCGATCTCAGCGACATTGCGTGCGCTACGCGGGCAGGCGCGACAGGCGGGGATGTTGGCTGCCGTAAAGACTTTGCCACGTTTCCACACGCCAGGATAGTATGCGGGCGAGGCCGCATCGGTACTTCCACGGGGACACTTTCATGAGCGTGCTTGCCTTCGACGCCAAGGATCCGACCCTGCTTGGGGCTGATTGCGGGACATTCTCTACTGGGCGCACCACGTGAACACGAACGGGGTCTATGAACATAAAATGGAGACGACCGTCACACTGGTCCTACTGCCGGGGCTCGACGGCACGGAGATCCTCTTGGGACCGATGATCCAGGCGCTACCGCCCTGGGTCCGGCCGGTCGTCGTCACCTACCCGGCGTCCGGGCCGACCGGCTACGAGGACCTGCAGCGGTGTGTGGAGGCGGCCGTCGCCCGTCTCGGTGTGAGCTGGTCCTTCGGCGGTCCGCTGGCGCTGCGGCTCGCTGTCTCTCGGCCGCACGCGGTACACGGCGTGATCCTCTGCGCGTCGTTCGTGCGTGCGCCGCGACCGAAGCTCGTGCATTGGCGGTTCATGGCCGTAGTTCGCAGCCCACGGAGCGCGCTGACTGCAGCTCTTATGCTCATGCTCGCGCCGGCCGCGAGCGCTGAGATACCCGTCGCAATCCTTGATTTCGAGCTGAACGATATCACCGGGTTGCGCGCGCCGGAAGAGCAGAGACGAACGGCGTCACTCGCTCCGCTGCTGCGGGATGCCCTGAGCCAGATGAATGGCTACGACCTGAGCGCCATCGAGCCGGATGCGCAGGTGCGCGCCAACGCCGGCGTAGGCTATCTGTTCAATCAGCCGGAAGCCGCCGTTGCGCTTGCGGAAGCATCCGGAGCGAAATGGGTCGTAGTTGGAATGTTGCAGAAATCGAGCTATCTGTTCGCCTACGTCACCGTACGGGTTTCGAATGTCACCACAAAGCACCTGATCGGCGAGTTCAACACCAGGCTCGAAGGATCCATGACCGACGACAAGCTCACCCGTCGCGGCATGCAGCGGATCGCGACCCAGGTCGATGCCGCGATCGAGGTCGGATCGCGCAGCGGAGTTCGGGGTCAGAGCAAAAATTCCCGCTCTACCGAGGGCTAGTTTCTCTCCGCCGCGGGCCCCGGCGTCGCGATGCGTAAGGCAGGCTTGGTTTCAATCTGTGTCTGCTAATGCCCGCCGGTGAGCGGCACGAAGCGCACGGGCAGGAGCTGCCGGGTGCTGAGACGCCCGTCCTGGCCTTTTTCGACCAGCACCAGATGTTGGGTCAGGAACGGGCCGCCGACCGGCATGATCAGCCGGCCGCCCGGTTTGAGCTGAGCGGCGAGCGGTGGGGGGATGTGGTCGGCCGCGGCAGTGACCATGATGCCGTCGAAGGGCGCGTGCTCGACCCAGCCGTAATAGCCATCCCCGATGCGTGTCTCGACGTTCGTGTAGCCCAGTTGCACGAGCCGCTCGGCCGCCATGCGGCCCAGGGGCTCGATGATCTCGATGCTGTAGACCGCCTTCGCCAGACCGGCGAGCACCGCGGCCTGATACCCCGAGCCCGTGCCGATCTCGAGCACCCGCGCCTCGGGCGGAAGGTCGAGGAGATCGCTCATGAGCGCCACGATGTAGGGCTGGGAGATGGTCTGGCCGTGCCCGATCGGGAGAGGCTCGTTGCGGTAAGCATCGTCCGCGTAGTCGTCGGCGACGAATCGATGCCGCGGCACCTGCCCCATCACCTCCAGCACCCGGGCGTCGGGTGCCGTCTGGCCGATCATCGAGGCGGTCCAATGGAACTCACGCTCGATCTCTGCGATGAGGCGGCCACGCTCCGGCGCGTAGGGATCGGGACCTTGCGCGTGGGCCAAGGTCAGCGAAAGACCTAAGCCCAGCCAAATAGCGCCCAGACGAATAGAGAAAGAATGTGGCATTGACTCACGGCCCAGAGGCCAGCCGGTCCTCCGGGACCACGACATCGCGCAAAGACGTTTGAATCTCCCGCGCCTCGCTCGGCGCCACCGCCCAGGGGTGCTGGAGGGGCCGGCGTCCCGGTTCTCGGACGCCCGGACATTCGGCCTCGGCCGTGCCGGCCGCACCACTGACAGCCCTATGCGAAGCGGCTATCATGGACCAAAGAACGATGCGCCGGAAACCGGCGCACGGGAGGACAGACCGTGGAACGGCTCAAGGCCAAGATCCGCAACATCCCCGATTTTCCCAAACCGGGGATCCAGTTCAAGGACATCACCCCGCTCGTCAAGGACCCCGCGAGCCTGCGGTTGTGCGTGTATCAGCTCCTGTTCCCGTTTCTCGGGGAACGGCTCACTGCCGTCGTGGGTATGGAGGCGCGCGGCTTCATCTTCGGCAGCCTGGTCGCCTGGGAGCTGGGGGTCGGCTTCGTGCCGCTGCGCAAGCCGGGCAAGCTGCCCTATGAGGTGCAGGCGGCACGCTATGATCTGGAGTACGGTACGGCCGCGCTCGAGGTCCATGTGGATGCGCTGGGGCCGGGCGATCGCGTGCTCCTGATCGATGATCTGATCGCGACCGGGGGTACCGCGGCGGCGAGTTGCCGCTTGATCGAGCGACTGGGCGCCGAGCTCGCCGGATGCGCCTTCGTCGTGGAGCTCGACGAGCTTCAGGGCCGCGCGCGGCTCATGCCGTATCGTGTCCATACCCTCGTGCATTACTGATCCGCTCACGGGGTCTAACCACCGGGCCCCATTTATCTTCATGTATTTTTTTTTGGTCATCTATTTTGGGGAGCCATGAGCCGCCGCGCACGCCTCGTCGCGATCGGGGTCCTGACCCTCGCGGTTGTTTTGACACTCGGTTTCGTGCCGCCCATCCCCCAGGACCCGAGCTATCACGCCTTCGCCGATCGGCGCGCGATGCTGGGGGTCCCGAACTTTCTCGATGTCGCCTCAAACGCCCTGTTCCTGGTGGTGGGTGTGCTGGGTGTCGGGTCCTTGTGGCGGGGCCGGGTGCGCTTCACCGACGCTCGCGAGCGCTGGCCTTACCTCGTGTTATACGCCGCGATATTTTTCACCGGGCTCGGATCGGCCTATTACCACCTGGCGCCGGACAATGCGCGACTCCTGTGGGACCGCCTCCCGCTCGCCGCCGGGTTCGCTGCCCTGCTCGCGGCCGTGGTCGGCGAACGCATCGATGTACGCGCCGGCCTCCTGTGGCTCGCGCCGCTCCTGGTGCTCGCGATCGGGAGTGTCCTGTACTGGGACTGGACCGAGCGCGCCGGGCAAGGCGATCTGCGGCCGTACGGCGGGGTGCAGTTCTATTCGGGCGCGCTCATCGCGCTCATCCTCTGGCTCTACCCCTCGGCCTACACGCGCGCCCGCGATCCGTTCGTGGTGCTCGGCCTCTACGCCCTCGCCAAGCTCTGCGAGTGGCTGGACCGGCCGATCTTCAACGTCCTCGGTGGGGTCGGCGGGCACACGCTGAAACACCTCGTCGCCGGCGTGGCGGTCTTCTGGTTGCTGCGGATGCTGTGGTTGAGGACCCCGCTCACCAGCCGGCCGGCAGCTTTTCCTTGATGCGGATGTGCTTGTGCTCCATCTCGATGTAACCCCCGACCACGAGGTCCCGCATGATGCGGCTCACCATCTCGCGCGAGGCGCCCACCATGCTGGCGATGTCCTGGTGGGTCACGCGCCGCTCGATGACGAATTGACCGGACTGCTCCCCGGATTGCTCAGTGGCCAGCCCTTGGAGCGTCTGGGCCACGCGCCCATAGACATCCAGGAGGGCGATGCTCTTCACCCGATCGGTGAGGCTCCGCACCCGCTGCACGAGCGCGCGCATGAGCTTGATGCCGAGATCCGGATGGGCCGCCAGGCAGCGCTGGAAATCGGCCTTGGAGACCACCACGAGCTGCGACGGCTCGGTGGTCATGACCGATGCCGAGCGGGGCGCCGCGTCTACCAGGCCCAGCTCACCGAAATACCCGCCCGGCCCCTCGAGGGTCAAGGTCACCTCCTTGCCCTGGGCCTCGCTGACGAACACTTTGATCTGGCCGGTCACGACGATGTAGAGCTCGGCGCTCGGCTGACCTTCCTGGAACAGTAGCGTGTTGCGGGGATAGGCCTTGATGGCACCGCAGCGCGTCAGGACGGCAAGGTCCTCGGGGCTCAACGCCGGAAACAGCCCGCGTTCGAAGGGCAGGGTCGTCACGCCGGTGATCCCCATCGGACCCTGCGCGAACAACCCGACGGCCTCCGAGAGGAGAACCCGTCCGGACATCGGGTCATTGCCTGTGTTACCGTCACGCCCATATCCTGCACCGCTCCCATATGGTCATCATCATCCCCGAAACGGATGAGGCCTGCTGTGAAAAATCTCACAGGCGGACGGTGAGATATTCCCCGATTGCAGCACCGATCCCGGCAGACTACGACCCGCGATCGCCCATCTTACCGGCCGGTGGGATGCCATTGCAACCCGGCCGTGGGTCCCCAGGCGGCCCCGGCACCGTGCATTAGAGATGGGACGATGGCACAAGGCCTGGCTCCTGGGCGTCGCGACGGCCGTCATCGGGATCGCGGCTTCGGCCTTCCCGGTGAGCAGCGACTGGGA
>JBQTJM010000295.1:0-4624 GCA_052387115.1 Gammaproteobacteria bacterium | reverse complement strand
CGCGCGGCGGTCGTGACGGCAATGGCTGTGCCCGAACGGGACGCACAGTCCCCGCAGTCACTGCGATGAACTGGTTACGGCGCGCCTACGACGCCTTTCTCGGACACCCGTTCGTCTATGAACACATACGACCTTTGGTCGTGGGAGGGATTGACCCGACGACATTCTACGGCTGGCTGGAATGCGGCAACGAGGACGTCGTGCTGGACGTTGGGTGTGGGACGGGCGAAGCCCTGCGCTACCTCAAGAATTTCTCAAGTTATCACGCTTTTGACACCGATCCCGTGGCCCTGGCCGCGTTCCGCCGGGACCATCCCGACCCGCGCGTGCACACCTACAACCGCCCGGTCGAGACCGCCGACGTGGCCCACCTGCGTCCAACCCGCATCATCCTCAAGGGCGTACTGCACCACCTCTCCAACCAGCAGGCCCGCGAAGTGCTCGCCGCCTGCCAGACCGGCGACTGGCGGCGCCGGGTAGCCGCGCTCGATCCCGTGCTCTTGCCAGGGGCACACCTGAACAATCTCTTCGCCTGGCTGGACCGTGGGCGCTACGTCCGCACCCTCGCGGGCTACCGGGAGCTCATGGCCACCTTTCCCGGGCCGCGCCGCGAAGAAATGCTCTCGTCGAACACCGGCTGGGCCCGCTACCACGGCGTGTGTTTGGAGTGGCCGTAACCAAACGTCCAACCCCATGAACCCACAACGGGCTTTGGTCTCGCGGGTTATCCCCTTCGCCAACGAAAAGGATGTGTTCCCGCTCCTGCGGCTCGCAGCCAACCGGCTCGACACACACCTCGAAAAACAACGCGGCTGCGACGTCGAAGCGGTGGTGATCTATGACGGTTCGTCTTCATGACTCGCTCATTGGTCGAAACGCTGTTGCTTCATGCCCGCAACCTGCGTAGCCACGCCATGTTCGCCGCCCTACGACAGTATTGCCGGGGCCAAGTCCTAGACGTTGGCGGCTGGGATTTCTATCTCATCGCAAAGGCCAAGAAGCTTTCGTTTACGAGCTGGACCACGTTGGAATATTGCCCGGAACGCATCCTGCGGGTCGCGGACGAGCGCTTCCGGCTGGTGCACGGCGACGGCTGCGCGATGAATCTGCCCGACAACGAGTACGACACGGTGTTGAGCATCCAAGTACTTGAGCACGTATTTGAGCCGCTGCGCATGGTCAGAGAAATTGCTCGTGTGCTTAAACCCGGGGGTCATGCCATCATGCTGGTCCCGCAGACCTCGCTGGTGCATATGGCGCCACACCATTATGGTAATTTTACGCAATTTTGGATATTCGAGGCTTGTGCGAGTGCAGGTCTATGCATCGTCGAGCATCAGCCCCTAGGTGGGCTATGGACAACGATGGCGTCGCATTGCTTCTATTTCTTTCTCAAGGTATTGCGACAGGAAGGGCAGGTTCCCGAAGGCACGAAACGCAATGCTACGTTTTATGTACTTCTTCCCTTCATGTTGATATATGCGGCCATCAGTATTCCAATCTGCCTTTTTTTCGGGCTTGGCGACTTGCAGGAGGACCCCAACAACCACCTGGTGGTCGTCACCAAACCGGCGCCGCAAGCCTCCTGATTCAGCGGCCGAGGTTGTGGTTCCCCCTCTGAAAAATGCGCGGGAGTCTATGAAGCTTAATGCGTTTGCAAGGCTACGCGTACCGCCTGCGGGCTTTCCATCAGGGGTGCAGCGAAGCGGGTATCACCCTCCCTCAGCCGCGAAAGACATACAGGCGGCTTCCGAGGTAGAAAATCGCCGCGTAGGGCAGGATGCCGATGGCTTGAGAGACATAGCCATCGATCCCGGCGACCCTGATCGCGAATAGAACGCACACGAGATTCACCGAATAGGCAACGGCGTACACGGCGAGAAAGCGCAGGACGGCGACCCACGTGTTTCCCGTGTGCCCGAAGGTCCAGTGTCTGTTGAGGACGAAGCTGAACACCAAACCTACTGCATAGCCGCTCGCGTTGGCTGGTATATCACCAAGTCCGAGCAACCGCTTGCAGGCATAGATGACGCTCAACCCGACCACGCCGTTTACCGCCCCCACGCTGAGGAACCTGGCGAGGATCACGGGTCCACCGCCCGTCATCGGGTGGCGAAAACGTGGTATTGAGCGCCCAAAGGCAGGCGGGTGAGCCTTCGTTCCAGGGGCCGCAACCCGCGTAACGCGTGGGGGAAGAAGATACGGTAGCGGAGGGATGGCACCGCGAATCCCGCCTGCCGCAACCGCGCACGCATGGCCCCGGCACGAATGAGCACCGCGTTGTCATCGAAGGGACAGCCCTGCACGGCGTGGACGGTCAACGGGTTCAGGGGGTTATGCTCGAATACGCTGAGCATGCCCCCCGGAACCAGCACCCGGCGCAACTCCTTGAGGATCGGCACGTGCTTCTCCTGGGGAATGTGGTGGAACACGCAGCCGGCGAAGGCCAGATCGACACTGCCGTCGGCAAATGGTAGCGTGGACCCATCGAAGGTAACGAACTCTGCGCCCTCCGCGCATCGCTGGCGGCCCACCATGAGCGATCGCAGCGACACATCGACGCACACGAGCCACGCGTCGGCAAAATAGCGCCGGAAGTACACCGCCGAGCTCCCGATGCCCGCCCCGAAGTCCAGAATGCGCGCGACGGCGCGGCCCTCCGCCGCGAGGATCGCGCGCACGTCCCGAACCTTGTACTCGGCGAAGAACTCCGGCTGCTCCCCGGTGATAGCGATATTGCGCGCGTGTACCGCGAGGTATTCGTCGGCGAACTTGTCGAATTCCGCATTATCCATGGCCCATGCCCGCTGGTTGAAGTTCCAATGATCGATCGGTTACCGCCCACCGGGGCGGCTGCGATAATATTCCAGGTCTCAGATCTTCTTTTCGATGATATAGCGGGGTCGTGCTTTCATTTCCTGGTACAGCCTGCCGAGGTATTCACCCATCACACCGAGGCACAGGATCTGAACGCCACCCAGGAAGAACATGGGCAGCATGGTGGATGCCCAGCCCGGCACGGCGAGATCGGTAAAGAGGCGCACATACAGCACCCAGGCCCCGAGCCCGAAGGTGATCAAGAACACCAGGGTACCCATCAACGTGATGATACGCAATGGCACCACCGAGAATGAAGTCAAACCCTCGAGGGCGAACGAGATCATCTTGCGAAGAGGATATTTGGATCTACCGGCCAAACGCTGCGAGCGCTCGTATTCTACCACCGCGGTCGGGAACCCAACGAGCGGCACGATGCCTCGTAGAAACAGGTTCACCTCACGGTATTGCCGCAGCGCCTCCACCGCACGCCTGCTCATCAGCCGGAAATCCGCGTGGTTATAGATTGTCTGCGCGCCCAACCAATTCATCAGTCGATAGAAGGCGTGGGCCGTGACTCGTTTGAATACCGAGTCGTTGTCGCGCCGGCTGCGCACACCGAAAACGATATCGGCACCCCGTGTGAGCTGCTCGACCATCTTCGGGATCGCACCGACATCGTCCTGCAGATCCGCATCCACGCTCATGATGGCATCGCCCTCGGCGGTCAACAGCCCGGCCAGCAACGCGTTCTGATGACCCCGGTTGCGACTGAGCTTGATCCCGGTCACGCGCCGATCCTTCCCGGCCAGCGATTCTATTAGCGCCCACGTGCGATCGGCGCTGCCATCATCGACGAAGCAGATCCGGCTCGCGGGCGAAACCTGGTGGGCGTCGGTCATCGTGGTCAGTAATGCGAGCAACCGGCCGCACGTTTCTTCCAGCACCTCCTCTTCGTTGTAGCAAGGTACGACTATAGACAGTTGCATTTTGTATGCGCCCCTCAACCCCCAAACGGTTCTCCAATGAGCGAAAATCTATCATCCAAGTTGGGCTCCCATCGCGTGACTGGCGGCGGTAGCAGTTCCGTCGCCTGGCTCGGCTCCACCCGTGGACGGCCCCGAATGCCTTCGGCTCCCGTCGCGATCCCTCGGCACGCTAGCCGTGTCGGTCCCATCGAGGTCCCACGCCCGTGCGCCTGCCGCCGCGGCATCGGGCACTTCCTGGGCCAAACCTGATCGTTAGTCTACGGCAATGTGCTCGGTCGGGAGCCCCACCGCCTAGAACACCAGGGTCATGGTGACGAGCCCGGCCTCCGGGATCCCGGCCGCCCGGCGTCTTGCTGGGCCCCAATGCCGCGGGCTTGATGCTGCCCGGACAGTTGGTGCTGCGCCTGCTCGGCGCGCTCGCCCCGCCCCTCGCCCCCCGCATGACCCCATCGGTCCTACTGTACCTGCGCGCCCTCGTGTTTTACACCGGGGTCGTGACCACGCTGTGCGTATTCGCGCCGCTCGCCCCCTGATCATCCGGTCCTTGCCCTACCGTACGCGCTACCGCCTCATCATCCAGACCTGGGCGCATCCCAACCTCCGGTGGCTTGGCGGCACAGCTCACGTCGCGGCCTGCGCCAGCATCGGCGTGGCGGTCTTTCCCGAAAACGGCGAGACGCCCGAGCGCTTACTCGAGGCGGCAGACACGGCGCTTTACCGCATGAAGGCGAGCGGAAAAGGCCACTATTGCCTGTACCATCCAGAGATGTCGGCGCGCATCGCCGAACGCGTGTTGCTTGCGGACAGCCTGCGCCGGG
>JBQTJM010000294.1:0-6720 GCA_052387115.1 Gammaproteobacteria bacterium | reverse complement strand
GCGCTCTGGGAGCAGGAAACTGCGGTGGAACTGCTCGACCCTAACCGCGAGGTGGACACCTAAGGCTTTGTTATTTCACAAAGATAATTGCGAGGAAATCGACAGAGAGAAGTGCGGAATGTGAGATCAGTAACGTCGCCAGGCCGGGGATCGTGAGCCATATCGAGCGGGGCCATGAGCGCCCCGAGGAGGCACCGCAGTATCACGGGCTCGCCGCCGGATATCCTCGACCCTCTACCGGCACCTGCCGGGCGGGCGCGGGACGCTGGCGGAAGGAGCTCCACTAAATCTGACCTTGCCGCGGTATGATTAAGTATGATAACGTATGTTTTATGAGCAATGTGGAACGCATCACTATTACCTTGACTGCCGATATGGCCGCAGCCGTGCGTGCTGCTGTGAGCGGTGGCTATGCCTCAAGCAGCGAAATTGTCCGCGAGGCCTTGCGTGACTGGAGACACCGGCGTGCCTTGCGGGAACGCGAACGTGCCGAGCTGCGCGCGGATATTCAGCGCGGTCTGGAGGACGTTGAGGCCGGACGGGTCAGAGACGTTGATCCCGCGCGAATCATCGAGAAGGGAGGCCGCAAATTAGCGGGACGCGAAGCCTCCGCATAACCGACCTGGCCGAAGACGATCTTGCCGAGATCTGGGCGTTCATCGCGCCGCCGACAATCCCAAGGCGGCGAGCGGGTTCGTGCAAAAGCTCCGCGAACGCTTCGAGCCCCTCCTATCCTATCCCGAGCTCGGCCCGGCCCGTGATGGCGCTCCACGACGGAGCGTCCGAGCGTCCGCTGATCACCGAGAGCCCCTTGAAGACGACGCATCGATCCGAACCCGCCGAAATGTTATCGAAATCCTTCGCTCCCGACGAAGGCCGCCCGGCTCAGTCTTCCGAGCCGGGATCTCGTGACTCCAGTCATACCTCGATTCCCCAGTCATGACCGCTAGACTCCTACGCTCTTGCAGCACGGAGACTTTCCGATTCCCCTTGCGCGGCCGGAAGACCAGCTCCCAGGACTCCAGCAGGCTGATCATTGCGACGCCGTCTTCAAAGCAAGCGGGGCAGTCCACGTGTCGGCTGATGCCCTGATTGCTGATGTACTCGTTCACGATAACCTGATCGGGTCGGAAAGGAACAAACCCGCGGGAAAAGAGGCGCTCGGCAATCTCATCGGCCCACGGCGGGAGCGGTCCAAGTCGCATATCTGCGGTAACCTTTCGATCCTTGTAGCCGTAACGCCAGCCGTAATGCTGCACACGTCGCTTCAGATCCTTTAGCCACGGTGACCGGTCAATCTCGGCGACGAGGCTCACCTCCTCGTCTTCGGTCACGATGCCCCTCACGTAGCGCAGTCCGGGGACATTCGTGTTGGAGGGGGGTACCAATGGGGCGGGTGGGGACGCGACGTGACCGCCACCCACAGTAACGATGCAGTGCTGGAACGCGGCCACGTCCAGCGCCTCGCGAACCATGGCATCCGACGGGAGCTGAAAGCGAACTTCGCCTCGAATCTGCAGGGCAGAACCGTTCCGATCCGCCTTGGAAACCCGACCTGTTCCCGCAATGTCAATACGGACGTCGGCGAGGACGAGCTCCCGGCGGAAGCAGGCCCACGCATTCCTCCGTGCTATATCCTCGGCGGCAGCGGTGACGATATCACTCGAGAAGTCGGCGTGAAGCCATCGTCCACGGTTGTGCTCGGGGCGACGCGCAACCTCAACGCCATCCCAGTCGAACACGATGGCTCCGTCCTGACGCCGCCAGACCGGTGGGATCGTCTCTCCGCCCCGGACCGTTCGGTACCCAAGGGCGTGTATGGCGAGAAGGCGGCGCAATTCAGCGTCTCCTCGGAAAATCGTGCCGAGGGGGCGATACCCGCACAAGAGACCGCACAACGCCGCAGCCGACCACCATACGGAGGGCGGGATTGTCGGAAGCTCGTCGAACCACCGCCTGAAGTTGTCGGGCTCCGGTCGAGTGAGCGCCAGTTGCACGGCGCTGCCCACCGGATCGTGCTGCCACGTATCCGGCGAAATCGGTGAATCCGCGCGAACCACCCGCCGCGTGTTCTCCTCCCAGCGCTCCAGCCGGTGAATCTCTTCCTTTGACCGGTCGCGGCTCGCCTCTGCCAGAATCGCGGCCGCGAAATCGGTGGCGCTCCGCGACGGGCCTGCCTTTGAAGATCGAATCACCCGTAACGCCGCCTGCCAGAGATTCTCTGAGTAGGAAGTACCGGATTGCGCGGGCAGCTCGAGACTCCACGGTGTCCCTGTCCACCACGTGGCATCAACCGCCTCGGCACGGCTCCGCAGCAACGCCTCATCGGTGCCGAAGGTGGCGCACAACAGATCGAGCCATGGGTCAACTCGCGGGACGCCCCACCACGCCATGGCGGCCGCGCCTCGTATTTGGTCGTAGGCCGCCGGAAAACGAACGGCGTGCGCCTCCCCGTGCCACTCGGGGACCGCGGCGGCGGGAGCGACGGGGTCGAGGGTCGCACGGACGACAACCGGTGGAAGCGGCACGTTGGAGACCTGACGTGCGAGTCCGACGAGGCGCGCCCGTTCCTCCTCGCTGGCCACCTGGGCGTTCACTACCGAGAACAAGGGCAGCGCGCCTGGCCAAGCGATCAGGTCATATTGAACGCCGACGTCCGCCGCTTTCGTTTCCTCCCAGATCTCACCGCGCCGCGCTAGTACACGGCCGTGCGCCAGAAAGCGCGGGTCTAGCCGCAGATGGACCCGAATAAGGTTGCCGTTCGCAATGATCGGGTCCATCAGCGGGAACGAGGATACGCCCAGAAGCCTGACGGGCTGACCGTCACGGTGGGGAAGCCACTCGCTTTGCAGCCCGGCGAAGAACTCCCGGTGGTCGAGGGTCGCGCCGAACCACTGATTCTCGCGCTCGGCAGTGGTCGAGAACGCGAGCGGAAGCTGGGAGGTAGCCGCAGGCATCATCCTCGCTCCAGCAGACGTTCGCAAGGAAGCGCAGCCGACGCGGAGGCTGACAAGGGCCGCCCATGCACCAGAACGAGCGTGTCCCGAGCGCGGGAGCACAGCATGTACATCGAACGCCGCATGACCTCGGTCTTACAGGGTACGAGTGCCTCGACTTCAAGGAGGAACACGGTGTCGAACTCTTGACCCTTCACTGACTCCTTGTTGAGCACGGTGATGCCCGGCTTGAGCAGTTCGATTGAGTTGTCGTTCTTGCGCGCGCCGGTATAGTAGCTGACGCGACCATCCGGAAGGGTGTCGCGCAGGCGGTTGAAAACCGCTAGGCCCGTCGAGTTCGACCTCACCACGACGCCGACCGTCCCACCGCGATTTCGGAGCGCAGTCGCTACCCCCTCACAGGTGTCCTGGACGTTCCGCGAGTATACGAGCCGCGGCCGCTGCGCCGTCACCGGCCTACGCACCGTCGCGGCTGGTAGGCGTCCTGCGTGGAAGTGTTCCGCAACCGCGGCGATCTCGGGACTGTTCCTGTGGTTGTCCGTCAGGATGATTGGGTCAGGTAGCCGAGCGGCATTCTTGATCTGTTCGAGCGTCGTGCGCAGGTCAGTGAGCCGACGCTCTGACGGTTCTGGGCGACTAGGCGAGCCCTTGCCACAGCAAGTACCGTCTTCCCGGAACCGGGCGGCCCCGCGACGAATACATCCTCGTCAATGGGTACCTCCAATACCGAGCGCTGCTCGTCGTTAAGCTCATCCCAGGTGGGTAGATGCATCACGCCCTTCCCAACGGGAGAATAGTCCGCGCTTTGCGATGGAACAAGGCGTACCGAAGGTTGCGCATTTGTGGGCCGGTGTAACGGTTCACCATGATGCCGCCCAAGTCATCTGCGAAAAGCGAGAATCCCGCCGTAGCGAGAGCGTCTCGGAACGCTGGAAACGCACGATTTGGCCCTGCGAGCGGCGAGTTGGTATAGAGCACGGTCACCGCTCCGCGACCGACTTTCGACACGAAAGCGTCGAGCTCGGCCACAAGCTCATTTGCTCGCACGGTCGGACTGGCGAGCAGGTAGGATACTACCACGATCACTGGCCGCCAGCTCGGCGGTTTAGGCCATCGGATTGTCGAAATCGACTCGTACCAGTGTCGCTCAACGGCGGTCATTCGGGCCGCCGCCGCGACGGCAAGTCTCTCGCCGAGGCGGGACATTGACGCCGCCCGTTCGACGCCGATGTAGGTGAACCTAGCTGCGTTCCCCAGAATCCCGGCCAGCGCCAGGCCCGCAGTGCACGGGCCGGCGCCAAGGTCGAGCACGAAGGGATCGTCCATCGTTCTAACCGTACCGAACAACATTTGGAAAGCGGCTGCCAACTCCTCCAGATGGCCCAGTTGATTGTAATAGCAATAGAGCAAGGCTCGGTCGCCGCCGGAGAGGGACTCCCAAGGTGCGTCGAAATCCGCCTGTCCTCCGCAAATCGCGTCGCTTTGAATCCGCCTTTTTTCGATGCCAAGTGGGCGATCTGGGCTCGTGCGGCCATCGGCGTGCACGCGCTCAATGACCTCGGTTCTGCGGAGCTCAGCGATCCAGGGCGGGAGCGACATGTTGGATTAACCTCCCGCTACCACGCGACGTCGGCTGTCGAGGTAGCCGTGCTCGGGGTCGCGTACCAATGGGCCGTGGGCTTCCTAACGGGAGCCGGGTGCTCAGGACCAGAGTACGCCTACGATGGCACCGGTCAATAACGTCGTCAGGGTCCCGCAAACGATGGACTTGGGCCCGAGGGCGATGACCTCGGCGCGCCGGTCTGGAACCATGGTGCCGAGACCGCCGATCAGGATCCCGAGGCTCCCGAGGTTCGCGAACCCGCACAGGGCATAGGTCATGATCACGGTGCTGCGCTCGCTCAGGGCATCCTTCGGTAAGCGCGCGAGGTCGAGATAGGCGACCAGCTCGTTCAGCACCGTCTTGGTCCCCATCAGCGCACCGGCGGTCTGGGCCTCACCCCAGGGGATCCCCGCGAGCCATACGAGCGGGGCCATGAGCGTCCCGAGCAGGCGTCGTAAGGTCACGGGCTCGCCGCCGACGTCGGGCAGGACGCCGAGGATGCCGTCCGCGAGGCTCACCAGCGCCACGAACACGAGCAGCAGGGCGACGATGTTGATCAAAAGGGCGATGCCGGCGAGCGTGCCGCTGGTAATGGCGTCCATGCTGGAGCGTGCGGTCTGTGCGGGCCCGAGCTCGCCCGCGGTGGCGCGTCCCAATGAAGGCACCATGACCGCCGCGATGAGCAGCGCGCCCGGGGTGTTGATGAGCGAGGCCGTCAGGATGTGCCCCATGGCCTCGGGGACCACTTCCCTCAGGATGCTCGCATACAGGACCATGACCGTCCCGGCGATGGTGGCCATGCCGCAGCTCATGACCGAGAACAGCTCCCCGCGGCTCAAGGAGCCGAGGTAAGGGCGCACCAGGAGCGGCGCCTCCACCATGCCGACCAACACGTCCGCGGCGGCGGACAGTCCCACGGCGCCGCCGATCCCCAGGGTCTTTTCCAAGACGCGCGAGAGTCCGCGCACGATGAACGGCAGGACGCGCCAGTAAAAGAGCAGCGACGACAGCGCGCTCACCACCAGGATGAGCGGCAACGCGCGGAAGGCCAGCACGAAGCTCGCACCCGGTGTGGCTTCGCGGAAGGGCAAGGGGCCGCCGCCGAGGTAGCCGAACACGAAGGCGGTGCCGGCTTCGGTGGCGTGTTCGAGTCCGAGCATCGCCTCGTTGAGCCCCAGGACCCAGCCCCTGAACCAGGGCAGCTTCAGCAAAGTCGCGGCCAGTGCAAACTGGAGCGCGAGGCCCGCGAGCACGATCCGCCACGGGAAGGCCCGCCGCTCCTCGCTTGCCGCCCACGCCAGGGCGATAAAGACGCACACCCCTAGCGCGCTCTGCAGATAGGGGGGCATGCGGGTCCGTCAGCGCCGCGAATGACTCCCCATGATCCCCTCTCCCTCCGGGAGAGGGTAGGGTGAGGGGATCAAAAAGGATCGCGGCGTCAAGGCCCGTCCAAGCTACCGGGGCGTGTTGCTCGCGACCGGATTCATTCAACCCGGCGGCGCTACCAGCGAAAATAGGCGAGCGCCTGATCGCCCAGGAACCACAGGGCGACGATCACGGCCACGAAATAGAGCACGGTCACGACGAGCCAGAAAAAGGCCACGAAGATCATCAGCCCGTCCTGCTCGAGCTCGGCCACACACGCGAAGAAGATCCCGAGCGCCGGCAGGAGGTTGTTTAAGGGCATCCCGAAGGCCGGGATGGCCATGAGCAGCCCCCCCGCCGCTATCGTGAGCCCGCCGACGCGCTGCCCGCGGCGGCCGCTGACCCAGCCGCTGTAGCGCGGACGGGTGAAAGGTCGGCACCAGCCGAGGACCTTGAGGCAGATCTTGATGATCACCTCCCAGGTCTTCTCTCCCATGACGGTGGCCCGGACCCTTTTCGGTAACACCGGCGTCGGGTGGCCGCGGAAGAGCTGCCATCCGAGCAACGCGAAGGTCAGCCCGCCGATCACCGACAGCGGCCCCAAGGTCAAGGGTTGCAAGAACGGGAGGGCCAGGATGATGCAGATGAAGGCGTAGGCCGCCTCCTCGATGGAGTCGAGGACCTCACCCAGGGTCAGCGCCTCGTGGCGGGCGCGCTCGGCGCAGCGATTGAGCGTTGCAACCAGCGTGGCATAGTCGGCCATCTCGGCGCTTCCTCCTCAGGTCGGGAATTCGG
>JBQTJM010000293.1:0-21777 GCA_052387115.1 Gammaproteobacteria bacterium | reverse complement strand
CGATCCGGAAAGGGCCCGTACACGACGATGTGCCAGTCCTGGCCGTTTCGTTGTGTCGTCACCCAGGCGGCCTTGGCACCGAAGGCATGGCGCCCCAGGAAGCCCGACACCGCATCCCGGCTGGCACTGCCGATGAGCTGCAAGACATAGGCATCCGCCGGTTGTGCGCGCAGCCAGCTCGATCCGGCGGCAGCCCCGCGTCCGGCCCGATCCCCGCGCTGCGGCTCCGGAGGCGTGGCTTCGGCGGGCACCGCTCGCGGTTTCGCGGGTGCCGGATCGATCGATTCACCCGGTGGGGTTTCGACCGCTGTCTCGGCGACCCGCTCGACGGCTCGCGGGACGGGATCGGCGGACTGATTGGAGCTCGGACCGTCGGCCTCGACCGCACTCTCGGCGTGCGGATCGACGGCTCGCGGGGCCGCGGCGGGTGGCTTGTTCGGGCTGGGACCATCGGCCGCGACAGGAGGTCGGTGCGCGGGTTTCGGCTGCGGGGGCGCCGCACGCCCTTCCGCGGCCGCTGGAACCCCAGGCAGCTTGACCGGAGCAGAAGGCGGCGCCGTCTGCCGTGGAGGTACCTCAAGGGGGACGATCCCGCTCGCGGGTTCGGGACGCACTTCGTCGGTAGGATTCACGATCCCGTAGACGATGAAACCGGTCACGAGCGCGAGCACCGCGGCCGCGGTATACAGGCGCCAGCTATGTTTGCGTACGGCGGCCCAAGGCGAGCCCCGACCCGCATCGGGAGCCGGAACCGCGTCTGGGGCTGACGACGGCTGGTCCTGGCCATGCCATAGGGTCTCCCGAGCGACGGCATCGATGGCTCCGGGGAGACCGCGCGCGTCCTGATGGATGCGGTCGGCGACGCCGGTATCGAGCGGCAAGAGCGCTCCCAGCCCCACTCGGGACAGGCGTTCTGCGAGGTAGGCACGGGTGTCCTCCACCGTGAACGGCGGCAGATCCACCACATGGGCGACGGGCGGGCTCACCGCCGCCAGCCCCCGCGCCCTCAGGACCGTGTCGATCTGGGGCTCGCAGAACAAGACAAGGCGAAACCGGTGCGCTTCCCGCGACGCCCTGCCCAACGAGAACAGGAGCTTCAGCGCCTCCTCCGAGAGCTCGTGGGCGTCGTCCACGAGCACCACGGGGACGAAGCGCATGTCGGTCGAAGCGGCGAGCAGGTCCTCCAGGGCGGCGAGCAGGGCATCCCGGTCCTGGCCGCGTACGCCCGGGTTCAAGGCCTGGGTCAGATCGCGTAGGAGCGCCAGGGGGTCGAGCATGGCATTGGCCTGGATGCGGGCCACGCGCCAGCCATCACGGGCCATCGCGAGGATCTCATCGACGAGCGCGCTCTTGCCGCTGCCACGCTCCCCGATGACATAGAGCAGGAGCCGGCTGTCGTCGATCAGGTGTTTGATGAGGTCCAGGCGCGGGCCGAGCGCCGGCGTGGCGAGATAAAAGCGCTCCGACTCCTCGTTCCAGACGAGTCCGCGATCCGGTTTATTGGCTTGGCGCTCGCTCGACATGCCGCCCATCGGGGGCCGGTGTACCCCTACCATTTCTCGACCCGATCGATCATCGTTCGGCACCGCACTCCGCCAGCGTCAGGTCCAGGGCCGCGGCGTCGTACCGGCCCGTCACGATGGCCTTGCCCAGGTCCTCCAAGAGCACCAGTCGCAACGCGCCGCCACGGGCCTTCTTGTCGACGGCCATGAGCTCGCGCATCTTCGGTGCGGACAGCGCCCCGGGCGCCCGAACCGGCAGGCCCGCACCCCGCACCAGCGACTCGATGCGTTCCACGGCGGCGCCCTCGAGCCAGCCGAGCCGTGCCGACAGTCGGGCCGCGAGACACATCCCCGCCGCCACCGCCTCGCCGTGCAGCCACACGCCGTAACCGAGGCCGGTCTCGATGGCATGGCCGAAGGTGTGGCCGAGGTTGAGCAGGGCCCGCTGGCCCGTCTCGCGCTCGTCGGCCGCCACGATCTCGGCCTTGTTGCGACACGAGCGCTCGATCGCCTGCGTCTGCGCCATCGGATCGCGGGCCAGCAGGTCCCCCATATGCTCCTCGATCCACAGGAAGAACTCCGGGTCCCGGATCAAGCCGTATTTTATCACCTCGGCGAGACCCGCCCGGTACTCCCGGTCCGGGAGCGTCGCCAGGGTATCGATGTCGGCGATGACGCAGCGCGGCTGGTGGAAGGCGCCGATCATGTTCTTGCCAAGCAGATGGTTGACTGCCGTCTTCCCGCCGACCGAGGAATCGACCTGGGCGAGCAAGGTCGTGGGCACCTGGAGGTAATTGACGCCGCGCTGGTAACAGGCCGCGGCGAAGCCGGTGATGTCGCCGACCACCCCCCCGCCGAGCGCGACGAGTGTGCACTGCCTATCGAAACGCCGCGTGAGCAGTGCCGTGATAATGCGCCCCATGGTCTCCAGGGTCTTGTGCTCCTCGCCGTCGGGGAGGACCACGGTGGCGGTGTCGTGGTCCGCGAGCGCCTGCTTCTGCCGGGCGAGGTACAGGGGTCCCACCGTCTCATTGGTCACCACCATGACGTTCCGGCCTTCGAGATGCGGCCGGATCAGGTCCGGGAGAGGCAGTAGCCCCGACCCGATGTGGATCGGGTAGGCCCTGTCCGCGAGATCGACCTCCAGGGTCTTCATTTCAGATTTATTCAACTTCAGTACGGCTTCGTGAGGCCGTGGTGATCTCGTGGACCAACTGGTGCGCCGTGCGGCCATCGGTGTCGACGATGAGGTTCGCGACCTCACGATACCAGGGGTCGCGCTCGGCGAGGAGCTCGGCGAGGCGCGCCTTGGGATCCGCGGTGCGGAGCAAGGGGCGGTTGCGGCTCCGCCAGGTGTGCGCGTAGAGTCGATCCACCGATGACCTGAGATAGACGACGAATCCCCGCTCCCTGAGACATCGTCGGTTCTGCGGGTCGATCACCGCCCCGCCGCCCGTGGCCACGACGGTGTCTTGCAGTTGCGTGAGATCGTCGATGACCTGGCGCTCGCGCAGACGAAAACCGGCCTCGCCCTCGACCTCGAAGATGACCGCGATGCTGACGCCGGTGCGCTCTTCGATCTCCCGGTCGCTGTCTTGAAACGCCCTCCCGGTCACGCGCGCCACGCGCCGCCCGATCGTCGTCTTCCCGGAACCCATCGGCCCGACCAGGTAGATGTTATTGGACTTCAACACGATATGCGGCGGCAAGGGGCGACGCCAGAGGCGTCGTGACACCGGAACCGGCCAAGACGATATGCCAAGGGCCGAGGGCAGTGCAAGAGCCCGTGGAACGAAGCTCCTGCCCCCCTTTGGACAGAGCCGCGCAGGGAAATCGGCGGTAAGACTACCCCCGATCTCCCCACACGATCGCGAGCTAGCGGAGCGTCAAGCTCTCCTTCATGACCTTGGGGGTGACGAAGATCAAGAGCTCGTCCTTGTTCCGCGCGTTTAGAGTATTGCGGAACAGGGTCCCGAAGTAGGGGAGCTCACCGAAGAACGGCACGCGCCGCACATCATTGCGATTGGCGTGCTCGTAGATGCCGCCGAGGACGACGGTCTCGCCGTTGTCCACCAGGACCTCGGTCGTGACGTTGCGTGTATCGATGGAAGGAACATTGTTAAATATCTGCCCCACCGCATCCTTGTTGACCTGGATGGACATGTTGATGCGGTTGTCGGGGGTGATGTGCGGTGTCACCCGCAGGCTCAGCACGGCCTTCTTGAACTCGATGTCGGTGGCACCGCTCGAGGTCTGGGAGACATAGGGGATGTCGGTACCTTGCTCGATCACGGCTTCTTTTTGATCGGTCGTGATCACCCGCGGGCTCGAGACCACCTCCCCGCGCCCCTCGGCCTGCAAGGCCGAGAGCTCGAGTTGTAGGAGGTAGCTCCCGATCTTGCCGACCGCGAGGCCGATCGCCCCGGCGGGGGTTGCGGCCGGGAGGTCCACGATAAAGTTCTCGAGGTCATCGGTGGTAAAGGCCGTGCCGGCACCGAAGTCCGTATCCCCGGGCTGCGTGCCGCCGACGACCACGCCGAAGTTGTCCGTCGAAAGCCCCGAATTCTTGCTGTAACCGAACTTCACCCCGAGCTCACGGGAGAAGTCCTGATTGGCAATGACGATGCGCGACTCGATCAAAACCTGGCGCACCGGCACGTCCAAGGTCGTGATGACCTTGCGCATCTCGGCCAGCTTTTCCGCCGTTTCCTGAAGCAACAGGGTGTTGGTACGCTGGTCCACGGACACATTGCCGCGCTCGGAAAGGAGCTTGCTTTCCTCGGTCTTGAGTAAGGTGGCGACATCGGCGGCCTTGGCGTAATTGACCTCGATGAACTCGGTCTTGAGCGGCGCCAGCTCGGCTATCTGCTTCTGGGATTCGAGCTCGAGCTTCTCGCGAGCGGCGATCTCCTCCTGGGGCGCCACCATCATGACGTTGCCGGACTGGCGCATCCCGAGCCCCTTCGACTTCAAGATGATCTCGAGCGCCTGATCCCACGGCACGTTCTTTAGGCGCAGGGTGACGTTTCCTGCAACGGTGTCGCTCGCCACCATGTTGAGGCCGGTAAAGTCGGCGATGAGCTGAAGCACGGCCCGGACCTCGATGTCCTGGAAGTTCAGCGAGAGCTTCTCGCCGGTGTAGCCGAATTTTTCCTTCTTGAGGGCCTGCTCCTCTTCTTTCGTGAGTGGCTTGACATCGACGGTCAGGACCTTGTCGGATTGATAGGCGAGGTGCTCGTAATGCCCGCTCGGGGTGATAACCATGCGGGCGCCGCCCTCGTGGGGGAAAGTATCGACTTCTTTTACCGGGGTGGCGAAATCGAGCACATCGAGTCGCCGGTCCAGACGCTCGGGTAGGGCGGCATCGGGGAAGTCAATGATGATCTGGCCGCCTTCTTCGCGGATATTGCTGATGAGGCCTGATTCGGACAAGAGCACGATGACGCGGCCTTCTCCGGCCTCGCCGCGGCGGAAATCGACGTCCTCGATCCCGGGCCCGGCGGACCTCGCAGGAATAGGCCGCCCCGACATAACCTGTAGACCGGCGGGCCGTGGACCCGCGGCCACCGGCGTCGTCGCGGTGGATTGGACATCGGGCATCATCGCGCCGCTGCTGTGCAGGGTGACCACCACGGCGCTGCCCTCGACCCGCAGATCGTAGGGAACCTGGCGCGCCAGATTCAGCACCACCCGCGTCCGCCCCCCGGCCTCGACCGCGGTGACGCTCTGGGCCGGTCCGACGCCGATGGCACGGTGGCGATCCGCCAAGTTGAGTCCGGTATCGGCGAAGTCCAGCGCAATGCGCGCGGGGTTGTCGATGGTGAAGGCCTGGGGCGGCTTGCCTGGAGACCCGGAAAGTCCGAGTCGCACCTGCACCTCGTTGCCTGGTAAGGTAGTAAAGCTCACCTCGTCCAAGGTGAGCGCGGCGGCGCGTGCCGCCCCCGGGATCCCACTCAAGATCCCGATGGCACTCAAGGTCCCTATGATCATCCACAGGGCCAGGAGCCCCGGGCTGGCAACCCGCACTCCACCCTGGCGTGTACCACGCGAGCTTGTTCTATTCATACGCGACGCCTATGCTCTAGTTGATGTAACTTCTCTATACGTACAATCATGGGTCGACGGTCATTCGGTGAGCAGGGCCAGCGACGCCGAACGTTCGTCCCAGCCCCCCTGGCCATCGCCCACGATCTCACGGACCTCGATGCGTTCTTCCGCGATCCGGGTGACCTTGCCGTAATTGCGTCCCATGTAGCTACCGGTCGTGACGCGGTGCACCGTCCCGTCCCCGTCCAGCACGATCCCCCATAAGCTTCCCGGGTCCTGCAGTGTGCCGACCATTCGCAAGCTGTCGAGCTCGAAGTTCTCGAGCTCCTCGGGGTTATGGGTCTGGATCTCCTGGAGAAACCGGCGTTGCGCGTCGCTCACCTGACGCTCCGCGGGCGAGGCGCGTTTGACCTGGTAGTAGGCCTCGAAGGGGTCGCGCCGGGCGGCCTCGGCGGACTGGTAAAGATAACGCTCGCTGGGTTTCATGACCGGCAGGGGCTCGATGCGACCGCCCTGCCGCGAGTGCACCTCGGCCACGAAGGCCTGCAGATCGCTCTGGTCACGCGAGCCGCAACCCCCGAGTGCGATTGCGACACCGGCAAGCGCGAACCATGGCCCCCGTGCGGGACGATCTCGGGCGGACATGATCAAGACCCCGGCTTCTGGTTGACCGGTGCCGGCGTCCCTGCTGCTGCTGTTTCTTCCTCTTCCCCGAGATAACGGTAGGTCTTGGCAGTCGATTCCATCACCAGCCCCCCCTCCTTCGCCTTAGAGGTGATATGGATGTTGTGCTGCGTGACGATGCGCGGAAGATCGGCGACGCCACTCACGAACTGACCGAACTGGTGGTAGCCCCCGGTGACCCGGATTTGGATCGGCAGCTCCACATAGAAATCGGCCGGCTGCTCGTTGCCGGGCTTGAATAGCTCGAATTCCAACCCGGCCCCGAGCCCCTGCTGCGAGATGTCGACCAGAAGGCCGGCGACCTCGGTGTTGTTCGGGAGCCGCTTGAGCATGTCACCGAACGACTGCTTGATGTCCTCGAGCTGGGCCGTCAAGGCCTCGAGATTGACGACCTTGGCCTGCTTGCCCTCCAGGTCTTGCTTGAGCCCCAACTCCTTCTGCTCGACCTGTTCGAGGAGGGTGGTCTGGTCTTGCAGGTCGACGTACCAGCCGGCTGCTAAGACCAAGAGGCACACCAGCCCGATCGCCACAGCCTTGGCGGGCCCGGGCCAACTCCCGATGTTCTTGATCTCGAGCTGTCGTAGATCGGAGAGGTTCATGTCTTGCCCCCCTTGCCCGCCGCAGAGCCGGTAGCGGCCTCGGCCTCCGAGGTCTCTTCGCCCTTTTGCTGCACGACGATCGTGAAGTTGTTCACCCGCCGCTGTTCTTCGACCTTGCCGGCGGTCTTGTCGACCGGCTTGTCGCCACCCTTGGTCTCAATGATGTCCAGGCGCGGTTCCTTGAACGCCGGCGAGGCCTCGATATTGCGCATGAAGTTGGAAACCCGGGCGTTCGATTCGGCGATGCCCTTGAAGGTCCACTCGGTGTTGGACTGGGAGATCTCCGTGATGGATACGCCGTCCGGGAGCGCGGTCACGATCTCGTCGAACAGCCGCACCACGACGGGTCGGCTGGTCTGCAGCGTCTCGATGGCACGCATGCGGTCGATAAGTTGCTGCCGCTCCCGCTCCAGGCTCTGGATCTTCTCGATCTTGTCGTCGAGTATGGCGATCTGCTGCTCCAGATAGGCATTGCGCGCATTCTGCCCGTCGATGCGGTCCTGATAGATCAGGTGCACTGCGCCGACCACAACCGCGCTCGCGACCACACCGAGGACCATGGCGGTGCCAAACCGCCGGGTGCGCTCGCGCCGCCGCTCCTCACGCCAGGGTAGTAGATTGATCCGGGCCATCAGTCGAAGCTCCTGAGTGCCAGTCCGAACGAGATCATGAGCGCGGGGGCGTCGTTCTTGAGGGCCTGGCCCTTGATGCCCGGCGCCATGGGTGTCTCTGCAAAGGGGTTGGCCACCGCCACCCGCGTACCACACTTGGACTCGATGAGGCCTGCGATCCCGTCTATCGACGCGCAGCCGCCGGCCAGGACGACCTGATCTACGGCGCCCACCTGGCTCGACGAATAGAAGAACTGGAGCGCCCGATTGACCTCTAGGGCCATGGTCTCCTTGAAGGGATCGAGTACCTCCGGTCCATAGTTGTCCGGCAGGCCCCCCTGGCGTTTCGCGAGCCCCGCTTCCTGATAGGACAGACCGTAACGGCGCTGGATCTCCTCGGTGAGCTGCCGGCCACCGAACAACTGCTCGCGGGTATAGATGACCCGCAGATCGCGCAGGACGCTGAGGCTGGTAGTGGTGGCGCCGATGTCGACGACCGCGACGGTATCCCCGGGCTCGAGGCCTCCCCCCCGCCGCAACATGGAGCCGACGGCGTTCTCCAGTGCAAAGGCCTCGACATCGACGACCTTGGCGATGAGCCCGCCCGTCTCCAGGGCCGCCACCAGGACCTCGACGTTGTCGTTGCGGGAGGCCGCTAGCAGGACATCGACGCGGTCGGGCTCGCGCTCGGAGGACCCCAAGACCTCGAAATCCAGTTTCACCTCCTCCAAGGGATAGGGGATGTACTGGTCGGCCTCGAGCCGGATCTGGGTTTCGAGCTCGTCCTCGGAGAGCGCGCTCGGCATGGAGATGACTTTGGTGATCACCGCCGCCCCGGAGACTGCACAGGCCGCCGTCTTGACCCGTGTCCCGGATTTCTTCACCGCACGTGCGATCGTCTCGCCAACGACATGGACATCCGTTATATTTCGCTCTGTGACGGGGTTACCGGGAAGGGGCTCGACCGCATAGCTCTCGACGCGGTAGCGCTGCTCACTGCCGCCGAGCTCCAGCACCTTGATCGAGGTAGAGCTGATGTCCACGCCCAGCAGGGACATCTTGTTCTTTCCGAACAGTGGCACGAGTTATCCCCCCGTGGCGTATGTAGTTACGCCAAGAACTTCGGAATCGATTTAATTATAGTGCCGGGATCGGTAAACCGCTCGATTTCCACCGCTCCCGCACCGCTCATCCCGGCTTATCGAGCCCTACGTACCAAACTTTAGCCCAAGATCGCGGGTTTCGCCCGGTCCCCTATGCTACGTTCCTTCCTAAAGCTCCTGGTGCTCTTACTGACGCTCGTGGTGCTCGGCAGCGTCGCGAGCCTGGCCTATCTGGTCCGCCACCTTCCGTCTATAGAATCGTTGCGGGCCATACACTTACAAGTGCCACTCAAGGTGTACACTCGCGATCGATCCCTGATCGCGGAGTTCGGCGAGAACCGGCGCGCTCCGGTCAAGCTGGAAGACGTCCCGCGCCCGCTCGTGCAAGCCGTGCTGGCGGCCGAGGACGAACGCTTCTACCAACACCCCGGGGTCGACTGGCGCGCCATCCTGCGCGCCGCCCTGAGACTTGCCATGACGGGCGCCAAGACCCAGGGGGGCAGCACCATTACCATGCAGGTCGCCAGAAACTTTTTCCTAACTAGGGAAAAGACTTATATAAGAAAGCTCAACGAAATTCTGTTGGCTCTTAAGATCGAGCGCGAGCTGCGCAAGGACGAGATCCTGGAGCTGTATCTGAACAAGATCTATTTCGGACACCGAGCCTATGGGGTCGCGGCGGCGGCCCAGGTGTACTACGGGACAGACCTCGACCACCTGGGCCTTGCGGAGCTCGCGATGATCGCCGGACTGCCCAAGGCCCCGTCCAAGCTCAACCCCATCACCAACCCGGAACGCGCCAGGGAGCGCCGCGGCTACGTGATCGGTCGCATGCGAGACCTCGGATTCATCGACGCCGACCAGTACCGAACGGCAGTCAATGCCAAGGACCGCGCGGAGTTGCACGGCCACCGCGTCGAGGTCCATGCCCCTTATGTCGCGGAGATGGTAAGGGCCCAACTGGTCGAGCGCTTTGGTTTGGAGGCTTACACGGCCGGCTACCGGGTCGTGACCACGATCGGCGACACCTATCAGCCGGCAGCACAGGAGGCGCTGCAGGCCGGCTTGATCGGCTACGACCGCCGCCACGGCTACCGGAAACCGGAGGCGCACCATGATCTACCGCCGGGGGCCGGGGAGTCGGACTGGAAACGGATACTGGCCGACTACACGAGCATCGGGCCGCTGCGACCCGCTCTGGTCGTCGGGATCCGGGACCGATCCGTCATGGCCTTCAATACCGACTCGGGCCTCGTCGCCCTCGACTGGGACGGCCTGTCCTGGGCCCGTCCCTATGTAGACGACGCCCATCGCGGCCCCGCCCCGAAACGGGCCGGCGATATCCTGCAGGTCGGCGACGTGATTCGGCTCCATGTCGATGACCATGGGCTATTCACGCTCGCGCAGATCCCCAAGGCCGAAGGCGCCGTGGTGCTCCTGGACCCCGCCAACGGCGAGATCCTCGCGTTGTCCGGCGGCTTCGATTTTTCCTCGAGCAAGTTCAACCGCGCCACCCAGGCGCGCCGCCAGCCTGGCTCCGGCTTCAAGCCTTTCATCTATTCGGCGGCCCTGGAGGCGGGCTACACCGCGGCCAGCATCGTCAACGATGCCCCCATCGCCTTCTATGAGCCGGGGCTCGACAGCGTATGGCGCCCACAGAACTACACGCGCAACTACAAGGGACCGATGCGCTTGCGCGAGGCCTTGGCGCTGTCCCGCAACCTGGTGTCGGTGCGCCTGTTACGCGGGATCGGGATCAAGCGCGCGCTGCGCCACATCCAGCGCTTCGGTTTCGGGCGTGACGAGTTGCCGCGCAACCTGTCGCTCGCGCTCGGCACCGGGGGTCTGAGCCCGCTCCAAATGGCCGGGGGTTACGCGGTGTTTGCGAACGGCGGCTTCCGCGTCACACCGAGCTTCATCGCGCGTGTCGAGAACGACGCCGGCGAGGTGGTGATGGAAAAGGCCCCGGAACCGCCCGCAGAGCCCGACTGCCGCGACTGCCCGAAGCCGTCGCCTGCTGATGACGCCGGGCCGGGCGGCGCCGTGCGCGCCATCAGTGCGCAGAACGCCTGGATCATGAATTCCATGCTCCAAGAGGTCATCCGCTCGGGTACCGCGCGCGCCGCCCAGGTCCTGGAGCGCCACGACCTGGCGGGTAAGACGGGTACCACGAACGACCACAAGGATGCCTGGTTCTCGGGCTACACTCACCGCCTGGTGGCGAGCGTTTGGGTCGGTTTCGACGAGTCCACCTCGCTCGGGCCCAAGGAGACCGGCGCAAGAGTTGCGCTGCCCGTGTGGATCCGTTTCATGAAAAGGGTGCTGCATGGCGTGCCGGAGGCCATCGTGCCCGAGCCGCCGGGGCTCGTCACGGTGCGCATCGATCGCGACACCGGTCTCGTGACCGACGCCGATAACCCACACGCGCTTTTCGAGGTATTCCGATCGGACATGATCCCGCGCCGTCATGCCGGCCTGCCGACCGCGCGCAGCAGCACCCCGACCGAGACCGCGGCCTCCGTCCCGGAGCAACTCTTTTGACCCGTCGAGCCACCCGCCACGCCCCGGCCCGCGTACGCCCGACGGCCCCGGGTGAGCCATCGGGTGAGCGCCTGCACGTGGCTCGACTCGCGGCCCGGATCATGGCCGAGGAAGGCGTGGCGACGCCGGGCCAGGCGCGCGCCAAGGCGCTGGATCGGCTCGGCATCCCGGCGCAGCGAGACGGCCCCGACAACCGACAGATCACGGCGTTCTTGTGCGAATATCAGCGCCTGTTCCAGGCCGACAGCCAGGCCCAGGCGCTCCGGATACGGCGCGCGGTGGCGCTGCACGCCATGTCGCTCCTCTGCGAGTTCGAGCCGCTCGTCGCCGGACCAGTCCTGGACGGCAGTGCCGGGACCCGGTCGTGGGTGAACCTGCACGTGTTCGCGGATGCCCCCGAGGACGTCGGGATCGCGCTCCTCAACCTCTGCATCCCCTACGAGTCCGGGGACAAGAGGCTGCGCCGGGCCAACGGCCTCGTGGTCTCCCAACCCTGCTTCCGGTTCATGGCCGACGAGGTCCCGGTCGAGATCATCGTGTTCCGGCGTGCCGAGCGTCATGAGCCACCGCTATGCCCGGTACTCGACCGGCCGATGGCGCGTGCCGATCGCCGCCGGCTCGCCGGCCTCATCGGCCCCGAGAGCTTGAACCGTCGCGAGCGAAGGGAGGACGCAGCGTGCGCAGCAGATTTTCTCCCAAGCGCTGAGCCTGGCGGAGAACGTGGAGCCCGGTGAGGGGCCGGCGCACACCTGCATCCTGCGGGTCGCCCTCGCCCTCCCCTTCTCGCGCCTCTATGACTATCTCGCGCCGCGCGACTGTCCCAGCGAACGGCTGGTGCCGGGGATGCGCGTATGCGTGCCGTTCAAGGCCGGCGCCCGCATCGGTTTTCTCATCGAGATCTCCGACGAGAGCCCGATCGCGCCTGAAAAACTGCGCCGTGCCATCGAGGTCCTGGACCAGGCGCCGATCATCCACACACTCCAACTCGGGCTTTTGACCTGGGCCAGCGACTACTATCATCATCCGCTCGGGCAGGTCGTGGCCCAGGCCCTCCCCAGCTCGCTCCGGCGGGTGCGGGCCATCGCTCCCCGCATCAGAGACGCCCCCGGGCCGTCCACGCCCCCCGCCACGCGCCCCGCCGCGCCGGCGCTCACCGCCAGCCAGGCCGATGCCGTCCACCAGATCACGACCCGTCTCGACCGATTCGAGGTGTTCCTGCTCGAGGGCGTGACCGGGAGCGGCAAGACCGAGGTCTATCTGCGCATCGTCGAGGCCGTGATCGAGGCGGGGAAACAGGCCCTGTGCCTGGTCCCGGAGATCGGGCTCACACCACAGACCATCGCACGCTTCCAGGAGCGCTTCGCGGTGCCCATCGCCGCCACGCACTCCGGTCTGTCTGAAGCACAACGGCGCGCGGCGTGGTGGACGGCGCGCCAAGGGCTCGCCCCGATCGTCATCGGCACCCGCTCGGCGGTGTGGTCGGAGGTCTGCCATCCGGGCGTCATCGTCGTCGACGAAGAGCACGACCTGTCCTACAAGCAGCAGCAGGGCTTTCGATACTCGGCCCGGGATATCGCCATCATCCGCGCCAAACGGCATCGCATCCCGGTGGTCCTCGGTAGCGCCACACCCTCCCTCGAGTCGCTGCACAACGCCGCGATCGGCCGTTACCGGCACCTGCGCCTGCCGGCCCGCGTGGGGGGTGCGACAGAGCCCACGGTCGAGGTCATCGATCTGCGCCGCGGCACGGCGCGCGGTCCGCTCTCGTCCGCCCTCATCGCGCGCATCACGGAGACCCTGGCCGAACGCCGGCAGGTGATCGTGTTCGCGAATCGGCGCGGTTACGCGCCGCTCCTCTTGTGCCCCGAGTGCGCCTGGGCCGCCGGCTGCGATCGCTGCGACGCCCGCCTCGTCTATCACCACGAGACGCGCCGCCTGCGCTGCCATCACTGCGGAGCCGATCGGCCCGTGCCGATGGGCTGTCCCGAGTGTGGGAGCGCCTTTCTGTGCAAGGTCGGGCACGGCACCGAGCGCGTGGTTGAGTCGTTGCGGGAATACTTCCCGGACGCCCGGGTGCTGCGCATCGACCGCGATGCCGTGCGCGGTCAGGCGGCCTGGGAACGGGTGCTCGCCCGGATCGCAGAGGGAGACGCGGACATCCTGGTCGGCACCCAGATGCTCGCCAAGGGCCACCACTTCCCCAAGGTCACCCTGGTCGCGATCGTGGATGGCGATCAGGGGCTTTACGGCATCGACTTCCGGGCCGGCGAGCGCCTGGCCCAGCAACTCGTCCAGGTCGCGGGCCGCACCGGACGGGCCGAGGACCCCGGTCAGGTCGTGATCCAGACCCACAACCCCCATCACCCCCTGCTCGCGGTGCTGCTCCGCGAGGGCTATTCGGCGTTCGCCGCGATGGCCCTCCGGGAGCGTCGCGAGGCCGGGCTCCCACCCTTCAGCGCGCTGGCCCTATTGCGGGCCGAAGGCCGCGATGCCGGCGCGCCAGAGGCGTTTCTCCAAGAGGCCAGGTCTCTGGGCCTGGGCGTAGAGCCCCGAAGGGCCGCCCTGCTCGGACCGGTACCGGCCCCCATGGAGCGACACGCCGACCGCTACCGCTGGCACCTCCTCGCCCAGGCCCGCGAGCGGAACCGCCTGCAGACCTTTCTGCGCGTCTGGTTGCCACAACTCGCGGCGCTCAAGTCGTCGCGGCGGGTGCGGTGGTCGGTAGACGTGGACCCACAGGAGTTACTCTGACAACGTGGGGTTGTTTGTGCTATGTTTCCCAATAGGTATTGAGGGGAGCAGTCGGCCGCTCCAACGATAGTATCGCAGGCGCCAAGAACCGCGCCACGCCGTGAGGGGCCACTATCGAGTCTAGTCGGTCTCGGGAGCGTGTAACCGCGGTGGGTAACCGGTGGAGGAGGTGCTGCGTGCGGTCGACACAATTGAAATCGAAACAAAGCCTTGAAGCTCCAAAACCTTAAAAAGAGGACGGGTCTATGTCGAACATAGCGGGGAAGGCCTACGCCATGAACGTGATCACGCCGATCCGTTGGTACGCGGCGTGGATCAACAAGCTCATCTTCTGGGCTGCAAATAGGACCCCGAGCAGCTTGCGCGGGCTCGTGACCTTATCGCTCATCCACTACGCACGCTGGGTCGTCATAGACCGGTGGAAGTTTCCGCACCTCGATCCCAGTCAGCCCAAGGAAGACCTGCACTATTCCTACATGCTGTTCTTCAGCAATTTCAATGGGAGCTGGGATCAGTATGTCGACTCCTTTACCTTCGCCATCCCGAGCGGTCTGGATCTCTTCTGGAAGAAGAACGTTCGCTACCCGAAGTCGGTGCCCCTGACTCCCTTTCATGACTACATCCGGCACAACCAGATCTATACGGACCATTACTACAACGCCTATCCGCTCGCCAGCTCCAACGATATCAAATCCGCCAAACACCTGAAACGGGAGCTGATCGCCTTTGCACAAGCCGTCCGCGATGCGGGCCCCGAAGAGTTTCTCAAAAAGTACCACGCACTCCTGGTCGAGCTGCAATATGACCTGGGCGATATGCAACCGGCCCCGATCGTGAGCCTGGCCAAACAAGCGGTCAAAGCCAGGCGTCTGCTCGATGTCCAAGGATCTCGATAATAAAGGGGGAAAGTATGCCCAATATCAGTGGCAACGCCTATGCGTTGACGGTCTTGTCGCCCATCAAGAACGGGTGTGTCGGCGAAATCGCTTACGCGGATGAGGTGCAAGATCGACTGCAATCCCTGGGCGTTTGCGAAGACAGCCCACTCGCCAAGGTGCCGCAGACCTATCTCGCGCGTTTTTTCATCTTGGATGATGTCTTTTACGAGTCGTCACCGGGGTGCGACCCGTTCTGCAATCTCTTGGACATTCTATCCATTTTCGAGGATCGGTTCCGGCTGTTGACCCTACCTCGGGAAGACCATCTGAGATCCAGATATCTCGTGTTCTCGAGTAATTTCCACGGCGACCTGGAGAGCTATCTACGCGGGATGTGGTCGGCCATCAGCGCCGATATCAAACGTATCTGGGAACATTGCGTGGCCTTCAGCGAGGTGCAAGACGCGGAGGGTTTCATCGCCTATATCAAACGCTGCCAGCTCACGGCGAACCTGTTTTTCATGGGTTCGACCGACGATTCGCTGGACGAGCAATTGAAAGCCCTGTACCTGAAGCAACAGTTCGCGAAATTCGCCGTCAGCCACCAAGGGTTGGGGGCCGCGGAGTTACAGGAGGCCTTTCGGGTCTTTATCGAGCGAGTGCAGCCGAGCCATCTGGCGGCGCCGACGTGGAGACCCGGGCAAGCGATCCCGTGAAAAAAACGAGTGCCTCGACATGACCAAACGACTAGACCTGCCCGATATACAAGGCAACATCATCAGGGCATACGGGCGCTTCGGGTTTCCGAAGGGGCGGTTCTTCTTCCTGCGTATCGACGACGGCGACAGGGGGAGGGCCTTCGTCGGGACCATCACCCAACGCGTCACGACCTCGGTCAGTTGGGGACCATCCCCGAAGGGGGTCATCCCAAAGCCCAAGGCGCCTATCAACATCGCGTTTACCTATAACGGATTGAAGGCCTTGGGGCTGCCGAGGGCCTCGTTGGTGGGGTTCCCCGAGGAATTCATCATGGGGATGAAGGAACGCAAGGCGATCCTCGGGGACGATGGGCCGAGCGATCCGGAACATTGGGATAAGGTCTGGGCCGAGCACCAGGACGTGCACATCGCGATATCGATCAACGGGCAGACGATCGAGTATGTCGAGGATTCCTATCAGTGGGTGAAGTCCCAGATCGACGTCAGCCATGGTGGTGTCGTCCTGCTGTCCGGCCATCGCGGCGATGACGGCCAGGAGGATCTCCCCTTTCAGGACGCCTCCATACTCTACGAGAACGACCGGCCCTGCGCGAAGGAGCACTTCGGCTATACCGATGGGATCGGCGATCCGGTATTCGAAGGTCAGATCACCGAAGAGTATCGCGTCGCCGGCCGCGGCAAGCTCGCCCGAGCGGGTGGATGGGCGCCGCTCGCGACGGGCGAGTTCCTACTCGGCCATCCCGACGAGGCCCACGAATACCCTCCGGCGCCCGCGCCGAACCTGCTTTCCCACAACGGCACCTTCATGGTGTACCGCAAGCTGCACCAGAACGTCGCCAAGTTCGAGCGACTCCTGGATGGGCACGCCGAGTCGTTCCCCGGGGGCCGGGAACTGCTGGCGGCTAAGCTCTCCGGGCGCTGGCGGGACAACGGCGCACCGCTCGTCAATACGCCGGATGCCGCGAGCAAGGCCGCATGGGACCAGCGATTCGCCGCCGCGGACGAGCGGACACAGGACTCGATGCTCGCCGATTTTCGTTTCGACCTCATGGGAGACAAATGTCCCATTGGCGCGCACATCCGTCGCATCAACCCGCGCGGCTCTCTGGAGTTCGGCCAGGACGGCGCCTATGATACCCCTGGCGCGCTGGACGATCGGCGCCGTATCCTGCGCCGGGGCCTCCCCTACGGCGTGGTGCGGGATCGCAGCCGCGACGGCGGCAATCACGGCATCATCTTCATGGCGTTGAACACCAGCATCGAGCGCCAGTTCGAGTTCGTTCAACAGCAGTGGATCAACTATGGCAACGACTTCAAGGAAGGCAGCGACAAGGATGTGCTACTCGGGAACCATAATGCCGACTGTCCCAGCAAGATGGTGATCCACGCCGATCCGAAATCCGGCCAGCCCCCGTATTTCGTCAACGAGATCCCCCGCTTGGTGGAGACCCGCGGCGGCGACTATTTCTTCATCCCGAGCATGACGGCCCTGCGGATGATCGCCGGGGGGAGGGTCGATCCGACCTAAGCCACTACGCAAGAGACCAGCACGCCGAGCACGGGCTCCGAGCGCATAGGCGCGAGGAACGCGCGTTTTGGGAAACCCATGACTCCACCGAGTATCTCGACTGGTCCCCGGGGCAGCGCGTGCCCTTCCCCAATCTCAAACCCTCCACCCGGGCCACCTCGCTGCGGCTGCCGCTGACCTTGCTGGAACGCATCGACATCGAGGCGAACAGGCACGACGTGCCGTACAGGTCCTAATCAACTCAGACATGGCGAAATCATTACCGCCAATCAATGGCGCGGGCACGCGCCCCACGCTTGCTGCCGCTATCGGAGCGAGCAGCCGCAGACTATCGGCGTGCGCGACTGGGCATGGGTCACGCCGAATGAGTTCGCCGGCTACAGCTTCGGCAAGGCGGATCGAGACCGGTTTTACACCGGGCTGCTGCCTGACCGGCGCAGCAGGACAACCCCCACGACGATGACAATGGCGCCGATGATGACCCCAATAATCTGACGATAGCCGATGGCGGTGGGCGCGCCACCGAGACCGATCACATCTGCCAGACCGAATACGATTACTGTCACGATGCCGACGACGATCAGAATAATAGCTACATTTCTCGGAGACATGGCTTAACCCTCTTTATCGAATACACTCTATATAGCAGCGATATATGCCAGTTCAATATAGCATAGCACAATTTTTCCGCGCGGGGTCCCCGGCGGAGGGGAGCGTAGTACCCTTCGATCTCGGTATCATAGCGCCCTCTTGATACCGGAGTCCTCGATCATGCCCAGAGCCATCATCAGCCCAAGTGAAACCGAAAAGGATTGGCTGATACGACAAGCCGAGGCGGAGCAAATACCTATGACAGAGATCGTCCGCCGCGCGTCGCTGCTCTACCGCCGTCAAACCGAGCAGCCGCCGGCGCCTACCTTCGATGAATGAACTATTCCAACGCATGCGCGGAATCTGGTCCGAAGGCGAAGGTCTCGACTTACCAAACCCGAATTCGCAGCGCGTGGGAGTCTGGTTGATGGCCTATTTGCTGGACTCCGTCACCTCATCGATCATTTCAATGGGGTTGAGGCAGCAACCCGGTATCTACAGCAACACCATCACGAAACCGCGATTTCCGTCATCACTCGTGCCAAAGTTCTGACCGGTTTCGACGCAGAGGGGGAACGCTTGGCGAAAGCGCTGCTAGATCAAATCCGCCACTATCCGGTGACTCTGGACGATGCGGACCTGGCAGCCAGCCTATGTCATCGGCACCTATTCCCCTCGAGGGACTTGACAGGGCTGCGGTATATGCGCATGCTATCCATAGAATCATGGCCATGCCATGGAGGCGATGATGCGGAAACCAAAGAACCTATCTCTCGAACCGGATGCGATCGAGCGCGGGCAGCGCTACGGAAGACTGTATGGGAAGAACCTCTCGCAGCTCGTCAACGACTTTCTCAACGCCCTACCGTTGGAACCGGCAACCACGCGGGCGATCTCGCCTCTGGTCCGGCGCCTGCGCGGAGTCGCCACCGGTGGGCGGACAGGCCGCGAGGAATATCGGGGGCACTTGGCACGGAAGTATGGAGGGCGCTGATCGGGTACCGGGAACCCCGATCCTAGGGAACCGCTACGCGGCGTGACGGTCCGTGCGGTGCCGGCGATCCCCAAGCTCCTCATCGACACGAACGTCCTGCTCGACGTAATCCTCGAGCGAGAACCGTGGGTAGAAGACGCGACGGCACTCCTCGACGCCATCGCGAAAGGCCGTGCCGAGGGCCACATCGCAGGCCACACCGTCACGACCACAACGATTCGGACGCCAACAGGCCACCGGAATGGTGCCGAGGGCCACATCGCAGGCCACACCGTCACGACTGTCTACTACATCGTGGAGCGAGAACGAAATCGCTCCGTAGCGGCGACCGCCATTAATGACGCCTTGCAGTTGCTGAACGTGGTGCCTCTAGGCAGTGCCGACTTCCAGCGCGCTCTTGGCCTCGGTCTTCGGGATTACGAAGACGGTGTCCAAGCCGCCGCCGGCCTTCAGGTCGGGGTCGACTACCTGGTGACGCGGAATGCGAAGGACTTCAAGGGTGCGCCGGTGATGCCACGCTCGCCGGGAGAGATCCTGGCACTCTTGGGCTCCCGGCAGACGCCCTAGGGCCGGAAGGCCGAATGTCGACGAACCATCGCGCATCTGCTTCTGTCCATCGAGGATAATTGAAATGAGTATTGAAACCGCCGTATTCTCCGGAATGGGTCTCGTTGTTCTGTGGGGTGTGGTGATGTTGTGGATTGCGGCGACGTCCGCCCACAAATCACGTTCCGTGGACACACCCGAAGACCCATCTCACCCATAGCCAGCGTTGGCCGGGGGCCAGCGGTGCGAGAAATCCAGAGGGCATGCCCGTGGTTAGGCAGCAGCGCCTCGATCACAAACGGATGGGTCAAACGAAGCGTTCCCATCGCTTCCCGCAGGGCCGCGCGCAAATCGATTCCCTCCCCTGCGGAGCGGGGGAGGGTTAGGGTGGGGGTAAAGGCGCCGCGGTCAGGAAAGGGCTTGGTAAGCGCGTGTAGCGCTGACCCCCACCCCTCCCCCGTCCGCAAAAAGCACGGACAGGGGAGGGAGTTTCCCGACGCTGCCGGAGGGGTGGGAGCTTGTCGAGGTACGCGAAATGTCAAATATCTTTGGCTAGCTAGTGTAGTGTCCCTTAAATAACTTGACAGACTCGCCGGCGATGGCTATGCTCACGGTCATGCCGAACACGAGTCTGTCGATCGAGTTGCAACCGGCTGAACGGACGCAGCTCGAAAAATGGGAGTCCTCACACGGGACTCCGCAACAAGTGGCCCTACGTTGCCGGATCATCCTGAGAGCCGTGGCGGGTCAGCAGAATGTAGCGATCGCGGAGGAACTCGGTGTGAGCCGCCCCACGGTGCTGCTGTGGCGCAAGCGGGTTCGCCAGCAAGGGATCGGCGAGGTCTGGGAGATCGCCCCCGGACGGGGGCGCAAGCCGCAGTATGATCAAGCGAAGCGAGACGGGATCATCAATGCGACTTTGCAGAGCAAGCCCAACGGCAGAACGCATTGGAGTTGCCGGGTCCTGGCAGAGGCGCTCGAGGTCAGCAAGAACACGGTGAACCGCTTATGGCAGATGCACAATATCAAACCACACCTGAGCCGCACCGTTAAGCTCTCGCGGGATGCGCGATTCCTGGAGAAGCTGACCGATGTGGTGGGGTTGTACATGAACCCGCCCGACAAGGCGCTGGTGCTGTGCTTGGATGAAAAGAGCCAGATCCAAGCGTTGGATCGGACTCAACCGGGGCTACCCCTCAAGAAAGGCCGGTGCGGTACCATGACGCACGACTACCAACGCAATGGCACCACCACGCTCTTTGCGGCGCTCAACGTATTAGACGGCCAGGTGATCGGTGAATGTCACCCCCGGCACCGTCATCAAGAGGGGCTGAAATTTCTGCGCCGCTTGGACCGAGAGTTTCCCCAGGACCTACCGTTGCACTTGGTAATGGACAACTACGGTACGCACAAAGAGCCGCACGTGAAAGCGTGGCTGAAGCAGCATCCCCGGTTTGTGTGCCACTTTGTTCCGACCAGCTCAAGCTGGCTGAACCTGGTGGAGCGCTGGTTTCGAGAATTGACTGAGCAAGCGATTCGGCGCGGCAGCTTCATGAGCGTGTCGGATTTACAACAGGCGATTGACGAATTTATGCAAGCCTGGAACCAGAACCCGAAGCCGTTCATCTGGACGGCCACCGTAGGCCAGATCATCGAGAAGGTCGACCGGGCGCGGGTCAAGATGGAGCAGATCAAGCCCGGATCCACCCTGCCCCGAGGGAAAAAGAAGAAGGGATAATCTGTAAAGTTATTTAAGGGACACTACGCTAGCTGTTGACGGTGAAGAAATAGGTGCCACCCGATACATGGGCGCGACGGTAGTCAGGCACGTCGGAATCACACCGCCAATGCATGGCGCGGGCACGCGCCCTACGCTTGCTTCCACGGTATTGCGCCGATCGCGCAGATCGGCGCTCGTCAACAACACCGGGATGCGCTGGTCGTGCTTCGTTCGCCAGGTCGTCTCGTGGACCTCGGTCGATCGCAGACCCGGCCGCCCCTTGGGAGGATCCTCGTCCGTAAAGAGGCATTCGAACGGCTGGCCGATCAACTCGGCTTCCGCGTAACCGAGGAGCTGCAGCGCCGCCGGGTTTACCGTGAGCATGCGACCGGCCGGATCGGTCGCGATCAGGGCCTCTCCCATCTGCCGGATGAGGTGTCCCGCGAGACGGTGGTATCCCTGAGCCTCGATGACATGGTATTGAAGGCCTCCGTCAAGCGCCCGATCTCGTCCCGGGAGCCGGGCTCGGCGATGGTGCCGAACGCGCCTTGGGCGAGCTCTGCCACCGCCCGCTGCAAGCCGAGGAGCGCGTTCGCCAGGAAATAAAGCGTAAGGCTCTTGAGGTCTTCATCGAAGCCGATCTCGATGCGCACATCGCCACCTTCACCCGGCACGACCCCTATCCATCCCGCACCAGTCAGCTTTTCACCGAGATGCAGCCCGTCGGTATCGGCGACCCGTACCCCATCTGCATACCGATGTGGGCTGCGGGCCGCGACGTATCTCAGCGACATGGCGCTCCGCCCGTCTTAGCCTAGGAACCTGACTTTATCCTTGTTTCCGCCTCCCCTCCCCACCGTCTTGGTTTACCGATAATGTTGATCAGCAGACCGTAGGGCGCGCGTCCGCGCCAACTCATTCGCGGAAGGCAGCGCCGTTGTTGCATCCCCAATTTGCCGGCAA
>JBQTJM010000292.1:0-18206 GCA_052387115.1 Gammaproteobacteria bacterium | reverse complement strand
GCGGCGATCGATGAATTTATTCTGGTCAACAACAGAAATCCAAAACCATTTGTATGGACCAAAAAGGTCGAAGACATCTTGGAAAAGATCAGCCATTGTAAAGCCATTATTGAGACACTACACTAGCAAAGGACGTCTTGAAGTGGGTACCGGACCACGGCGGCGTACCTCGTCCTTGGCGGCGAGGGCTGGACGCTCCTTTCTACATGAGCGGTGCTCTCTCATCTCACTAATCGACGCCGCTCTCGTCAGCATCCTTACGCGCGAATCGTTTGTCGCCCTAGCGAACAGGGGGAAGCTGTAACGCGCGTAAGGCGGAAAGGTAGGGCGGAAGCCGCTTTTTGGCGTTCCGCCGTATGGCTGCCGGCCGACGCGGCCCGTGCGGCGGATCGCCCTACGGGCATCGGCCCTACAGATGCCAACCTTCCGATCGGAATGGACACGACGTCATCGATGGCACGGCTGGGAGCAGAGGTGAACGCATGCGGCGGAACGCCCAGAAAGCGGGCTTCCGCCCTACTCGCCGTCCGCTTTCGGGATCACCTCAACGACGTTTCCGGCCGGATACTGGCCGTCCACGGTACGGTGTCACAAGACAACGAATGTAGGTAGCTTGACCGCTTTCGTGTCAAACGTCGCCGTGGCTCTGCATCCGGCCCTGCGGTTGTGAGCCCCGATTAGGCAATCGGCGAAGTCAGCCGCGCTATCCTTCCAAATGAAAAGGGTTTCTTCAACGGCCGCCTCATCCTCGATCTGGATCTCAGTAGCGTCCAGCAAACTGGAGAACGCTTGTATGATTTCAGCTTTTTGCAGGCTGTATCGACTGCGGAGCACCCATTCGGTTTCGAGGAGCACTATTAGACTCACAAACACGTCTTCCTTGGCACTGATCAGCGGGACATTTGCTCAATAGATACCGGCTTGCGACCCTTCTTGTGCAGGACTCCAGCAAGTCCCATGATGCTCTTCCTCTTCCCCCGTAAGACTACCGTTCCATCTGGCATTAGTGTGAAGGTTATCCGGTCTCCAGGTTTCACGCCGAGACTATCTCGTATTTCCTTGGGGATGGTTGTCTGGCCCTTGCTGGTCAGCGTTGCAGTAGTCGTCATGTGCTTGTCCTTGTCCTTACTGATTATAGTCAGGTAGGGTGGGCACCGCCCACCGTTTACGCACTCTTCACCGCGATCTCGAAGCCTGTAACCGTGCCCGTTCAGCTCGGCTTGCGCCGCGACTTTCTGGGTGCGGTCGACCGGGTAGCCGGGGTCGGCTTCGCTTTGCCCACCGGTCTCGCGCCCTTACTATCGGGCGCCGACCTGGCGTCGGCTGCGCTCTGCGGGTCGATCTTGTGCGCCACTTCCAGAAGGGTGGCGGCGGACTGCGAATCATCCCGTGAACCTCGCAGTGTGTAGAAACGTGCCAGCAATTGAAGTTGCTGGACCACCGAATCGAATTGCCGTGCGTTGCTGGGCACGTCGGCTACCGTGTCGTGGTACGCTTTCGTGAGTGTGTCTGCGGAGCTCGCGAGCGTGCGCTCAATCATCCGCATCGCCAGTTCTGCATCCGCCGGCATGACGGCGTCGAAGAAGTCGTAGGATCCGGCGAAACGCTGCCGGGCGCGCTTCGCGGCATATTCGGCCCACTGGATGAGTTGATCCTTCGTGTCGGGATCGAAGTCCCCCAAAAGGCCATTCAGTTGAAGCCAGTTCAGCACCGGGTATGGCTCGAGATCTGCCCCGCCCGCGGAGCCGAATCCCCCCTGGTACGCGTTGCGGCTACGTTCGAGGGCCTTCTTAACATCTACCCAGTCGGGGGAAGACGTCCCGGCAATCACGGCTGCTTTTCGTTTCCACGCGCTGCCCAACAAGGACCAGCGCTCGGCGTTGGTCCGCCCCTTGGCGCCGCCAAGTGTCTCTGCGGTCGCACCCTCCGACGCCGGTTCCCGTGTGCAGGAGAGCAGGCCCTCGAGCCTGTCGATGGCTCGCTCGATGAGTGCCATCCCCTCCGCGCCGCCTTGCTTTTCGCCGGCACGCGCCTCGAGGTTGGCGAGCTGCTCGATCGCCTTGAGCGACACCTGGCCCAACTGGTCTTCCTGAGCGATCGCTCGCAGGTAGGCGGCCCGCGCCGGCTCGAAACCGGCCTGACCATAATCGGCGTACAGCGCGCCGAGCGCGTATTGCACGTCGGGCAGGTCCGCCCATTCCGGCGGGGCCAACCGCAGGCGTTCGTTCACCTCCCGCGTGGCCTTCTTGAGATCCCGTTTCTTGTCGTGCTGCGCATCGGCCCGTAGCCTCGCGAGGCCTGCGACCAGCTCCCGTGGCGATACCGGCGTCGTGGTGACGGGCTCGGTCCCGTCCCGGCCGGGTTCCAGTCGGAAGCTCGGGTCACCATAGGCCTGGTAGGCGCCCCAGGTATTGCAGCCGGCGTGGCCATCGTAGGCCGCCTTGCGCGCCGAGTGCACGGCGAGGCCGAAAGGCCTGCCCTCGCCGACGAAGGCGTTGAAGAACGACTCCGCGAAGGTGCGCGCCGCCTCATCGTTCACCTTCCAGCCCGCCGCCACCACGCAGCGCACTCCGATCTCGATGAGCTCCCGGGCGAGGCTGTAGGCGAGCCGGTTGTAGGCGGGCACCGCATCCAGCTTGCCGAGGTGGCAGCAGTTGAGGAACACCAGATCGGGGACCACCTCCATCTGCCCCACCTCGGCGGCGGTGAGCAAGACGCCATCGGAGAGGACCACGCCGCTGCGTGGGCTGCCGCCGCGGGTGCAGAGCTCGAGCTCGCCATGGGCGGCGATCATCAGGATGCGATACGGATACTTGAAAAGTTTGGCGATCACATCCAGGGCGGCGGAATCGGATGGCGCGAGCTCCACCTTATATTTCGCGGTGGTGAGGATCTCGCGCACCGTGGTGCCTTCCTGCACGGCACCGGGAAGCCGGGGCAGCGGCAAGCTGCCCGGCCTGCCGAAGTGCTCGCGAAAGCCCTCCGTCGAGGGATCGACGATGATGCAGGCGGTCTTGTTGGTGGTGCTGCGCACCGAGCTGCGGAAGCGGGTGGACACCAGTTGCCGCACTACCGCGGTCTTGAGCACCATCGGTTCGTCGTCTGCCTGCAGCATCTCCCAGGGCAGGTTGGCGGTGTAGCCGTCCACAGTCAGCACCAGGCGTTCGGTGTCGCGGGCCGCCGCCTTGAAGCCCACCGGCACCATGAGCTCGAACAGGGTATGGGCGAGATCGGGGTTGAACTGCTCCACATGGATCGCGTTCTTCACCAGTGCCTCGATCAGCCCCGGCTGGCGCTGGTGCACCACCGCCTCCGCCCGCGCCCGCTCGGAGAGAAAGACGTACTTCAACCGCTCGGCCAGCGTGATCCTCGAACCCTGCCGCGACGGGTGCTGCACGGCGGCTACGGAGGGGTTCCCGCCGGGCGGCGGCCCTCCCGCCTCGCCGTTCCCGGGTCCGGTCTGCTGTCCGGCGCGCCGGTATTGCTCCTCCCAGAGCTCGCGCTGTACCTCCTCGGGAATGGGCGAGACGCGCCGTATGCGGTAGCACTCCGGCGGGCAGGCCTCGTCCGGGCGGTCGGCATCGGTCACCATCAACTTCGGCCAGTAACCGAAGGGGCTGCTGACGCTCAGGCGATGGCGCACCCCATCCCCCTCGGTGAGCCGGTCCGCCGCCTCGAGGGTCGCCCCCAGGCGCTTCAGGTCGCGGTCCATCCGCCCCGGCAGGGTGCGCACGGCATGCGCCGCCGTGATTGCGTTATCGAGGAACAGCTCGATGAGCTCCAGACGACCGACACAGAGACGCGGTCCCATCGCGTCCTCGAACTGGCGATTGGCCTCACAAACGCCGCGTACCACGGCGGCCACCGAGTCCTCCACGCCGATGTTCGCGGTGGAGTTGTAGCCGATCAGGAGGCTGGCGAGGCCGACCTCGCGGGGCGGCGCTCCGGGTGGGGGCGGCGCTTCGCAGCCGCCCCGGTCCAGCGAGTGCAGCAGGTAACGAAGCACCCCGGCGCGCACGGTTTCGGCGACATCGCTCACCGAGAGCTCGCCGAACTTGCCCAGTCCGACGATCACCGCCCCCCTGCCGCCGCCACGGCGGACGTCCTCGTCCCGGTAGGCGCTGAGCACCACCGCCGAGGTGCCGACCTCGCCCGCATAGACGCCGAGCCGTTCCCGCTGCGCGAGCGCCCCGTTCACCAGATACCTGTCGATCTGTTCCTCGGCGCCCGCGATCGGGTCACCGATATAGTGGCCGCACAGGACGGGCAACTGGGCGAGGCGCAAGTCCATCGCCACCACCCGGACGGCGAGGCGCCGGCACATGAGTCGCATCTTGCGCGGCTTCGGCCTGGCTCCGAGCAGGCTTCGGGCGACCTCTTCCTCCGTGGGATAGGGCGCCGGACCGGCATCGTAGGTGCGGGTGGCGGCGACACCGCGCGACACGGGGAGCCGCCCGAGACGGGTGGTTTCACCGCTTTGGAGCAGCTCGAGGATCGCGGGAAAATACTCCTCGCTAGCGGCGAGGTTGCCATTGGCCACCGGCATTTGCCAGCAGCGCTCGGCCGGGAGGTTGTCCAGTCGGCCGGAGGCCCAGGTCACCGAGCCATCGCCTTCGCCGGTCCCGACCATCTTCAGTCGGCCACCCTCGATCTTCACGCCGCAGGGGGTGTTTTCGGCCTGTCCGAAGACGTAGGCGACCCGTTCCGGGTTGGGGATGGTGTTGAGCGTCCCGAGCGCCTCATCACTCCACAACGCCTTGGCGGCCTGCAGGATCGCTTCTGTCGGCACGCCGACGCCGCCGTCGCCGAACCAGCGGTCCTTGTTGTTCGCGCGATAACCTTCCCAAAGCCCTGCAACGAAGTAATCTTGCTCCTGGGCGCCGCCACTGTCGCGGAATCCCGGCCGCGGCAGCGATTGCAGCGCGCCGGGAAAGCCTGCGATGATGTCGAGCACCCCTTGCATGTTGTGACGCATGCCGAGCCGCGCCAGGTTGCGCACGGCGTCGGACTTGCCGAGCAACGTCTCCACCATCCCGTGCGAGCCGTTGTTGGGCGTGCCGAGCATCACGAAGCGTCCGCCGGATCGGGCGATGACGTCCTTCCAGATCTCGGGATGCCCGGCGATCATGGCGCGCACCACCAACCCGCCGGTGCCGTGGGCCAGCAGGCGCACGGGTTGGCTCGGGTTCTCCTCGAGCGCCTTGCGCACCACCTGGACCAGTCTGCCCGCTATGTCCTGGATCGGTCGGCGCCAGTCATAGGGGAAACGGATCACCGCGTGGCTCGCTTCGAGGTGCTCGGCGAGGCCGCCATAGAACGTCTCGAACAGCGCCTGCTCGCGCACCTTCGGGGCATCGAGGCGGATCTGCTCCAGCCCGCCCCCCGAGACGTTGAGAGGATCGAACCACACCCTGTCGCCGTCACCGGGTTGCTGTCGGTCGCCGCGCACTTCCAGATGCGAGGCCATGATGCCGGGCAGCAGGATCACCAGCGGCCGGCTGTCTTGTGTCACTGTGCCCCGCGTGGCGGCACGCGCGCGCAGGTCGATCGGCTGCGGCTCGCGTCCTTCCTCCAGCAGGCTGAAGGCAGCCAGATCCCGGGGCGCCTCTACCGTGAGCCAGTCGCGCAGGGCACCGCGGGTGATCCGGTTATCGAAATAGCTGAAGTGATTGGCCGACTCGCCGCGGTGATACAGGTAGCGGGTGTCCTGGGGACGCGCGAGCCCGGCATACATGGAGGCGGTGTCCACCACCAGATCGTTGTCCGCCTTGTCGAACAACATCCAGTCGGTAAACATCACGGCAATGCGTTTGAGCAAGGCGCCGCCCTCGATGTCGCCGGTGATCACCGCCATCTCGATGCCCTGCCGGCGGGGTGCGCGCGCCAGCAGCATCCCCATCGGCGCATCGGTGAGCATGGCCTCGATACCGGGCACGAGCTCCGGGTCGACTCGCTTGTCCGCGATCTCGAGGACGATGCGCTTGAACGCGGACAAGACGGCGCTTCCCGCCGGGCCGGCCAGCGCGCCCACCAACTTGGCCGTAAGCGACAGCAAGCCCGAGAGAAACACGTCGAGATTGTCCGAGAGCAGGGCGGTGCCGCGGGCGGGGCACGCCACGCGCACGTAGCGTTCGATCCGGAAGCTCTTGTCGTTGAGCAACCCGCGTAGCTCACGGAGCTTGCGTTGCTCTTCCGCCGCGACCTTCTCTCGCACGCGCCTCTGCCACTCCGACTCGTCCTTGCCGACCGGCCCGACGCGCCGGTAGGCATCGATCGGCGCATCGCCCAGCGGGCCGAGGCACAAGAGGTCGCCGACCAGCCCGCCACGGGAATGGGTGATCAGCGACAGTCTCGCCCCGGCCGGCAGGGCGTGGGCAAGGGCCAACGCGTTGTCGATCGGGCTCTCGGAAAAGGTGCGGTGCTCGAAGCCGAATACGCGCTCGCCGAACTGCCGGGCGAGCGGCTCCCAGTCCGTGGAAGCCCCTGGCACGCGCAGGTCCCTGAAGGCGCCGAGGGTGTGGGAGGCGGTGCCGTGGATGAAGATGAGCAGTGGTCCCGCCTGCACCGCCTCGCTGAGGCGCGGATCGTCCGCTCTGCAGCGGTCAGAGCCCGCCAGCTCACCGCCGTGCCAGAGATAGAGCCCCGGCTGACCGGCGAGTCGTGACTCGATGGCCCACATGAGGGCCCTGGCGCCGAGCGCGGAGGCGTACAGCTCGACCTCTTCGAGTTTCTCGGCCACCTTCTGCCCCAACCATTCCATCGCGCGTTGCTTTGCCTCTGCCAGCGCTAGGTCGATGATGGCGTCCCGGTCGAGACGCAGTACCGAGACCTTCTGCCAGATCCAGTCCCCCAGCCCGCGCGAAGCGGCCTCGCGGTCCCGAAACTGCGCAAGATCGATCTGCCCGTCCTTCACCGCTTCCGGATAGAGCCGCGCCAGCTCCTCCCGCAGCCGGTCGCTGCGCATGAAGATGGTGGTGCCGTCCGCGGCCTCCAGCGCCAAGAGCTTGCGGTCGCCCTCGATCGTGCGCGTGTCGCGCGCCTCGCCCCGAGCGACCGCCGCGAGCGTGTAGGTCTCCTCGACCACCAGGTTGGCGAGGAAGAGGTCCGGCGCATCCCCGGCGCCGCGGCTCGCGGATTGGAGCACCGCCGGCAGCGGTTTTTCGGCGGCGGCCAGGTCCCCGGCGTCGGCACGGACCGGGATCAGCAGGACGGGTTTCTTATCGGTGGGGTCGGGCATGGGGGGCTCCGGGGTTGATCGTGGTGATCGAGTGAGGGAGGCTTGCGGGGCAGTGCGCCTGCCCTACTCGAATATCTTGAACTTCCGCGCACCCCGGGAACCCAGGATCTGCGGCGCCTGGGGGAGGCGCGTCGAGGGCAGGTAATCGCGAATGGCGGCGAACCACTTTTCGTAACTGGCCCCGGCGGGCAAGCTCTTAAGTGTCTTCAGCGCGTAGTAGGTGAAAGCGCCGTTGGGCCGGTTCCGGAAACTGGTATCCCAGCTGTACTCGGTATCTTTGCACCCGGCGAGGAGTAGATCGCCGCCCGTGCGCGCCAACCCGCCGGAGAGGACAGGGGGCCGAGTGGCATTACGTGGAAGCTGGCTCGCGGGCATCCAGACGGCGGGCGGTAGAAAACGCGCGCGGGGCATGCCGGGATCGATGTCGCTCTCATCGCCGCGGGTCACCGAGCCGGAGTGGCAACTGTCCGAGATCAGCAGGATGCGCACGCCTTGTGCGCGACTTGCGAAGAGCGCATGGAGGTCATCGTCGAGCAGCGGGCCGTTGCGGGCGAGGTCGTGGGGACAGAGTGCCTCATCGCGGCTGTCGGGTTCGTCGCCGGAGGCATCCGGGACCCAGGTGCCGTGGCCGGAATAGGTGACGATGAGGGCGTCGCCCTTTTGAGCCCCGGTGATCAGGTCGCCGATGGCCTGGGTCATGGCTGCCTTGGTGGCTTGGGCGTCGAGCAGCACGCTCACTGCAAAACCGTGCGTTTTCATCACATTGGCCCAGTCGTTGGCATCGTTGACGCAGCCGGAAAGGTCGCTGTCAGTGCCGGGGTAGTCGTTGATGCCGATACAGAGCGCCTTCGTTGCCATGTTTGCTGCCTCCTCTGGTAGGTGATTCGTATCGTGACCGTGCTTGGTGCAAGGTTATTGTACCTGCGACACACACCGAGCAGCAGTGGGAGCGGGCCGCCTGGGTAACTCAGGGACACGAATATCCTTTATCGGGTTCGTTGTGCGGCCCCCATCGAATCGCTGGAGACCGGGATCACTGAATCGCCGAAACCCTGACCTGATCACAGAGCGCCGCGTACGGCGCGATTTTTTAGCTCGGGTCGTGCGACCCCGGTTGAAGTCGTCCCAGCCCGGTGAGCACCAGCCCGGTGATGCGTTGCGGATCCGTGCAGTGTATCAACTCCCGGTTTTCCGCTTCGGCCAGGCCGTTGTTGAGCCCCGTTGCCAGGCCAACGGAGCCGTAGACCGCGATGTCCAAGCCCATCTGCGCCATCGAAATGAAATCGCCGATCGCGCGCCGTACGAAGGCGACCCAGGCATCGCCCGTCCCGTTGGGCACCGTGCGCAGCATGCGCTCGTCGCCCAGCACCACGACGCTCGTGTGCTCGGCCGCATCGAGGTTCAGTCCCCCTTCCGTATTGAGCTCCGGCGGGAGATCGTCCCCCCGATCCGGCGTGAAGAAGACCGGAATGCGCAAGCCACCGCTGGCGGGCGGCTCGACGAAGCGCCGCATCAAGGCCGATGCCAGTTCGTTGGATCGCTGCCGCTCTGCACACTGAGCGCCGATCAAAACCCATGTTCTGGATTCGGTATTGCTGGTTCCCAAGCTCCCGCTTGGGAACCCGGTCCTGAAGCTCCCGCTTCACGTCTCCATCACCACACCCGCTCCACCTCGATCAAACCTTCCTGCCCGGCATAATTCCGGGCACTGGAATACCGCCAATGCTCCGGCTGGTCGACATAGCCGCGCTTGACCGGGTTCTGGTGGATATAATCGAGTTTCTGGCGCATCATCATCTCGGATCCGATGAGTTGCGGGTGACTGCCTTCCTCCCAAACCTGATACCGGCTTTCGGTCTTGTGCGAGCGCTTGAAGAAGGCCAATAACTCCAGAAGCCTCTTCGAGCCTCCACTCTCCAGATAGGCAATGATTTCCCTGGCCGTGAAGGACTTGAAACGCTGTATATCCCGGCTCAGGTTCTCCGATTTGGCAACAAGATGCAGATGGTTTTCGAGGATGACGTAACCGTAGAGGACCAGTCCGGCCTCGCGCTGAAGAACCGCCATGAATCCAGGACGATGTTCACCGTTTCCTGCCTGGTAAACAGCGGCAGCCAGTAGTTTACCGTCGCGGTCAGAAAGTGCGGGCATGATTCTTGGCGAACACGGTAACGGCTGCGAGGCATGGCGAGTTATCGAAAGGGCGGACTTCAGGCAGGGGCGCTCGGTTGACGATATTGCTGTTGATTTATGCGTTTCCAAGTGCCAATGTGTGAATGAATTCCGGGAAGCTGGAGCTTCCCGACCGGGTTCCCAAGCCGGAGCTTGGGAACCAGTGATTTCAACCCGAAGAAGCCGGTTCCGACCTACCTTCCTGTGTCGCCGCCCCGCAGGCGTTCTTGGAATCGGTGCGGGTGGAGCTTTAGTTAGCGTGACGGACTTATTCCGCAGCGAACGGATTCAATAGCCCGGGCGTCGCAACGGCTACCCTTGCGTACTTCGGCAATGATGTTGGTGTCGATCAGATAGCTCATAGTTTGACGGCGCGGCCCTGGTGCTGAGTGCGTGTCAGATCGATGTCGTCGAGTGGCGCGGCGGCAAGTAGTTCCTTGAGCCCCAGTTCAGCCCTTGCGCCGAGGAGTCCAAGCAACTGGACCCGCAACCGCGCCGCCGTGTCCGCTTCGCCCGGGAGTACCGGGCCGCCCGGCGAATCAACTCGGCGTCTTCCGCCGGGACTTGCACCTCCACACGCGTCAGCCCGCGCTTTTTCAGGCGGTTACGGTGCACTGCCAGGGCTTTAGCACGGCTGTTTGTCATAGTGGCGATACCCTCTGATGTTTTCTTCATATCCGCCTCCGATACCGCCCGCCGACCTCGTAGAGGGCCTCGGTGATCTGGCCGAGGCTGCAGTCGCGCACCGTGTGCATCAGCTCGGCGAAGGTGTTGCCGCCGGATCGCACCACGTCTTGCAAGCGCTCTAGCGCCTTCGGGGCCTCAGCGCGATGGCGCGCGTGAAAGCGGCGCAGCTCAGCGATCTGGGCGTCTTTCTCCTCGTCGCTGGCGCGGGTCAAGGCCTTGGTCTCTGCCTTTGCCGAGACGTGCACCGGGGCCAGGAAGGTGTTCACGCCGGCGATCGGCAGCCTTCCGTCGTGCTTGCGGGCCTCGTAGTCCAAGCCCTGGTCCTGGATCTTGGTACGCTGATAGAGGCCCTCCATGGCGCCCAGGACCCCGCCGCGCTCGCTCAAGCGCTCGAGCTCGGCGTACACCGCTTCCTCCACCCGATCGGTGAGAGTTTCGATGTAAAAGGACCCCTGCAACGGGTTTTCGTTGACGCTCTGCCCCAGCTCCTGGCGGATGATCGTTTGGATCGCGAGCGCGCGGCGGACGGATTCCTCGGTCGGCGTGGTGATGGCCTCGTCGTAGGCATTGGTGTGGAGGCTGTTGCAATGGTCGGCGATCGCATAGAGGGCCTCGAGCGTGGTGCGGATGTCGTTGAAGGCGATGTCCTGGGCTTGCAGGCTGCGCCCGCTCGTCTGCACGTGATACTTGAGCATCTGGCCCCGCGGCCCGGCCCCGTAGACGTGGCGCAGGGCGCGCGCCCAGATGCGCCGCGCGACCCTCCCGAGCACGGCGTACTCGGCATCCAGGCCATTGCTGAAAAAAAAGCTCAGGTGCGGCGCGAAGTCGTCCAGCGCGAGACCGCGCGTGAGGAAATACTCGACCAAGGTAAAGCCGTTCGCCAAGGTGAAGGCGAGCTGGGTCACGGGGTTGGCGCCGGCCTCGCCGATGTGGTAGCCGGACACCGAGACGCTGTAGTAGTGGCGCATGCCGTTCTGGATGAGGTACGCCTCCACATCGCCCATCAGGGCGAGCGCGAACTCGATCGCGAACAGGCACTCGTTCTGGGCCTGGTCCTCCTTCAAGACATCTGCCTGCACCGTGCCCCGGAGGCGCGCGAGGGTGTCGGCCTGGATACGCACATAGGTCTCGAGATCGAGGAGCTCGGCGCCCGAGACGCCCAGCAATCCGAGCCCGAGGCCGTCATGACCCGGCGGCAGCGGGCCTCGATAGCGCGGCCGATCCGGGTCCAGGCGTGCCTCGGTCTCCGTCCACCGGCCCGCTTGCCGCAGGTGCTTCTCGACCGCCTGATCGATGGCGGCGTTGAGGTACATCGCCAGCAGCACGGGCGCGGGGCCGTTGATGGTCATCGACACCGAGGTCGCGGGCGCACCGAGGTCGAAGCCGGAATAGAGTTTCTTCACGTCGTCGAGGGTGGCCACCGACACGCCCGACATCCCGAGACGGCCGTACACATCGGGGCGGCTGTCCGGGTCTGCGCCGTACAGGACGACCGGATCGAAGGCCGTCGACAGGCGCGTGGTCCGGGGCAGGCGAGTCGTCTCGGCCCCGCCCGCGAGGTAGTGGAAACGGCGGTTGGTACGCTCCGGACCACCCTCGCCCGCGAACATGCGCGCCGGCGCCTCCAGGTGCCGGCGTGGGTAGACGCCGGCCGTATACGGGTAGCTGCCGGGTAGGTTCTCCTTGAGGAGGAAGCGCAGCAAGGTCCCCCAGTCCTCGAAGATCGGCAAGGCCACTGCCGGGATGGAAAGACCGCTCTGGCTCTCGGTGTCGTTGGCCAGGACCTGGTCCCGGTCCCGCACCCGGTAGACCAGGCGCGCGGCGCGATACCTCGCCGCTTGTTCCGGCCAGGCCCGCAGGAGCTCGCGTCCTTCCTCACCGATCTCGACCAGGGCGGTTCGATAGCCGTCGCGGAGCCTGGTCCTTACCGGGTCTGGGTCGGCCGTGGCCGGGCCGAAATCCGCCAGCGGCGCCGGAATGTCGGGGACATCCAGGGCCTCCAAGCTCAAGTAATAAGCCTGGGCCCGCCGTGCCGCCTGTGCCTTTCGCTCGATCGCCTCGCGTTCCTCCCGCCCTTGCCGGGCGATGTCGGAGAGATAACGCAACCGCCCCTGGGGCACGATGGCAACCGGTGCTTGGGAAGGCGCGCGGCCGCGCACGGCCGGTGTCCACCGATCGGCGCCTCCCTGCGCCGACAGTCGCTCGCACAGGGCGACGAACAAGCGTTCCAGGCCAGGGTCGTCGAAGCGATGCGCCGAGGTGTCGAACACCGCGCTGCCCTCCCTCGAAAGGGTCCGCGAGTGGTCTTGCACCGCGCGCAGTGCATCGGCGGCCCCGGGTTTGTCGCGCTTGTTCAGGACCACGGCGTCTGCGGCGTCGAGCATCTGGATCTTTTCGAGCTGGCTCGGACCGCCATAGTCCGCCGTCATGACATAGACCGCTACGTCGACGAGATCGACGATCTCGGTGTCGCCCTGCCCGGTGCCGGCGGTCTCGATGAGGACCAGATCGAAACCGAGCGTGCGCAGGAATTCCAGGCAGGGGCGCAACACCGCGCTGGTCGCGAGGTGGCGCCTGCGGGTGGCCATGGAGCGCAGATAGACGCGCGGGTGACACCCGCTGTTCATGCGCAGGCGGTCGGCGAGCAGCGCACCGCCGCTCCTTTGGCGCGTGGGATCGATGGCGATGAGCGCCACCCTCATGGCCGGAAACGCCGCCAGGAACCGCGCGAGCAGCTCGTCGATGACCGTGCTCTTGCCCGAGCCCCCCGGGCCCGTGACGCCCAAGACCGGGCAGGACCGCGCCGCGCCCCCCCCGTCCGCGAGTCTATTTTGGTACGCACCGCGCTCGATGAGGGACAAGGCGCGGCCGATCGCCGTGTGGTCGTCGGGTCCCGCCGGGGGCTCTGGATCCGGTCCCGGCGGTGAGCGGCGGGTGCGCTCCAGCACCTCGCCCACCATGGCCTCCAATCCGAGCCGGACGCCATCCTCCGCCCGGTAGACGCGCTCGACGCCGTCCTGCTCCAGCGCTTCTGCCTCCGCCGCCGTGATCGTCGCCCCGCCACCCCCGAACACCCGGATGTGCCCGGCGCCTTGCGCCCGCAGGCGCTCCACGAGATAGCGGAAGAACTCCAGGTGGCCGCCCTGGTAGGAGCTGATCGCGACGCCGTCGGCGTCTTCCTGGCAGGCGGCCCGAACGATCTCTTTGACGCTGCGGTTGTGGCCCAGGTGGATCACCTCGGCGCCTTGGGCCAAGAGTAGGCGGCGTATGAGGTGGATGGCGGCGTCGTGGCCGTCGAAGAGGCTCGTGGCCGTGATGAAGCGCAGCGGCGCCGGGCGTTCGTCAGGCCTTGGGGTGTCCTTCTGGGTGATCGTGGACATGGAAAACGCGCCCCCTCGGTATATGGGCCACGCTCATCAATCGCTGCTTCGGGGGCCCGATGCCGCGCTGTCAGGCCTTATTCGTGTCCTGCCCGCTGTCGGTAGGCTCGCAGGAGCGCGCCTCGGGTTTCAGCAGGGATCGGCCCCGCTCGATGGCCCGGTCGAAAAGGCTGAAGGCGAACTCGACGCTGTATCCCATGAGGAACGCCACCACCACCAGCGATAGGCTGTAGGTTTCGATCTCCGCTTCGTCGAGAGAGAACATGATCCCGGCGATGACGCCGAGCAGCCCGCCCAGGGACAGGCGCATGGCGAACTGACCGCCGAAGCTCGGCGTGTAACTGTTGTAGGCGAGATTGAAGAGCGCTCGCCGCACGAGATAGGCGACGGCCCCGAGCAGACCCAGGATCAGGGGCAGGACGTACTGCGACAGGATGCCGAGGAGCGACCGGGCATAGTCTTCGACGGCGAACATGCGGACCGACACGTCCTCGGCCGCATCGGGTTCCCGCGCGCCATCCATCCCGTCCGGTTTCGGATACACCCACCACCACATCGCCATGAGGTGCGCCTCGGCGCGGCTCGAGACCGTCATCTTGCCCTCCAGCTCCGCGTGGCGGTCGAGGAGCGGCTGAAGCGGCACGGCCTCGTCCTTGAGATCGGGGTTGGCGGCGCGCAGGGTCTGGATCTGCGTGAAGACCGACCGATGCTCCTCGCGCAGGGACTTATGGTCCTGGAGCACATCGGTCAGGACGATCACATAGGCCTGGGTGACGAGGAAGATCGCCACCATAATGATGAGCAACACGACGATCTTGCGCAGCTCCCGCCGGATCCGCGCCACGATGGGCCAAGTGTCGGCGTTATGGGGATACGTCGCCCGCGCCTGCCGGATCTGATCCGCGATCTCGAGGCTCTCGTCGGTGGCCGGCGCCACGAGCTTGCTCAGGCGATTGTAGCCGTCCCATAACACCGCCTCGTCTGCTGGGCTCATGGCCCCCGCATCCTGGCGCAGGAGCGGGATCAACGGGTCGATGAGGTCTTTGCCGAGACCGATATCCGATCGCGAGGCGGCGTAGCGCAGATATCGATAGAGGGTCGCCTGCGCCTCTCGGATACGCTCTAGCCGCGACGCCTCCGATGTTGAAACGATCTGCGGATGCTGTCCAACCGCTTGCCCGACGGGTCCTGTGGCAGAGCTGCCGGCTCGCCCCGGTGGCGCCATCTCCCCCAAGGCCTGGCCGGATGTGTTCGACCGGCCCTGGACGATCGCGCCCGACCGCGACGCGCCCTCTGGTTCTCCGGGATCGGCCGGCTGGGGGCGTGCGCTCATCGCGTGCGTCTGGATGATCCCTGCCGTTCCTGCGAGGGGCCCCTTACCATGCCGTGCGAAGGGGATAGCGTGTGATGTCCGGATCGGGGGTGAGGATCACGAGACCTTGCGCGATCGCCTGGCAGATCAGCATTCGGTCGAAGGGGTCCTTGTGATAGTCCGGTAAGCGCGCGAGTTGCTGCACCGCTTCCTCGTCGAGTGGCAGCGACAGGATCCGGTGCTGCTGTCTTTGTCGAGGTACGAATACCTGGGGTGGTTCGGGCAGCGGCAAGCGCCCCAAGCGGTGCTTGACCACGATCTCCCAAAAGGATACGGGGCTCAGAAAGACCGTGTTCGCCGGATCGCGGAACAACGACTCTGCGGTCGCCGACAGCTCGCGGCCGCCCGCGATGAGCCACAGGAACGCGCAGGTGTCGAGCAACAGTCTCACGAATGGGCGGCGTCGAAGTCCTCGACGATCGACTGCGGCAACGGTTCGAAGAAGCTCGCCGGGACCTCGAAGATACCCTTCGCGAGACCAATCGGGCGCGGCGCATCGGGCAGGGCGGGGATCGGACGGATCTCGGCGATCGGCCGGTTGCGCTTGCACAGCACGATGGTCTCACCCTGCTCCAGCTTGGCGAGATACTCGGAAAGATGCGTCTTGGCCTCGTGAACATTGAGCTTGATCATGATCTAATAGTAGACCAATAACTGAACTCGAACAAGCTCACTTTCCCGTCACACGTCGCAAGGCAATTGCAGCGGGGCGAGGGTGAATTGCATCGTGTCTCCCAGTGTCATCGGCCGGGCACGCGCGGGAGGGTCGCTAGCGCCGCCGGAGTCCCAGCGGATCCTCGGGATCGATGCCGTCCATGAACGGACGGCGGCGGTCGCTGTGGGTCACCTGGTAGATCTTGCCGACCCAGTTGTTGACGATAGCCAGGGCGGTGTCGTGCCAGGTATTGTCGAGGTGCGGGGCGATCAACCCTTCGGGCATCTCGGGGAGGGGCTTGCCATTCGATCGCGCGGCGTGGAGCGTCTCGGCATACTCGCCGAGGATCGCCTGTACCCGGGGAGTGAAATAATCTTCGGGGAAGGGCGGATAGTCGTCGCGCTCGCCGTGCGCAAAGCGCTGCACCTCGCGCTTGTATTCCTTGAGGAGGCTCACGGTATCGTATTCGGGGTGGGCCTGGAGGAACACGAGGCGGAAGCCGTCCGCGCTGACCGCGAGGTGTACGCCGGCCGCCTCGCTCTCGACCAAGACGGTGAGCCCGGCCGCCTCGAACTGTCCCCGATCGATCTGGTTGTAACGCGAGTGGGGGACGTCGAAGCGGGTGTTGACGCCCATGACGAGGGGGTGGCGGCGATCGGTGATCCGGTGCGGATACACGCCCCAGCGCTTGGCGGGCAGGCGCCGGCGCTTCTGGCCATAACGGAACTGCAGGACGGCGTGGGTCGCGAGGCACGAGCACAGGGTCGAGGTGACGTTTTCGTAGGCCCAATCGATGACCTCGATGAGCGGCCGCCAGAACGGCTCCAGCGCCAGATCGGGTAGCGTCACATTGGCCCCGGTGATGATGAGGGCATCGAGCCCGGCCGATCGGACCTCCTCGAAATCCTCGTAGTATCGACGGATATGCGCTCGCGCCTCGGCATCGCGTTCGAGCCCCGCGAGCGTGAAGGGATGCACATAGAACTGCGCGATTGGGTTGCTCTCGCCGACCAGCCGGAAGAACTGCCTTTCGGTGGCCGCGAGCGCCGCGTCCGGCATCATGTTGAGCAATCCGATGTGGAGCTCGCGGATGTCCTGCTGCAGGGCCGCCTCGCGCGCGAGGATGGTCTCGCCTTCCGCGCGCAGGGCCGCGAAGGCGGGCAGCTCGGAATTGGCGACGAGCGGCATGCTCAGGCGCGTGCCGGGGTCCGCTCGAGCACGGTCGCGAGGAACGCCAGGAAATCGGCCTCGCTCGCGACCCCGCAGAGCTCGCTGGTGGTCACGGTGTAGCCGTATTCCACGGCGATCGCCTCGTAGCGCGGGATGCGCGATCGGAACAGCCTCGGGAACACGAAGCGCACGAAATCGTCGGGGTCGACGAGCGCGATATAGGAGAGTCCGCGCTCGCGCATGAAGAGATCGAGCTCTTCGTCCAGGAAGGCCTCGCGATAGTACAGCGGCTTGGGATCGGCGAGCGCGCGCCGGATGAGGATGGCCTCGTCCTCGGCGGTGGCCTGGATGTAGAGGATCAGCGTGTGCTCGGCGAGGATGCGGAGCACCTCGGGATCATCGATCTCGCACAGGCTGCCACCGGCGTCGTTGACGAAATGCCGGTATCCGTAGAGGTCGCGTGCCTTACGGATGAAATCGGGCACGTCCTTCATGGCGCGGATCTCGGCCTCGCGATGCAGCGACTGGCGGCGTTTGAACTCCGCGAGGCAGAGGCCCCCGCGCTCCGGGTTGCCGAGCTTGCCGAGGAAGGTGGACAGTGGTTTCAGGTTATCCACCGTGATGTTGTTGCAGATGTAGATCGAGTCGGAGCGGAACAGCTCGCGCAAGAACGGGATCTGCATCGCCTGGGACTTGATGTTGTCGAGGATCGCCTCATCCAGATAGCGCGTCCCGATGCGGTAGTCGCCGGAGTAGTGGAACCACTGGGATCGTCGCAGCAGGGTCGCGAGGCGGGTCTTGCCGACCCCGGACATTCCGAGCAAGGTGATGCGCTTGTTCTCCCAGTGGCGAAGCCCGTCTGCCGTCAGTCTCACCGACGCCCCTCGTTGGCCGTGTTGCCGATATAATACCGAAATCGCCGCCATCCGCGACAGGTATCCTCATGACAACAACGCAGACGCGCGACCCGATCCGATGGCTGGAGGGCTTCATCTTCTGGAGCCGCTGGCTCCAGGCGCCGCTCGACGTCGGCCTCATCGCCGCCCAGGGCGTGACTCGATATCCCGCAACAACTCTTCGGCGGGCTTGCCTTGTACAGCGTCCTCCCGGCCGCGGCGGATGTTCTCCAGGACGTAGAGCCGGTACATGATCTCCTCCATCTCCACGTTTTCCGGCAGGCGCTGTATAGCGGCCAGGGCGTCCTGTTTGGCGGTGTGCGTGTGCATGGTTACCTGGTCCCCTCGTTTAGCCACGTGTCTGCGGATGGGCGGATGGATCGGTGGCAGCGTTTTTCAGGATCGAGCTGTCGAGCAATTCAAGCGCGACCTTCTCTCGATAGAGAGCACTACTCCGGCCGCGTCGCCCTAATCGCCCGCGACATTCGCGTGTTGCGAAACACCAGAGGCGCTCAACTGGATATGGTCGAGCCCGGCCTCGCGAAATGCCTGAACGCGCGCCTCGTCCATGCCGAGGCCCGAGGTGATCAGGTTGGTGTAGTAACCGAGCGCCCGAGCATGGGCGATCAAGGTCTCG
>JBQTJM010000291.1:0-1946 GCA_052387115.1 Gammaproteobacteria bacterium | reverse complement strand
GTAGAATTCGGGGTCGCGGCGGATGTCTGGAGCGTGACGAGCTTCACCGAGCTGCGGCGCGAGGGCCTTGCCTGCGAACGCTGGAACGCCTTGCATCCCCACTCGGTTCCCAGGATCAGCTATATCGAGTCCTCTCTTTCGAGCCGGGAAGGGCCGGTCGTGGCCGCCACCGACTACATGCGTAGCTACGCCGATCAGATCCGGGCCTTCGTGCCCAGGCGCTACGCCGTCCTCGGCACCGATGGTTTCGGCCGCAGTGATACGCGCGAGCGCCTCCGGCGTTTCTTCGAGGTGGACCACGGTTACATCGTCCTGGCGGCATTGACGGCCCTGGCAGAGGAGGGCACGGTGCCGCGCAGCATGGTCTCCGAGGCCCTGGAAAAATTCGGGATCGATCCCGAAAAACCCGATCCCGCTGTGAGTTGATTTATTCTAGAAAGGGAAGCGAACGGTGCTGAAAGCAGGTATCTTTCTGGATGTCGAGAATCTGAGCCGCAATGGCGGTTGGGGCATGCGCTACGATGTCTTGCGCGAGCTGGTCCAGGCCCAGGGCGCCATCGTGGTGCGCGCCAACGCCTATCTGGCCGTGGACCGCGAACGGGAACAGGAAGATGAGGATGCACGCCAACGCGGTGAGGAGTACCGCAACGCTATCCGCCGCATGGGTTTTCACCTGATCCCCAAGGACGTGCTGCGCTACCGCGATTCCAAGGGCGAGCTGGTGACCAAGGCCAACGCCGACCTCGACCTCGCGGTCGAGGCGCTGCTCCAGGCCGAAAACCTGGACTATGTGCTGCTCGGCACGGGTGATGGGGATTTCCTGCGTCTGGTCAGGGCCCTTCAGAGCCGCGGCAAGCGCGTGGATCTCCTGTCGTTCGCGAACACCAGCCGCCTGCTGCGTCAGGAGGTCGATTACTACTTCTCCGGTTTCCTGGTGCCCGGGCTTGTGGCCGACTCCGCCAATGGCGACCGGAAGAAGCGCGGCGTCATGTACTCCGTGAACGAGTCCAAGGGCTACGGGTTCCTGTCGGTCCGCACCGGTTTCGGCCCGACCGACTTCCAGTCCGACATCTTTCTGCACATCCGCGACTTCACGCGCAACGAGGAAAACGTCGATAACCCCCACTTCGCGCTGCTCAAGACCCGAGAAGCGATCCTGCAATTCGATCTCGAGCAGCAGGCCGGCGGCAGACTCAAAGCGATCAACGCGACGGAGTTCCAGTTTGCACGCCCGAGCTGAGGCGTACTTTCCGACGCACTCGCTAGCTAGTCTCGCGCGCGCCCAGGATCAGGATCTTTTGCAATCAGCCGGTAGGTCGCTTCATAGATCCGCTCACGCGGCCCAATCGCGACGAGCTCGATCACGCGACGCGCCGAAATGCGGTAGACGATGCGGAAGTGCCCAATGCGAAAACTCCGCAGCCCGGCAAGCTCATCCTTCAGCGCCTTGCCGGCATGAGGGTCGGAGAGGATCGCTTCGAGCGCGGCGCGGACCTTCTTTTTTATCCGTGGGTGTAGCCCACCGATGAGCGCGCTGATCTGGGGAGGTGCCCGGAGTCGGTACGAGACGCGACTCATCCACTGTGGCTCAGAAGTTCCTCGAGGGTATAAAGCCTTGTTTTTTTTCCTTGAGCGCTGCGAGCCCGGCCTGGATCTCGTTCATCAAGCCAGGGTCGCGCTGAATCGCAATGGTCTCCTTCCAGCTTTCATAGTCGTCGGGGCTGACGAGTACGGCGGCGGGCCGGCCGTTCTTGGTGATAACCACTTCCTCATCGGTGGCCATCACTTCGTTCACCAGGCCGCTCAGCTTGGTCTTGGCTTCGGACAGCGGTAAAGTCTTCATACTGGGTGTCCTGCATAACCGGGTGACCAGAATTCTGGTCACTTTACGCCGGGCGGGCGGCATCGTCAATGACAGACAACCGAACTTTGCCCCGGCACGGATC
>JBQTJM010000290.1:0-1536 GCA_052387115.1 Gammaproteobacteria bacterium | reverse complement strand
ATCCCGCTGCCGCTCGAGGCGCGCCCGCCTCTATGAGACTTCGCGTGCGCGGAACCCTGCGTCCTCAGGGCACGCCGAAGACCGCCTCACAGTTGGTGGCCGTGTCTCCGGCCGGTCCGTTGGCGTCACCGTTGCACTTGTCGGTACCCGCACCGCCATCGAGGGCATCGTCCCCGCGATCGCCCAAGAGCAAATCCTTGCCGGCTTCGCCGGAGAGCTGGTCGTTCCCGCTGCCCCCTTGCAGGTTGTCGTCGCCGGGACCCCCGAAGATCCGATCCCGGCCTAGCTTGCCGCGCAGGATGTCGTTCCCTTTCCCGCCGCAGAGGAGATCGTTGCCGCCGAGGCCGTTGATGCGATCGTTCCCGTCCAGGCCAAAGATGATGTCGTTCCTGTTTGTGCCGAAGATCTCGTCACCGCGGGTCGTGCCTTGGCACAGTCGATTCGCCACCCCGTTGACCGTGCAGCCCTGGGTCGGCTGGGCCGTCTCGCAGTTCGGCAATGGCTGCGCGGCGAGCTCGAAGGCCCCGACATCGCAGGCGGCCCTCCCATCGCCATCCCCATCCACCGGGCGGGCAAACCCGCGCTGATCGGTAAACGGTGGCGGACAACCCCGCTTGACCGCATCCACCGCCGGACTGCCGGCGACCAAAGCATGGGTGCGGGTCGGCCCGCCGTTGTCGGCGAGCGGCGCGAGGATGGCGCCGAGCGGCCCCGCCGGAACGATGTCGGTCGGGCCCGGGGAGAAGCCGGAGACGCCGGCCGCGCCGTTCAGCCCGAAGACGTTGAAGGCGTTGGCGACGACGGTGTTTCCGCCCTGGTTAATCACCTCAGCAGGGGCGTTTCCCGATACCAGCGTGCGGTCAAGGGTCAGGGTATGACCGTGGAGGAAGGTGAACCGTTCTGTACGCCGCCTCCGAAGTTGTCGGAAATCGTGCTTTGCGTAAGACTGAGCGTGCCCGAATTGCTTATCCCACCACCGCTCCCCGAACTCGCGCGTCCTTCCAGCCGATTACCCGAAATGGTGCTGTTGACAACGGTAAGGCTGCCAGAATTTTCCACCCCACCACCGAAGCAGCTGTTGGGGTAGCACTCGTTAACGTAAATTCCCTGCTGGCGAAGGCGAGCGATTACATCACTAGCAGGCTGAACCGTGCCCTCCTCGATCTGGCGGTGGCCTAAGGCGAGGATCTTCAGCAAGGCAAGGGTTTCCTGCGTTTCTTCGTAGCTCTTGACGTCCACCATAACGACCTTGGCCTCCCCGTTCTGGGTGATGACCAAGGGCTCGCGCTGCTCGGTAAGTTCACGAACCACTTCGGCCGCATGGGCCTTGAGGTAACTGATGGGCTTGATCTGGGTCGAGAATTTCATGGCTGGCAACCTCTGAAGGAATGTGGCCCTATTTAATCTTTTGGCTCTTCAGGACAATTTGTGGGTGGTAGCGAGCCGGTGAGGGCATGGGTGCCTGTGGACTTGTGGATAACATCCCTGTTACCCACAGGGTCCACAGGCCAAGCTGGGGATCTGTGGACAACTTCC
>JBQTJM010000289.1:0-1880 GCA_052387115.1 Gammaproteobacteria bacterium | reverse complement strand
CGCCAAGTCTTCACGACGAAAAGTGTTCGAGCCGGCTCCATGAATATCCATCTCCATCTCCTCAGCCAGAACCTCAACTAGCATCCCAATGACATGTTTGAGGCTTTCGTGCTCATGGGCCCTTCTTGATCCCCTCGCCCTAGCCCTCTCCCGGAGCGCCCTTGCGAGGGGGAGCCCCCCTTTTCCCTCCCCCCTTGCGAAGGGGGAGGTTAGGAGGGGGTCGAAGCGCCTGGGCTCAAGACGGCACTCGTCTCAGGCACTGACGGCTCTTTTTACCCCTCTAAATCTCCCCCTTCGTAAGGGGGAGACCTCCTTTCGAATCTTTCCGAAGAGTCGCGACAGATCCACCTCGACCCCCGGCAGCGCCTTGGGCGCAAGCGCGCCCGATGGCCGCACGCGGCGCTCATTGCGGTACCGCCCGTCCGTCGGTGTCTCGAATACCGTAAGCGTCCGGCCTTCCACGTCGGTGAGCCACACCTCGGGGATGCCGTGGCGGGCGTAGAGCGGGATCTTGATCTCGCGGTCGTAGCGCAGGGTGGTATCCGCGACCTCGACGATCAGGAGCACCTCGTCCGCGCGCGGCAGGGCCAGCGCGTAGAAATCGTCCCGGGTCGGATGCCTTGGCGTATCGCCACGGGCGCCGAGTTTGACAAGAGTAGCTTAGCCATACACAATTGTTTCGTAGCCATCCTGGTAAATCGTATGCATCGAGCGCAAGTATTGCTCCAGGAACGACATTATTCGTTCCTGAAGACCGAGTCGGAACGACGGGGCAAGACGATTAGCGGCCTGCTTCGAGAGATCGTCGATGATTACGTGCAGAACCAGGCGCGGCAAGATGATCCCTTATGGGAGCTGATCGGCATCGCGGACGGCGACGACGAAGCAACCGGTCGCAAGCACGACACGTTCCTCTACGGAGACGGCAAACGATAAAGCCCCTCTTCGTAGACACGAGCGCGCGGTTTGCCGTCGTGGCCCGGCGAGATCGTGACCACGCCATGTGTCAGCGGTTCTTGCTGCAGAATCGAAAAGCCGCTCTTGACGACAGATTACATTGTCGATGAGACCGCCACCCTGATCCAAGCGCGTATCGATCATGCCACTGCGGTGCGATTCATTGACCGGATCCTGGCCAGCCGGCTCGTGCAGTTGCTCTACCTCGAACCGCGCCATATCGACGAAGCCTGGGGCCTTTTTCGCAAGCGCCCGGACAAAGGCTGGAGCGTCACCGACTGCAGCTCCTTTGTCACGATGCAGCTCAAGCAATTGGACACCGCGTTTACCCTGGACGAGCACTTCCGCCAAGCCGGATTTCAAGTTCTGCCTTAAGTCTTCGGCGGGAAGACCCCCTTTTATACCGTCCGTCCTACCCTCTCGGCGGAAATACCCCCTGGAGCGCGATGCAGAAGTAGAAGGTCAGGTACGGCTGCAGGTTGTTGTGGGGCTCGCTGCTGCCTGCTGGGGTCAGTGCGACTGGAGCGAGTGAAATCACTGGGCCAGGGGGCGCGCATACATTGATGCCGCCGACCCCCGACCGCCGGCAACTGTCTCTCAAGCCGTTTTCACCTGGGTGTAGCTCTGATACTGAGAGCTCAATGCACCGTTCGTTTAGGGAACAGCACGACGTTTTCGGGGATCTCGACGATGCGTTGGTAGGTGCTGGACAACAACTTCGAGGCACGCGCGAAACGCTCGCTTTGGTGGAGGGCGCGCAACGTCAAGATGGCCTGCCCCCCGGCATGGCGCCAATGCATTCCCGAACGTTTCATCCGTTGGGTCGCGAGGGTCTTGCACGCGGCTTCCACGACCCCTGAACCAATGGGGAGGTTCTGCGCTTGCGCCTTTGCATAGCAAGTGTAGGGCGCGTGCCCGCGCCA